>PCAH01000183.1 GCA_002730485.1 Dehalococcoidia bacterium | reverse complement strand
TTGGAGGGGTAAAGGAAAACGCTCAGGAATAGTCCAGGCTTGAAATGGCTCCCCGAGTAGGATTCGAACCTACGACCTATCGGTTAACAGCCGACCGCTCTACCGCTGAGCTATCGGGGAACGTTCAAAAAAGAGGGCAGATACCAAGATTAGCACCTTGGTGATTAGCCTTAAGAATTGTAGCACCTAGGCGGCGAACGCTCAATAAGATATTGGTCGTCTTGGTCCGGCAAACCGATCAAATCAAGTTGTCCTTATTTCAGCATTGTTATCTCAAAACTTCGTCTTTCTTATTGTATTATGGATTCAATATTTAATTGACTCGGGTTTACTGAGGAGTTCTTTTCCATGCCTTCTTTTGATGTGGTGTCCAAAACTGATCTGGCGGAAGTCGATAACGCTTTGAACGGTGTCGAGCGCGAGATCAACCAGCGATTTGACCTAGCCAATACCAAGTGCGCCATCGTCCGGTCCAACGACCAGCTGACGCTGACCGCCGATGACAGCATGAAGATGACCCAGGTAGAAGAGCTGCTGAAGAAGTACCTGGCCATGCGCAAGGTGGAACTGGGAGCGCTGGACTTCAAAGAGGCGCAGGACGCCGCGGGCAGCAGTCTCCGTGAGATCGTGGACATCAAACAGGGAATCGACAGCGACCTGGGGCGCAAGATCGTCAAGGACGTCAAAGCCGCCAAGATGAAAGTCCAACTTGCGATTCAGGGGAACGAACTACGGGTCACCGGCAAGAAGCGGGACGACCTCCAGGCGGCCATCACCTTCATCAAAGATATGAAGAACACCCAGCCCCTGCAGTTTGTGAACTTCCGGGACTAGTCGGATTGGCCCCTAAACCGTTCGTCCCGAGCCCCGTCGAAGGATGCGCGTAAGGCTTGCTCCGGCTGGGCCGCCCCCTCTGTTGTGATGGTTCGACGGGCTCACCATGAGCCAGGTGCCGAGTTGGTGGTGGCGTGGATTCCGGCCTTCGCCGGAATGACGGGGGGTACAGAGATTAAGTTTCCCTACACCCGTTGATCCCTCCTATCTAGTCTGCGAAATTGGGCATGACCTCTTTGGCGAATAGGTCCAGGGAATCGATCACCTTCTGGTTTTCGATGCCTCCAAAGTTGATGAAGAAGATAATCTTCTCCACACCCGACTTTTGCAGGTTTTGAATCTTGGCTGTGATGTCGTCCGGCGTTCCAAACAGGGCAACGTTGTCGAACATGGCGTCGTAGTCAAAGGTCACGTCCCTGGCGAACCTTCTCCGGTAGGCCTGGTACTCATCTGGCAGCAACTCCACCTCATTGTCCGGCGGCGCTCCCACCTCTTGGCCCGTTTGCTTGAACCACATGAAAGGTAGTTCGGTGTCGTTTTTTGACTGGGATAGGTTCGCCGCGCAGTACATGGGTCTGGCGAGTACCACCCGGTCATCGTTGTAATCGTGCCCTGCTTCGGCCAGCGCCCCTTTATAGAACTCGATCTGGTTGGCCACCTGGTCGAACGGCTCCCCCTGCCCGATGAGCAGATTCCAGTCGTTGCGTGCCACTCTGTTTACGCTGTTCTCGCTGGACGCCGCCACAAATATAGGCGGATGGGGTAGCTGTACCGGTTTTGGGTGCACGGTCATGTCGCTAAACTGCCAGAACTCCCCGTTGTGGTCGAAGGGTTTGTCGGATGTCCAAGCCTTAGCCAGGACGTCCATGGTCTCTTCGAACCTGCGGCTCGACTCCTCCATCGGAATGTTCAGCTTATGGAACTCGCCCCACTGGAAACCCCGACCGACACCAAAGTCCAAGCGTCCATCACTGAGCAGGTCCACGGTGGCTGCCTGCTCTGCCAGTTCGATGGGGTTGTGGAAGGGAAGGACGGTCACGCCGGTGCCCAGGCGTATCTTCTCGGTGACTCCCGCCAGGTAGGCCAGTAGCGACAGCGTGGCGGAGACGATCCCATGTCTTGAGAAATGATGCTCGGTTATCCAGACGGATTCGAAGCCCAATTGTTCGGCGTGGCGCACCTGGGCCAACGCCTCTTTGTAGTACCTGACTTGTTCATTGGGATTGGGAAGTTGTACCGATTGGAATAGACCGAATTTCATAAATTCCTACTGTTGGGGTTATTCATATCTGGAAAGATGGGCCTCCGAGCGCGGCTAGTTTAGCGAAAAACCTAACGGAGTGGTAGTGCTATTTAGCACTGGCGAAATGACAAAACTTGCTTCAACCGAGCTGTAGGCCTACGATTGATTCGGTCTTATCTATTTCCGGGAGCCACACACCCCACAGCTTGCGCCCAGACTCGCCTCAACCATCTGCACCCCCGCCTACAAACCCGGCCATTCGACCGCCTCGAAGTCGAGTTAGGACGTTCTCCTCGCTCCAAAAGAACGTTAACTACCGCTATCTATGGACCGGGAATCTCTTTGCCAATTGTGCCCAGTGGCTCCAGTTTGTGACCATTGGCTGGCTGGCGTTGGACATCAGTGGTTCAGCCCTACACTCCATATTGACCGTGGCGGTTCGGGCTCTCCCTGTGCTGATTCTGGGACCCTGGAGTGGCGTCCTAGCCGACCGCCACGACCGCCGAAAGATGGTAATGATAGTTCAATTGGTCATGGTGGCATCGGCTCTGATTTTCGGAGCTATGGTGGCTTCGGACCGAGTCGACACCATCTGGCACGTTTACGGCTATATGGCGATATCAGGGATTGGATTCGCCTTTGTGCAACCGGTCCGTCAGGCCTTGGTCGCCAATACCGTGCCCAAAGAAGATCTGGGCAACGCCCTGGCTCTGAACGCCATGGCGGTTACATCCATGCGGCTGGTCGGAGCAGGTATCAGCGGCGTGTTGATCGAGACCGTGGATTTCCAGTGGAACTTCTTTGTCGAGTCGGGACTCTACGCCGGAATGATCCTGTTGTTGGTGCCGATGAAGACCCCGTTCCGCGAGGAATCTAAGAGGCGACGGGCCTCTGTTGTTGCAGATTTCAAAGAGGGTATGGGATTCATTGTCAGCAACGCCAATCTGCTGCGTTTGATGCTGATGAACTTTGTCCGCACCGGCATCTTCATGCCCCTTTTGTTGTTCCTACCGGCCTACACCGAGGAAGCATTGGGCAGCGGCGCCGGAGTCAGTACAGCCATGGTGGTTGTGATGGGAGCGGGAGGACTGACGGCGACTATTGTCATCTCATCATTGGGGTTCTTCACCAAAAAGGGACTGGTGACGTTGATAGCTCTAATAGCCGGGTCATCGGTCATCCTGGTGTTGGGTCTGTCCCAGTGGATCTGGCTCTCGATCCCGATCATGCTGATCATGGGGTTCTTCCAGACCCATTTCATAGTGGCCAACCAGACGCTGATTCAGACCTTGGTGCCGGATAACCTGCGGGGGCGCGTGACCAGCGTATGGCATTACGAGAGCGGGCTGATTCCGCTGTTTGCGGCCCTCACCGGCGGTGTGGGATTGCTGGTGGGAATTGACGTCGCCATGGCCATTGGAGGAGGGATTTCCCTGGCTGTCTGCCTGTTTTTCCTGGTACGGTTTGCCAGCATCCGTGCCCTGGATTAGGGGTTAATCTACGGGTGTCGTCGACCAGTTATCCGACCGTGTGTCGCGTGGGCATAGGAGCCCCTGGGGCACGAGTCAGTCCGCGGGTGTCGTCGACCAGTTATCCGACCATGCGTCGCGTGGGCATAGAAGCCCCTGGGGTACGAGTCAGTCTACGGGTTTAGTCGACCAGTTATCCGACCATGCGTCGCGTGGGCATAGAAGCCCCTGGGGTACAAGTCAGTCGACGGGTGTAGTAGACCAATTAATCGAAGCGTAGGTCCAGCTTATCTTGAAGGGTTGGTCTCCGTGGTTGGCGATGCTGTGGTGAGCGCCAGGGGAGATGAAGGCAGCGTCATTGGGTTTGACGATATGTTCTTCTCCGTTGATGACCATCAGTCCTTCGCCTTCAATGACAATCACCGACTCCTCGGCGTCATGGTAGTGGGTGGGCGCTGAAGCTCCGACTTCGAATTCGGCCACGCCGCTGGAAATCTCGGTGGCACCGGTGTCGCCATCAACCAGGCTTGTTAGCAGCACTCCGGGCCGTTTCCGCTGATGCTCCACGCTGTCGAATCTGACCAGTTTTGCTTTAGGCATGTTTTCTCCGTGGGTTATTGGTTTGGCGTGCTCAAGTCCCAACCGGGGAGCGCCATGTAGCCCTCGATGGGAATCTCCACGTGGGTGGTCAAACCCTGGGCCTGTTTGATCCGTTGGATGTTGTAGAGATGGGTGATGTGCTCGTAGTACCGGTGACGGAAGACTGTTTCAAGGCTGAACCAAATCTTGGTAGGAACCTCCGTATCACGCCGTAGACCGTCGCCGTGGATGTTGTAGAACCAGGGCCATTCGCCTTCATCGGAGAACTCAAATTCCTTGGATCGCATGGAACCAACGGTTTCTTGGGAGAGGATGGTCTGGCCCAGGGTTAGCCCCCGTTTGAGTTCCTTCAGGATACTCTCGACGTTCCAATACAGGTCTTCATCCAATCTGCGGTCGAATTTCGATTGGGCTAGAGCCCAGGTTTCTTCCGGTGTTGGAGCATTTGGTGGCGCACCGCCGGTGTACATAGACAGCCCCCAGCGCTGCCAGAACCAGCGGAAATTCCCTGAGGCCATGTGGCTCAACTGACGCCTGATGCTCCATCCGCTCCAACCCCACTTGTCCGATTCGAAGTCAAGCTGCTCTTGGGTCAGCCCGGTAACCTCCAACGACGCACCTTGGTACAGTTCTGATTCGAACTGCGGGAAGAGCAGCGTTGCCGGTGAGTTGTCGTTCAGTTCTTCAGAAGACATCTGTGTACTAGATATCCTGCCAGTAGCGTCGTTCTTCTCCCCGGACAAAACGGCCAAAGCCCGGATCGGGGAAATGCCCGGCGGAGACCAGGGTGCCTTCGGCTTCCAACATGTCCAACACCGAATGGCGGGTTGCCCGGGCCTCATCTGGGATGATGTCGAACTCGGGGTTCCAGTCGGTGTAGTGAGCTTGGGCTGGGCTGTGGGCAACGTCGCCCAGGATGAAGGCATTCTCTCCCTTGGACACCACTCGGATGGAATTGTGGCCGGGGGTGTGACCGGGAGTCGGGTAGGTGGTGAGTTCTGGTGTTATGGAGAACTCACCGTCGATCAGGTCCATGACGCCCAGTTCTTGCAGAGGCAGAACCTGGGGAACAACGTACTCGACGGTGTTGATGACGTCGGGCTGGGTCCAGTAGTCCCAGTCTTTCTGGGGGACCAGGAACCGGGCGTTGGGGAAGTTTGGCTTTCCATCGGTGAAGTTCCAACCGACATGGTCTGGGTGGACGTGGGTGAAGACCACGATGTCCACCTCGTCGCGGTCGATTCCCTTCTCTTTCATGTCGTCCAGCAGGTAGCAGCCCTCACCCTGCATACCGGTGTCGACCACGATCAACTTTCCGGAGGAACGGACTGCCAAAGAACCCCAGCGGTGCTTCCCATTCTCATGGTCGGCCATCAGTTCGGGGTACTCGTTCCACTGCTCTATTGTGGTGCGTGGGAAGGCAACGAAGGGCGATCTGAGGGGCAGGTTGTCGTTCAGAGAGATAAGTTCGACGTCGCCGACGTTCACTATGTGGTTGGGCATGTTTTGCTCCATCTGTCTGATTGTTGGCTAAAGCTCAAAGGTCTTCTTGTAGATGCTGGGTGAGCCGTATCCGTGTGTAATCAGGCCCATCATCTCAGCGTTCCTCGGGTCGGCGGCAATCTGCGCCTCCCACTCCGGAGACCGGGATGCCATCTCATTTTCCATCTCGTAGACCACCGAGTACATGGGGTCTTCACCGCGTACCGTCTTGTAGCGTCGGCCCCTGATGATACCTGGGACCTTCTCAAAATTGGGAACGAAGACCGAGTCATACCACTCGTTCCATTCAACTGCTCGTTCGGCGGGGATGTTCATCCGGCCAACGTGCAGGGCCGGTGCCATGTCGCTGCTTGCGACCTCTTCCGTAAGTTCATACGGATAGATCATCTCGTAGAGAGGGTTGAAGAAGTTAAGCCCAATTAAAGTGGGCCCCATGGTCTCGCTCCACTTGGATTTTGTCCGCTTGGTGAAGCCGTCGCCCAGGACTGCAGCGGGGCTGTCCAACTCATAGCAGGCCAGGTGTTTGGGGCCATTTACCACGGCTTCGTAACGCGCGGCATTGATCACCCCCGGCACCGTGAGAATCTCGGCTATGTGCTCACCGTTGTACCAGCGGTTGAACTCGTCCTCCCGGTCTTCGGGAACGTCACACCAGACCATCAGCAGTCCGGTTCCTTTCTTGGCGGCCATGAAGAATCCCCCATCTATGTTCAGAGTCTATTGCAGCCGCATAGGCGATTTCGGCAACTAACCACGGCGCAGCAAACACTATAGCCCAGGTTGACGTAACGGGAAACATGTAACGGCCATCTGGCGTACCATTAGAAGTCGCTGTTCAGAGGCTACATCTAAACGCCAAGAGATCTGCTGGACCAGGAAACGACCATAACGACCCCTACTGAAAACCCACCAGGAACCAACCGCCGAATCTTCTATGGCTGGTTCATAGTTGTTGCGTCGGGATTGGTTGTATTCAGCAGCGGGCCTGGCCAGTCCTACGTCTTCTCCATCTTCATCGACTCCATCATCGAGGATACCGGGTTGTCTCGTCCTGGTATCTCGGTCCTCTATATGGCCAGCACCGGCATGAGCGCTGTGTTGGTGGGAATCGTCAGTCGCCTGGCCGATCGCTACGGGCCAAGGGTCATGCTGGTGGCCGTGGGGTTGGGCTTTGGCGCTGCATGTTTTGGCATGGCCACCGCCACCAACATAGTTCTGTTCTACATAGCCTTTGCCAGTTTGCGGGCGCTGGGGCAAGGGTCGTTGAACATCAACTCGATCTTGCTGGTGAACACCTGGTTCGTATCGCGGCGTGGCCGAGCCATAGCCATGATGGGGTTGGGAGCCGTGCTTTCCAGCGCCATATTCCCGCCCTTTGCCCGTTTCTTGATCGTCAATATCGGGTGGCGAGAAGCCTATGCGGTGATAGGCTTGGTGGCCATATTCCTGATAATCCCGGTCACGTTATTGGTCGTGAGGAATAGGCCGGAGGATATGGGTCTGTTCCCCGATGGGTTTTCTGAGCCGCCGGTGTCTGAAACCCGTCAGGCGATGGCCGGCGTCCAGACTGAGACGCGGGTGTTCAGTTCGGTGAGCTTTTGGCTGTTGGCGTTGTCCCTTGGCACGCCGGGGTTGGTGTCGACGGCGTTGGTATTCCATCAGACGTCGATCTTCGAGGAGAAGGGACTGAGCGCAACTCTGGCCGCCGGCGTGTTCATCATCTTCTCAGCGTCGTCGGCGGTCAGTTCCCTGTTGACTGGATTCGTGGTCGACCACATTGGACCCAAGGCCCTTTATGCCTTTTCCATGGTGGCATTGTTCGTGGCGTTGGTATTTGCCGTGGCCATAGATTCGGTTTTCTTGGCTGTGGTCTACGTGCTGATCATGGGGATAGCAGGCGGCGCGCACCACATAGTTCAGGGCGTGATCTGGGCCCATTATTACGGACGCCATGGGTTGGGCCGAGTGCAGGGGTCTGCCATGACCATCAACTTCTGCGCATCTGCCGTCGGCCCGTTGCCTCTGGCCATATTCCATGATCTGACCGGCACCTACACCGTTGGCATGGTGGTGATGATGGCCCTTCCCGTGCTTTCTATCCTAGCGTTGGTCAAAGCGCGGCCTGGCGCCAGCGAACAGGCAATCATTCTTCCGGAACCAATTCCGGAAGAATGATTGATCAACGCGCCAATTGAAGCCTAGAAAGCGACAACCCGGTTATCCCAGATAGGGTCGTTGCCACTCTCTGGCGGGGACGAGTAATTCCTTGATCGTCCTAGGACTCATCCAACGGGACAGGTTCAGCCAGAACCCGGATTTGTCGTTGGTGCCGGAACGACGCCCGCCGCCAAAGGGCTGCCGATCTACGATTGAACCACTTGGTTTGTCGTTGATGTAGAAATTCCCGGCTGCGAACCTCAGCATCTCCTCGGCTTTCATGATTGCTTTCTTGTCTTCAGCGAAGATGGACCCGGTGAGGCCGTAGGCGCTGGATTCGTTGCAAAGACTGAGGACACTCTCGTAGGAGTAGTCGGGGTAGACCAGGACCGTGAGCACCGGACCGAAGATCTCTTCCGTCATCAACTTGGCTTTTGGATTGGTGGTGACGATCACCGTGGGCTCTACGAACCAACCCTCTGAATCGTCACATCTGCCTCCATAGAGGATCTCGTATTCCTCATGGTGGTCCTTGGCGTACTGGATGTATGACTTCACCTTGTCGAATGCATCCTGGTTGATCAGGGCACCCAAGGACACGCTGAGGTCGTCCACTACTCCAACCGTAAGTTTCGGCAGTTCTTCGGCCATCATCGGCCCAATCACTTGCCATAGGCTTTCCGGGACGTACATTCGTGAGGCGGCTGAGCATTTCTGGCCCTGATATTCAAACGCTCCCCTGATGGTATTGGCGGCAACGACTTGGGGGTCGGCGGATCGGTGGACCACTATGAAGTCCTTGCCTTCGGCTTCACCAACTATTCGCGGGAAGCTCCGGTACAGGTTCAAGTTTGCAGATATCCGCTGCCATAGCTGGACCATCGTCTCGGAGCTGCCTGTGAAGTGCAGCCCGGCAAAGGATGGGTGGTTAAAGGGATTATTGAAATGGGCTGCTTCAGAAGGCACGAAATTGATCGCGCCATCGGGCAGGCCCGCTTCTTGGAGTATCTGCATTATGCAGTAGTTGGCCAGGATCACCGAGCGCGAGGGTTTCCAGAGGACCACGTTACCAACCTGGGCCGGCGCAGACGGCAGATTGCCCGCTATGGCTACGAAGTTGAACGGTGTCACTGCTGTTATGAACCCCTCCAACGGACGCCAATCGAACCGGTTGTTCTCCCCTGGCCCGCTGCTGGGTTGCTGGTCGTACAAGAATTCCATGTAGTAGGCGTTGAACCGCCAGAAATCGACCAGCTCTATCAGGTCTATCTCGGCTTCGAACGGGGTCTTTGACAGGTTCATCATGATGGCAGCGATGTTCTCGATTTGGCGAGGTCCCGACAGGATATCCGCTGCCTTGAGGAATATCTGCGCCCGCTGGTGACCGTCCATAGATGCCCATTCATCGTGGGCAGCACAGGCCGCTTCCACCGCCTGTCGGAGCTCCGTCTCCTTGGCGAGATGAGCATGGGCGAGGGATCGATTGTGTTCGTGGGGAGCGGGCACGTTGATGATCTTGCCCGTGCGAAGCGGCTTCCCTCCAATCACCAGAGGGATCTCCGCCCTCTCCCCTTTCATGGCTTCCAGAGCGGCTAGCAACTGCATACGCTCTGCGTTCCAGGTGCGTAGGTGAGGATATGATCCATCTCATTTCTGGGTTTTTCAGCCATCATTGGCATGGCCATGGTATTCACCTCCGACGTGGCTTCACAGAGAGTTAAAAACCTGACTGTGCGTTCCATACAGTTCGCATCTACCAACATACGGTTGTGACGTGAAAGGAGCGTGCTTTTACGCCGTGGGCCCGTGTTCTTGCGGTGCAGCATCGGGGCGATGGGTTGGATTTAATTGCCGCAGAATCGGGCGTTGTGTAAAATGCGCCAAGAATCAGCCCCGATACTGGACGGCATACTGGCGAACGACTGGGATTTGACCAAATGGAAGGAGACTTCAAATGGACTTTGGACTGACAGATAAGCGTGCATTTGTTGGCGGAGGCAGCCGTGGTATCGGCAAGGCCATCGCCATAGAACTGGCCAAAGAGGGCTGCGATGTGGTGATTGCATCCAGGACGCAGTCAGCGTTGGATGAGGCCGCGAAAGAGATTGAAGACATCACAGGTCGCCGGATAATCCCCATGGCCCTGGATGTGACCTCCCGCGAACAGGTCGACAGCGTCATGGCTGAAGCGGTGAAACAACTGGGTGGACTGGACATCCTCGTCAACAGCGCATCGCTGCCAGGCGGTTCCCCTTCTGCGGTTGGCCCGATCGATGGACTAGATGAGAATGAGCTGCTCAGCGATTTCGACACCAAATATGTCGGCGCTTTGCGCTGTGCTCGGGCGGCCATCCCTTACTTGAAGGAACAGCCCTGGGGCCGGATCATCAACATCAGCGGTGGCAACGCCAGGAACGCTGGTAATCTCAGCGGCGGCGCCAGGAACGTATCGTTGGTCCATCTGACCAAAACCCTGGCCGTACAGATGGGCAAGTTCGGGATCACCGTGAACTGCATCCACCCTGGTACCACCCGGACCGAGCGCACTGTGAGCCTGCTGGAGGCCCGCGGCAAGGCGTTGGGCGTGACTCCCGAAGAGGCGGAAGCTCTGGACTTCGCCGACGGCTCACCCCGTGGTAACCATATCAACCGCATGGTTGATGCATCTGAGATCGGCTTCTTGACGGCCTACCTGGCTTCGGATAAGTCATGGGCCGTGACCGGAGAGGTCATCATGGCTGGCGGCGGATCCGGTAACGCCGTCTACTACTGATCGGTATCTTGCTGGCCGATAGCTGAATTCAAAATGGGGTGTCTTTTCCACGAAACGGGGAGGACACCCCTGTCAGGTGTTTAAGACCAATGGCGAAAGACGATCTATCAGAACTCGATCAGGACGTTAACGAGGTTCTCCGGCGAGTAGAAGCTCTGGCCAATGACATGCGTGGCCTGGGTATGGAACTAAGGTTCACCGCTGAGGAATATGGTCCGGAAAAGGACTTTGACGGCACGATCACCCGAACTGTGACATTCAACTTCAGGGTTGCCCAGCAGGACTAACGCCGCCCTAATGCCATCGCCGTAGCCTCCGGCATGGCCCTCAATCGAAGCATTGCGGCGATTCCCAATGCCGGCCCTATGGCCAGCACCGCAAAGGCTGGCCCCCAACCGATCGAGTCTGCCATCACCGGCAGCAACCTGATGGGGGCGATGGTCAGCAAGAAGCCGATTCCGGTTTGAAAGGCCAGCGCGGTCCCCCGGTAATCATCATCGGATAATTCGGTCAGAGCCGTGGAGAACTGGGCCGAATCCGCCACCACCGACGCCCCCCAGATCATCGCCGCTATGGCGATAACAATGTTCCATTCCACTGGCAAAAAGCCGATGAATAACGCTGTGCCGCCGCTGATAGCCATCGCCCAACTGGTCACGGAAGTTCGGCCCATCTTCTCGGCGAATATACCCGCCGCCACGCAACCGACAGCCCCGGATATGAAGACCAAGAAGGCAACCAGACTTGCCAGGTCCAAGGAATCTCCGATCAGACTCTTGGTACCGTAGACCGTTGCCAAGAACGCGGGCAGCCACGCCCACATGGCATAAAGCTCCCACATGTGACCGAGATAGCCAAACAGGACCAGCCGGGTTGATTCTACTCTGACGGTTTCCAAGATATAGCCGGGCTTGAATTTTCTTGCTGGGACGTCCAATGGGCCATCTTGCACCAGGAAATAGACTATGGCCGCCGCCAGAGCCGCAAGCCCAGCGCTGAGATACAGGGTGATCTCCCATTGAGCAACAAAGATCGAACGAAGCAGGTGGGGTGAGCCGGAACCGATGGTCAACGCGCCGATCATGACGCCGATGGCGATTCCCCTCCCGGAGAGGAACCAACCGGAGATTATCTTCATCCCTGGCGGGTAGACGCCACCCAGGAATATGCCGCTCAGTATGCGCAGAACCAGGGCAGTGGTGAACCCCCCTGGAACGAAGACCAACGCGGCGTTGAAGAACCCGGCCAATAGCGCGCTGATGGCGAAGACTTTTCGGGTGTTGACCACATCGGCCACGTTGGTGAATGCAATCAGCATGGTGCCGATGACAAAGCCAATCTGGACGGCGATGGTCAGCCAGGCGATGTCACCGGTGGAGAACCCTTTTTCAGCCTCCAGAGCAGGGGCGATGGCGTTGGTGCTGAACCAAACCGTCAGGCTCAGGACTGTGGCCAATGACAGCAACGCCAGCATGCGCCACCGCAGTGGGTGTTCCGGCGGAGTGGCCGAGCCCAGATTTGCGGGTTCTTCTTGGGAGTCAGGCAATCTTTACCAGAGCTCCTGGCTCGCCAGTTTTGCACCCTCGACCATTGCCTCTAATTTAGCCCAGGCGATCCTGGTCTCCACTCGCCTTCCCCAGGCTGATGTGCCAAAGCCGCAATCGGAACCGACCATCATGTTTTCCTTGCCGACGACGTTGGCGTAGCGGATGATGCGCTCCGCGATCAATTCCGGATGCTCGATGAAGTTGGTGGTGGTGTCCAACACGCCTGGGATGATTACCTTGCTATCTGGGAGTTTCACGTCCTGCCAGACCTTCCACTCGTGGGCATGGCGGGGATTGGCGCCCTCGAACGACACTGCGCCAGGCGGGGCTTTTAGGACGATGTCCACGATCTTCTTTAGGGGCACGTCATGGTGATGGGGACCCTCGGTGTTTCCCCAACAGAGGTGCATGCGCATCCGGTCTGGCGCGATTCCGGCCAGCGCGTATTGCAGCACTTCCACGTGCATCTCGACTATCTTGATAAACTCGTCCTCGCTTAGGTGCGAGAACTGGGTGACTCGGGTCATGGCCAGGTCTGGGCAGTCAATCTGGAGCAGCAGACCGGAATCGACGACGGCTTTGTAGTCGTCTTTCATAACGTCTGCCAACGCGTACAGGTATTCCTCTTCGGTGGCGTAGTGCTCGTTGTGGAGAAAGTTGGCAATCACACCGGGGGAGGCGGCCGTCATGAAGACTTCTTCAACCTGCACACCTGAGGTTGCATTCTTCAGTCGTTGAATGTCCCGTTGGACGGCGTCTTTGTCCTTCCAGGCAATGGGGCCGGTGCAGGCGGGCCAGGGGATGGTTGTGGATGATGAAACGCCGCTCTGGGCCGCGAATTCGGGGAAGTCCAGCATGTCTATGCGAGGTATGGCGCGCAGCAACTGTTCACCATCGAAACCGGTCAGGCGGTCTTTTACATAGGTAGCGTACTGGACCCGACCCTGCTCTCCGTCATTGATTACATCGATGCCGATGGCAGCTTGTTTGGCCACCACGTCCGCTACGCCTTCTTCAACACCCGTTTGAAATTCCTCGGCCTCGGCGTCTCCGGGATCCAGTCTGGAGCGCAATAATTCCTGTAATTCCGGAGAACGGGGTAGGCTGCCCGTATGGGTGGTGAGAATGCGTGTTTCGCTGCGTTTCATGGCGATCTCGCGCTCCTAGCTCGTGCCTAATAGCCAAGGGTGCAACGGATTGTACACGCTCATCTTAAGGAGCGCACGCAAGGAAGGTCGTTCGATGATGCAGCGGTTCTTTGGGGGTAGTCGATCTAGGTGCTGGGCTGTTGCCGGGTTAACCGGCAGGAGTAGGGACAGAAGGTACAGTGAAGAAGAATGTGCTCCCTTCTCCAATCTCGCTCTCCACCCAGATCTCTCCGCCCAGGTGGGTGATTATCTCTTTGCTGATGGCCAGTCCCAGGCCGATTCCTTGGGGGCGGTTGGCTAGGGTTGTACCTGCCTGTTGGAATCGGCCGAATATCTTGTGGACATCACCAGATGGTATGCCGATTCCGGTATCCGCAATGCTGACTTCAACCATCCTCACTCCGGTGATTGCGGACTCATCTGGCACCAAGCGAGACTCCGAACGGATTGAGCCGCCGTTGGGCGTGAACTTGATGGCGTTGCTTAACAGATTTGTCACCACTTGGACCAACTTGTCAGAGTCAGCCTCAACCGCCGGGAGTTCATGATCAGCGGCAATTTCTACTGTGACATCTTTATTCAGAATGAGGGCGTGGGTACAGTACATGGCTGTCTCAATGACGCTTTGTAGGTCTATCGTGGAGATGTCCCAAACGGTTTCACCCGACTCCATTCGTGCCAGATCCAGAACGTCGTTGATCAACCTGGTGAGACGGTCGCTTTCATTGTCGATGATACTTAAGAATTCTGTTTGGGTTGCCCGGTCCTCATCTTGGTAATTCAAGAGTATCTCGGCGGCTCCTTTGGTCGAGGTCAAAGGCGTCCGCAACTCGTGGGAGACAGTGGCGATGAATTCGTCTTTCATCCGGTCCAGGGTTTGCAGCTCCGAGTAGGCGATTTCCAATTCCTTGGCTCGTTGCCCTATCTCCCGTTGCAAGGCATGGCTTTTCGTGATGTCCCTGATGATCCCCGTGTAGATGGTCCGGTCTGCCAACTCTACTACGCTGACTGAGAGATCCAGAGGGAACACTGTTCCGTCTTTACGTAGGCCTGCAACTTCGCGGCCGGCACCTATGATCTTTTTGACTCCGGTTCTCTTGTAGGCATTGAGATAACCGTCATGGGCCGCGTGATGAGGCATAGGCATCAGCATCTTCACGTTTTGTCCCACAACCTCGTTCGATGAGTACCCGAAGATCGTTTCAGCTCCATGATTGAACGACGCTACGATGCCTACTTCATCGATGGTAACTATCCCGTCGACCGCGGATTCTACTATGCCGTGGAGGCGGGCTTCCCGCTCTCTGAGGGCTTCCTCCGCTTTTATCTGCCGTGCATGATGGCTGGCGTTTGAGATCGCTCCAGCAATCATGTGGCCGAGCCTGGTTATAAGATTTAGGTCATCTTCGGTAAACGCAGATTCTTTGCCGGATGATAGGAAAAGAGCCCCGATTCCGACGCCGTTGTGGATAAGCGGAACAATTAACCAAGAGCGCTGCCCATCATTCGCTGAAGACACAAGGCAGGAGAAGTCTGTTGCTATCGCGCTAGCCGGAAGATCCTGGACGATCAATCCAGTGAGATCTGATGTCACACGCTGGGTAATGGAACCTTGCATCGAAGTCGGGCCAGGGAACCCGCCATCCGACGCCGTGCTGAACGCCACTTCGTCATATTCACCTGACGGATCGATCACCGTGATGTCTAATTGGTCAAAAGTAACCAAGCTGTGGGTCTTCAGGGCGAACATCTCAAACCCTTCACTGATGTTCAGTGACGAACCAAGTATTCGCCCTATCTCGGCAATCACAACGTTCTCATCTGCCAGATCTAACTGTGCCTGATGCGCTTTATCGGACTCTTGCTGAAGTAAAGAGTTTTCAAGCAGCACGCCGAGGCCTTCTCCAACGGAGGTTAAGAGGTAGACCAATGCTGGGCTGAAATGATCTTTATCTTTGGAAATGACAGTGACGAGCCCCAGGGTGCGTTCGTTGGCTTTGATGGGCTGCAACACCATGGACTGCATACCCAAGTCGACCAACGATTGGGAAGCTTTGGGTCGTGCGGCGTAATCGTCGATTACTTCGATGATTCCTTCGGTGAAAGCTCGAGTGCTCATGGTCATGGCTTCAGTGAATACCGGTAAAGGCGGACTCTCTTTGACGGCGGGACCAGATGCGGCAACCAGATTTAGCACTGTTTCCCTTGGGCCGGGAAGCCTAAGTGTCACCCAGTCGGCGGATGTCAGGACGGAAACCTTTTCCAGAGCATTGGTCGCCTTGGTCTGAAAGTCACCTTCGGCAGAGAAGATACTAGTGATCTCATACAGGCCAGCCAATTCCTGCTGGATCCTTGAGCGGTCTAAGATCTCATTTGCAAGTTGTTGGTTGGACTGCGATAACTCTATGGTGCGCTGTTCCACCAGATGTTTGGTTCTGGACTCACGTTGCATCGCCAGAAGCAAGTAGGCAAATGCAACCGAGGTCAGACTCAACCCGGCCAGTAGTGCAGACCACGGCTGCCAGACGCTGAAAACGGATTGCTGCAGAGTGAAGATCGATGCATCCCAGGTCCGCCCACCGATGCCGAGAGATCCGCTTACGGTCAAATTCCCGGCTCTGTCGGAATCGGGATCCTGCCCAATATCAGAGCTAAATAAAGGCTGCATTTCTTCGGGTGCAGAACTGTCTGAGAGTGCCAGTTGCATGCTGGGTGGTAGAGGGTCTAGTCCCGCGTCTTTCCAGGCGTTGATGACCAGGTCTCCGACACGGAAAACCCCCAGGGCGAAGCCCGAAAGAGATGTCCTACGTTGCGTAATGCTGAAGTTACTGCGCCCTTTTCATATATAGGCACGAACACCAGAAATCCAAATTGGTTCCCTACTTCCTGTACCAGGACAATTCGCTGGGTAGCGACGGGGTTCCCGCTGTCTCGGGATATTTTCAGGGCTTCGTAGCGTGAGGGGTTCGACGCCAGGTCAAAGCCAGTCGCGGCTTCATTTCCAGAATACGGCTCTAAATAAGAAACAGGGAAATATTCGGCTCTTTCTGTGGCGGGGACCAAAGTGCCATCTGTTAGCCTCTCCAGAATCGTGAAATTCCCAAGCCCTTCCTCTCTCATGGAGGCTTCGAAACTTTCCCGGTCTTCGGCTAAGACTCTGGGTATCCACTCTAAAGCTTGAATCTGGGAACGATTATCAAACTCGTTACGGACGAATGTGCTGAAGTCTTCCCGGTTGACTGACTCGGAGGCGGAGTATAGAGACTGGAGGGAGTGCACTGCTTTGACATTGAAGTCCACCCCAGATTGCAGGGCAGCAATCCGGTTTGCGGCTTTGAATTCAAATTCTCGCTGGTGGCGGTCGCGTTCAATGCCCAGAACTA
This sequence comes from Dehalococcoidia bacterium, assembly GCA_002730485.1. Next base: position 1,666 of record PCAH01000183.1, on the reverse strand, counting down.
CGCTAAATGCCAAGATGGAGAGAGCAATCCCGAGCGCCGCCAAAGCAGCCAAGAACAGATATCGCCGGTTTTCTTTGGCGAGGAGGGTATCTGCGGGAGTGGGCAGATTTCGTAAAATGCTAGAACCTCTTGATACTGAACTAGGCTAAGGAGAGAATGCCTAAGTCAGGAGTTCTTTTACGCGGTCTAATACCTGGATAGGACTGAACGGCTTGCTGATGTATTCATCAGCTCCCCTGGCAAGGGCTGCTTCCCGGTCTCCTTTTTGGCCCTTGGCGGTCAACATTAGCACGTGGATGTCTTTCAAACCGGGATCAGACTTGATCTCTTGGCAAACGTCGTAGCCATTCTTGTGAGGCATCATCACATCCAAGATAAGGATGTCGGGCTTAGAGCCGCGGATCATCTCCATTGCCTCTTCACCGTTTTCTGCAATTGAGACTTGGTAGCCTTCTTTGTTGAAAACGAAAGCCAAGGACCGGACGATATTAGGTTCGTCATCTACGACCAGAATCTTATTGCCGCGCAAAGTGCACAATCTCCCTAATTGACCATTTCTTAGCTCATCGGATGGCTGGGCGGGATTGAACCGTTCTGAGGTTCAACTTTGGAGACAAAGCCGCATCGAACTACATCTTGCGGTAAGGTCTATACCAACCTGCTCTAAGATTAAAGAAGCCCCCGCAGACAATCGGATGAATTATGTATGAGTATGGTTAGGGAATTTAGGTTGCTAGGCGTAAATAGTCTTGGTTACCTAGGGTTTATAACCCGTTTGATACGCAGTTGTCTAGTCAGCACGGGTCTTTTCTTCGTATCCTCGGGGGGTGATCACCTTCCCTCCGTGGAGGTATGTAGTGGAATTTCCAATCACCACAATGGTCACCATGTCGACGAACTCCGCATCCTTTTCCAGGTCCTGAATGGTGGTGAGTTTGACCCGCTGCCCGGGCCTGAACGCGTCACCAACCAAGCCAACCGGAGTATCTCCCGGACGGTGCTCTAGCAGAATCTCCCGGGCTTCAAGGAGCTGGCTCTGTCTGCGCTTGCTGCGGGGGTTATAGAGGGCTACCACAAAGTCGCCCTGTGCTGCGGCCTCCAATCGACTGCGGATCTTCTCCCATGGCGTGAGCAGGTTGCTGAGGCTGATGGCGCAGAAGTCCTGCATCAGTGGAGAACCCAACACTGCAGCAGCGGCCTGCATGGCCGAGACTCCAGGAATCGTTACCACAGCTGGTGATTGGCCGTCCCAGTCGCGGTCTGTGAGCACTCGGAAGACCGGGCCGGACATGCCATAGATACCTGCGTCACCGGAGGAGACCACGGCAACGGTGCGTCCGGCGTAGGCAGAGTCCACCGCAGCGGCCGCCCGTTCCAGCTCCTGGCCCAGTTCCATGGAGACCACCTCTTTTCCGGTGATCAGACCTTGAATCTGGTCGATGTAAGCGCGGAAGCCGACTATTACATCACTTTCTGCAAGCGCTTGCGACGCAGCAGGCGCCAGGTATTGGGCGTCTCCAGGGCCAAGGCCAACCAGGTGTATCTTTCCGTTGGTGGATGCGGTGGTCATTGAATCGTGTTCTCCAGTGTTTTTGGCCGGATGGCCGTTTATCTCAAAAGTGCTGCTAGTTGAAGGTCTTGCGGGCTACTGCGATGGTGGCCCGAT
>PCAH01000182.1 GCA_002730485.1 Dehalococcoidia bacterium | reverse complement strand
TGTGGCAATTATGCTTTGGGGAAAGAGGGGCAACAAGGAGCGATTAACGTGGGGGGGTGGTCAGTTTCAAAAGGAGGAAGAGGGTCTGATCTGCGTGGCGCCGGAGCAGAAAAAAGTGGTACCCCGGATGGGCTTCGATCCCATGATCTCCACCTTGAAAGGGTGGCGTCCTAGGCCAGGCTAGACGACCGGGGCACAGGCGTATTCTACTATAGCTAAGGTGCTATTCATAGAAGCGCGAGGGTTAATTTGGGATTGCCTAGCGTTTTCGGCCCGTTTAAGGGTAGACTGCCAAGGCTTCCAATCCGGTCTCTTCTGGGAATCCACACATCAGGTTCATGTTTTGTACTGCCTGCCCAGCAGCGCCTTTGACCAGATTGTCCAGGCAACTGATCACGATCAACCGGCCAGTGCGCTCGTCTATGGACGGATGAACCAGGCACAGATTGTTCCCCAGGGTCTGCTTGGTCTGGGGCGGAGTGGGTACCACACGCACGAACGGGTCGTCGGCATAATAATCCCGGTAGAGTTTCATGATCTTCTCTCTACCCTCATCGCCAACCCACTTTGCTGGTTCGGTCAAAGTGGCGTAGCAGGAACTCAAGATCCCCCTGGTCATGGGGATCAGATGGGTCAAAAAGGTCAGATTAAGAGCTTTGTCCGCCAAGGGAGCCAATTCCTGGGTTATCTCAGGTAGATGGCGGTGTCCTTTCAGGGCGTAGGCGAATACGTTCTCGTTAACTTCTGAGAAGTGATTGGTCAAGGTGAGGCTGCGCCCGCCACCTGAAACACCTGATTTACTGTCGACGATGATATCCTGAGTGATGATCTTGCCGGACACTGCCGGAGCCAGACCCAGGATGGCGCTGGTGGGATAGCATCCAGGGTTGGCTACCAGGCGCGACGACGAGACGTCGTCCCGGTGCAGCTCGGTGAGACCATAGACCGCTTCTTCGAGGTAAGTGGGGTCCGGATGATCCACCCCGTACCATTCTGTGTACTCATCGGCCTGTTTTAGCCGGAAATCGGCGCTGATGTCCACCACCTTCACACCCTGTTTCAATACTGGGATGCAGGCTTCTGCGCTGGCCTTATGCGGCAGTGCAGAGAAAACCAGATCCAAGCTGCCGCTCAGTTCTTCTTCAATGGGCATGTTCATGGCAGTCAAGTGGGGAAAAACCTCGTTCAACTGTTGACCGGCCGCGCTCCTGCCCGTTACAGAGGTTACTTCTACCTCTGGATGGCGATACAAGATGCGAGCCAATTCACTGCCAGCGTAACCGGTGATGTTGATGATTCCTACTTTCATGTTGCTTACTCTTTGTCTTTACAGAGTTTCAGGCTGCGGAACGTGGGGCATGGCTGCCCCGGAGGTTCCGGCCAATACTTGCTCTTCTTGGGCGATCAAAGCCGCCAAGTCTGCCTTGCTCATGAATTTCTTGCGCGAGGGGCAAAGTCCGCCAACCACGCACTCGGGGCATAACGGCTTTTGGGCTTTGCACACCTGCCTACCGTGATTGATGTAGGCCACGTGGAAGTTAAACACTTCCTCGGGTTCAACTTTGCCTTCAAGTATCTCGTGGGCTTTGTCCACGCTCACCTTAGGGCCAATCGCGCCCAGCCGTTGGCTCACCCGGTAGATGTGAGTGTCGATGGCCATAGCCGGCATGCCTAGAGAGAAGCTTAGCACGATTCCTGCTGATTTTGGGCCGATACCCGGCAGTTGGCGCAGCCACGCCTTGGCATCATTAAGCGGCATCTCCCTCAGGAACGACAGGTCCAGCGACTCGTTCAGCTCAAGTATCTTGTTCAACACCTCTTTGATGCGGGGCGCTTTAACCTTGGCCAACCCTCCTGGAGCGATGGCTTTTTCAATGTCGGCGATGTTTGCCGAAGCAACGGCCTCTAGGGTAGTAAACGTCTCCGTAAGACGCCTGTAGGCACGACTGGAATTGATGTCCGATGTGTGCTGAGAAAGAATGGTGAAGACCATCTCATCGGTGGGAGGTAGGCGTGCTTCATGGGTGAATGGTCCGTATTGCTCGGTCATCATCTCAATGGTCCGGGCAATATCCGCCTTGCTTTTGGTCCTGGGCGCTCTTTTAGGTGCTGCTTTCTTAGTAGTGGTTGGCATGGTCTATTGAAGTACCGATCATGGTTGAATCTAAAATTGTATTTACAACTGTGCAATTTTAGCACCAGTCAGGCACAAAATAAAAAACCGGGAGGCAACGCCTCCCGGTTTTCGATGTTCCTAGTTAAGTGCTGGAGATCCTAGAACAGGTGGCAAGTGAGCGTGTGCCCTTCTGCGATTTCCCTAACCTCGGGCCTGTCCACTGAGCAACGATCTATGGCAGCGAGGCAGCGAGGATGGAAGTAGCAGCCAGGCGGCGGGTTCAGGGGTGAAGGAACCTCACCTTGGAGAATGATCTCTTCCTGTTCCGTGTCTGGGTGAGATGGCAGCGCTGCTGACATCAGAGCCTTGGTGTAAGGATGGGATGGGTTGTTGTACAACTCCTGTACAGGAGATAGCTCCACAACCTGGCCCAAGTACATCACGGCAACCCAGGTGCACATGTACCTGACGGTAGCCAGGTCATGGGCGATGAGCATGTACGCTACTTTGTATTCTTCCTGCAGGTCTTTCAGTAGGTTCATGATCTGGGCTCGGATGGACACATCTAGCGCAGATACAGGCTCGTCCAGCACGATCACACTGGGGTTCAGTGCCAGAGCGCGGGCGATTGCCAGCCTTTGGCGCTGTCCACCGGAGAACTCATGAGGGAACAGGTTTGAGTGATACTCGTTCAGTCCCACGTCGTTCAAGAGTTTCATCACCCTGTCTTGTTGTTCTGCCTTGGTGATGTCCCAGTTGATAACCATTGGCTCGGCGATGATGTCCTTGACGCGCATGCGTGGGTTCAATGAACTCCACGGGTCTTGGAATACGGCCTGTACCGAGCTGCGATAGGATTTACGTACGGAGCTCCCGCCATGGTGGACATCGTCACCCTTGAACAAGATGCTGCCTTCAGTGGGTTCTTCAAGCATCAGCATCATCTTGGCGGTGGTGCTTTTGCCGCAACCTGACTCACCGACAATTCCCAGAGTCTCGCCTGCGCGCAACTCAAAGGAGATATCGTCAACTGCTTTGATATGACCGGTTACCCTGGAGATCAATAATCCCTTGGTGACCGGGAAGTATTTTTTCAGGTTTTTGGCTTCGAGTAGGACTTGGCCCTGCTCGAATGTCTCTTGCGATGTTTCTAGAGTGGTCATTCCACCTTCCAACAAGCTGCAGTGTGGCCATCGGATACAGCTTTGATTTCCGGATATGATTCACGGCATTTGTCCATGACTACGGGGCAACGGTCCGCGAAAGCGCAACCGACGGGTAGATCATGGAGTGGGGGGGGCTGCCCTTCGATGGAGAATAGTCTGTCTACAACCCGGTCCATCCGTGGTACAGAAGACAACAAGGCATCCGTGTAAGGGTGGGACGGATTATTGAAGATGTCTCTCACACTGCCGTGTTCGACTATGCGCCCGGCATACATCACTGCGACCCGGTCACACATCTTGGCGACGATACCGAAGTCGTGGGTGATGAAGATGATTGAAAGGTCAGAGTCCTTCTGAATATCTTTCAAGAGCTTCAGGTATTGGGCCTGAATCGTGACGTCCAAAGACGTGGTTGGCTCGTCAGCAATCAGCACCTGAGGCTGACAAGAGATGCCGATGGCACCCACAACCCTCTGGCGCATGCCGCCGCTCATCTGGTGTGGGTAGTCCTTGACCCGGGTCTCTGCGGCGGGAATGTTTACCTTTCGTAGTACCTCAAGGGCACGGTCCATTATGGAGGTCTTTGGAATATCTTGGTGAATTTCGATGGCCTCTTCGACCTGGTCTCCAATTGAGAAGACAGGATTCAATGAGGTCATGGGGTCTTGGATGATCAAGGCGATCTTGCTGCCCCGAATCTCTGCCATCTCTTGTTCGGAGATAGGCACGATATCCTCTCCGTCTAAGACGATTTTTCCCGTGACGATTCTACCGGGTGGGACAGGAATCAATCGCATTAGAGAGAGCATGGTCACGGACTTGCCGCAACCAGACTCGCCCACTATGCCAAGAGTCTCACCCCTGCGAAGGTCGAAGGAGATCCCGTCAACCGCTTTGACAGTTCCCCAGCGGGTCGTGAAATGCGTTCGCAGATCTTCGACCGATAATACTACTTCTGTATCTATTCTTGTATCGGTGGTGACCATTGTTTCTTTACGTCCCCCAAATGCCTGAATGGTTCAAGTACGGGTATTCCGAATCACTCCAGTTGGCGCAACCGCGGATCCAACGTATCTCGGAGCCAGTCTCCGAACAGGTTCAACGACATCACCGTAATCATAATGGCCACACCTGGGAAGGTGGAGATCCACCAGACTCCGCCAGCCAGCTTGTCACGTCCGTCTGAAACCATAGATCCCCAAGCTGGTGTGGGAGGCGGTACGCCTGCACCCAGGAAGCTGAGAGTCGATTCCAGAAGGATCACGATACCGACCTGGAGCGTCGCGACCACAATCAAGGTGTTAATCGTGCCTGGGAAGATGTGTATGAACAGGATCCGAGCTGTTGAAGCGCCGGAGACCTTGGCCAGGGACACATAGTCCATGTTCTTCAGTTGCAAGACCTCACCGCGAACTTGGCGTGCGAATCTTGGCCATATGAATAAACAGAGCACAGTAACGATGATCCAGAGCGATTGCCCCAGTGTTATCACCAGCACAAGGGCGATGAGGATCAATGGAATTGCTAATTTAATGTCTACGAGCCGCATGAGGAACTCATCGATCACGCCGCCATACCAGCCTGCCATCAGACCCATGGTGACACCGATGGAGCCTCCCACCGCTAGTGTGACAATTGACACCAACAATGAGATTCTTGCGCCGTAAATCACGCGGGAGAGAACATCTCGGCCCAAGTGGTCAGTTCCCAATATGAACTTGGTGCTGCCCCCAGGGCGGGAGAAGATCTCGATCGTGTCGCCGACCTGCGCTTCTGGGTTCACCTTTCGCGCGTCGCTCAACGTGACGCTGGTTGCGCGCTCATTGATCGACAATCGTTCTACGACAATCTTGGAGTCCTTCTCGCCGCTGGACCATGCCGGAGGAATGTTGCGCTCTCTGAGTTCGCCCTTCTCCGGGTCATGAGGTGCCAGCCACGGGGCGAAGACACCGGCGATGACTACCAAGCTCAGTAGAAAGACCGGAATCAGAGGCAGCCGTCTGAGTTTTCTATACATTGCGGCGGCTTTTTGCCTACCTGTAGGGGGGGCGATGACAATACCGCTGAGGTCTGCCATCTGCTTTACCGCTAATGGATCTTCTGCCATTTTTGCTCCTCTTACCTTTAAGCCTAAGCGTACCGGATGCGCGGGTCAACGTAGGCGTAGGCCACGTCCACGACGAATGCTGCAGTAACGTAAAGCAGTGTGAATGTGATCACCACGCCTTGAAGCAGCGGGTAATCGAAGGCGAATAGCGCTTCAATTGCCAATCTGCCGAGTCCAGGCCAGGCAAACACGGTCTCTACTACCAAAGAGCCGGTAACAAGGGCGCCCAGGGTCACCCCTGCGAAAGTAAGCGGTGGAATCAGCGCGTTACGGAACGCGTGCTTCATGATGATGGTCCTGGAGTTAACACCTTTGGCTCGTGCCAGTTTGATGTACTCCGAGTCCAGCACGTCAAGCATTGCAGACCGCACCAGGCGTAGATTGGCGGCGGCGTAATACCACCCCAATGTCACAGCCGGCAGGACTATGCTGTTCCAGTCTTGTTTTCCGTATGGCGGTACTATTCCCATCTTCACTGCAAAGAAGAACATCAGCATGATACCCAACCAGAACGGTGGAGCTGATTGACCTACCAGTGCGATGAATTTGCCGAAGGCGTCCATAAATGTCCCGCGTTTTACCGCTGAGAGAATTCCCAGCGGCACTCCCACAAGTAGTGAGAAGCTGAATGCCACGGCACCCAGCAATAGTGTTGCGGGAGCCCGTTCGAGCACAACTTCCGTTACCGGGCGGGCTTCTCTAACAGATTCCCCGAAATCGCCTCTAACGGCGCCCTGTATGAACAGCCAGTATTGTTCATAGTAAGGCTTGTCCAAGCCCAGTACCTCGCCCATGCGGTCCCAGTCTTCCTGAGTCGAGTAGTCATCTAGGTAGATGTGTCTAGGATCTCCTGAAACCCGGCTCATTATGAAAATAATCAAAGAGACCGCGAGTAGTGTTACTAAGGCGAGGAGGAACCGGCGTGCCAAGTATTTTTGCATTTTATCTAACCGTCAGTTCACTGTATTGTGGATTTGGGACTGCCTTTTTCTGGTCAAAATTGCGCGACCTGCCGCAAAGAGAACACCCGCTACGTTTGCCACCACTGCCGAGCCTAGCGCTGTGTAGTAGACCGGAGACACCGTAGGCATTGCGCAACATTCAATTTCTTGCGCCGCACCGTATCGGTACCCCCCCCAAGCACCGAGAATTCCGGCACCCAAGACTACTAACGCCGTTAGTACTAGAACCCAACCATTTTCACGATCGATGTGTAGCCAGGCTACGAAGGTTGCTATCCCTGCTCCTGCTCCCGCTGAGAAGAACAGTGACGCCTGCCAGAGTTCGATCGTTCTTCCCCCAAAAAATACGTATAATGACCAGGCGATGACTATGCCTATCATGCTTAGTACTACGCCTAGAACAACCCCTGCGATGGACCGAGCGATTGGTACCAGATATGGTTCCAACTTCTCTATAAGGCCCTTTTCGAACCGTGGTTGCACCTTGCTTCGGAACCCCTTGGGTTATATACGCTTTTTTGCGCTTTCTTGATTGAGCCGGAAAGCTCAAAACCTTTTGGTTCAGACGCTGCGGTCGGAAGAACCGTGGAGGCATTTTCCAGTGTTATTTGATTTGTTAACCCACGGCCGATCGTCCATTGTCCTAGCCGGTTGTCGGTATGGGATTTCATGCCTGCTTGCGACCGACATGAATAGAGAGAGGTCGGCTTACGCTGACCCCCCCCTCAAATTGTTAGTAAGATATATACTATCGGCTTTAGCAAGTCAATAGGTGAAATCTAGGAACAAAAAGTAGCCGATTAGAGCCTAATTGAGGCTGAGAATTCGTTGCTCTAAACTCACTGACCTAGCCCAGTTTCGCCCAAAGGCCCTCGTTTGTGTTGAAGCAGGGCCAATGCCGAAGCGTGAAGCTGATTCGCCGCGCCTCAACGCTAATGAATTGGAGCAACCACGAAACGGTTTTTTGAGGCGAATTAAATCCAATCTCGGTGCGCATTGTGGTCCCTGTAAATCGATTACCACGCGCGTCGAAACCGAGTCTGTCATGCTTCCTTATACAACTTCGTCAAGAAAAGCTTGAAGAAGGAATTTAAAAAGAGCCAACCTTAGTGGTTGGCTCTTTGTTTGTGCTTGTTGTCTCTTTTAGAGGCTAGCTAGACCGGTGGGCGTTATCGAGGCTTGATGTACTCGAACCCGTTGATCTGACGCAGGTCACCCTGCTTGACGAATCCGTCCCAAGGCGCAAGCTTTGCTCCGATCGGCCATACGTTATCGAACACGTACAAGCCGGTCTCGCCGAAGACGTTGTCAAATTGCCACCTGGCTACCTCTAGCTCCAGGGCCTCTCTATCGGCCCGGTTAGTGGTGCCTTGTACCACCGGAATCTTCTCCTCCAAGTACGGGTGTTCCGTGCCATAACTGAACACCGAGTCATTCAAGTAGTTGGCGTATCCCTGTACCGGGGCTAAACGGATGGAGACCGAGTGGCAGGAGAAGCCTTCATATGTGCGGGCCACCAACGTGGGCCTCAGGGTCCCGTAAGGCACATTCTGGAACGTTACGTCGATTCCGATATCATCCCAGTATTGTGAGATTGCTTCACAGGCTTCAACCTCTGACGGAGCACCGCGAAGGGCGGGTGAGAGGGTCAGTTCGAAGCCGTTGGGATATCCTGCTTCGGCCAACAGGCTCTTTGCCCGCTCGGGGTCAAAGTCCCAGACCATGTCGGCGGGTAGACGCTTTTCATCGGGTCCACCCCAGTCCCTAAGGGCTAGCGGGTGGCCGAAGCCGAGTAGCAGCTCATCGATGATGGTCTGTCGGTCGATGGCTATAGAGAGAGCTTCCCTGACCTTGCGTGCCGTTTCCCATTCAGCAGAGCTGGTGTCACTGTTCGGCGAGACCCAGGGAAGGTCTGTGTTGTAGTTAGGCCATGACTCTCCGTTACCACCTCGGGCGGGGACGTAAGTCTGACCGTAGATGTTTAAACCAGCTTGTCCTGCGTTCGGCACCTGCATCAGGGTGGCGCCTTCAACCGTCTCAACCTCGGTGATGGAGTCCAAGGCCATTACGAAGGTGTCCAGGTTACCGGTCTTGAAACCGGCTACCCGGGCAGACTCTTCGGGAATTTCCCATTCCGCCAATTCTGCGAAGTAAGGAGTCTGACGCCAGTGGTTTTCCACTGCCTTCATCTTCCAGAACTCACCGGTCTTCCAGTCGTCGATCTCCCAGGGACCAGTGGCCGCAGTGTTACGGTTGTGTTCCTCTTCGCCTTCCTCGTCGTACTGCTTCTTACTCACGATCCAGACCTGGGTGGCGCGAGGGGTTCCCATTAGCTCGAAGATCGGTACATCCGAGAACGGCGTGCCTGTATCAACTACCCAGGTGTAATCATCCGGAGTTGATTGGCTTCCACTGTCAGCAAAGAAGATTTTCTTTGCGTTGGATGCCCTGGCGTGTTTCTCACTATTGGCCAATTGGTCAAATGAGAAGACCACGTCTTCCACGGTCATCTCACCATAGCCCTTGTGGAACTCCACGCCCTTGCGGATGTGATAGGTCCATACCTGACCATCGGGTGAGATGTCCCAACTTTCAGCCAGCATAGGCTCAACAGCGTTGCTGTCGAACGCGTACACGCCGAGGGTCTCCGTAACTGGCGCTGCGTTGTTTATGAAGATTTGGGGGTTTCCAGACAGCAGCGGGCTGCCGAAGTAGGGCCCCAATTCCTTCTGGCCCACGTTGATGGTTCCCGATGGCTTTGCAATCACTTCAGGAGCTTTTGAGGGTACCGCAGTCGCTGCCGGAGCAGATGAGGACCCAGTCGAGGGCACTGCGGTTGGCGCGGCCGTGGTCGCCGCAGGAGCCCCTGGCTCCGACTTTGCCGGTATTGGCGTCGCCGTTGCTGAGGAGCCGCATGCCAATATGGCGGCCAGCCAGAGAGCCAAGGTACTTAGGATTATTAACTTGGGATGCCTTAACCAGTGATTCAAGATGAGCAGACCTCCATTTGGTTTGGGGATATGACAATCAATTCTTCTCCGAGACTGTAAGTAGTCTTCAGAGAACAATTTGGTGCGTGTAGGAATTTTAATACCGGCCAATCTTGGAAACCGCTGGCGACTAAGCGTGCAATGGTGAGTACAAAAATGAAGCAATTGATTACAAATATATGTTATAGAATATCAACTATTTGCTATAGGTAGATAGGTATAAAGCAACGTTTCTCACAAGTCAATACCTAATCTCTTATAGCAATTCGTATGTTCAAATACTAAATACCGAATTAGCCCTGCATAGGTTTTCGGTTCAGCTGCAAAGTTTATAGCGAGATTACTGGTGCCGTGGATGATTTCGTCATTGGAACGTGATTGTTGAAGTTTTCTGCCACCAAATACCGGTGGATTCCAGCTGATCCTCGAAGTTGAGCCCTTGGTTTGCCGGTTGAGATGGCGGAATGCCATCGTAGAACAGGGCTAATGCCGCCTGTTCGCGACCAAAAAAGGAGCCAACCCATTGGGTTGGCTCCTTTTCGTTGCCATGGAAGGTCCTGATGCCAGAACCAAGTGATTCAGCGAATCTTAGCGAGGAGTGATGTACTCAAAGCCGTTAACCTGTCGCAGGTCACCCTGTTTGACGAAACCAGTCCACGGAGAGATCTTCGGGCCAACAGGCCACACGTTGTCGACTGCATACAGTCCGGTCTCCCCGAATACCTCATTAATGTAGAATTCGGCGATCTGGTCTTCATATCCTATGCGGTCGGCTGGCGCTACAGATTTCTGAGCCAACGGAATTAACTCTTCGGTGAGAGGGTGCTCGGAACCCCAACTAAAGTTTCCGCTATTTAAGAAACTGGCCATACCTTGGATTGGAGACAACCGGGGGCCTACATTGTGGCACGACATGCCCTCGTAGGTACGGGCAACTGCTGTGGGTCGGTAGGTACCGTACGGAACCCGTTGGAAGTCTACATCGATTCCAATCGCATCCCAGTATTGCGCGATGGCTTCACAAGATTCCACTTCCGAAGGAGCACCTCGGATTGCTGTAGTCAGCGTTGCCTGGAAACCGTTGGGGTATCCGACTTCAGCCAGTAGATCTTTGGCTCTCCCCGGGTCGTAGGGCCACGCATCTTCGGGAGACGGGAGACGGTCCTCGAAGCCCATCCAATCTTTAAGAGTGATGGGGCGTCCGAACCCTTGTAACATGTTGTTGACTATCGCATCGCGGTCAATGGCGATCGACATAGCCAGCCGGACCGTGCGGGCCGTCGCCCATTCGGGCGACGTGATGTCACTGTTGGACGATACCCAGGGCAGGTCGGGGTTGTAGTTCGGCCACATTTCCCCATTGACATTGGGCTCGCCAGTTTCACTATCTCTGGCTGGTACGTATGTTTGGCCGTAGAAGTTCAATCCGGCCTGTACGGCGTTGGGAACCTGCATCAATGTTGCTCCCTTGACCGATTCCACTTCTCCTATGGAATCGAGAGCCATGACAAAGGTGTCTAAATTACCGGTTTTGAAACCGGCTACCCGAGCAGACTCTTCAGGGATTTCGTGGAAAATCAGTTCCGCGAAAGCCGGGGTGACCCGCCAGTGATCCTCTACTGCCTTCATCCTCCAGAATTCGCCAGTCTTAGCTTCATCGATTTCCCACGGACCAGTGGCAGCTGTGTTGAAGTTTGCTTCCTCTTCGCCCTTTTCATCCCATTGTTTCTTGCTAACCATCCAGGCGCCGACAGCGCGTGGGGTCGCAATCAATTCATAAATGGGTATCTCGGAGAAGGGCTGACCCATATCGACTACCCAGGTATAGTCATCTGGGGTTGTCTGGTTGCCATCCTCCGCAAAGAACATCTTCGCGGCGTTGGCAGATCTAGCGTGTTTATCGCTATCTGCTATTTGTTTGTGAGAGAAGACGACGTCTTCTACTGTCATCTCCCCAAATCCTTTGTGGAATTGGACACCTTTCCGGATTTGGAACGTCCAAGTCTGGGCATCTGCTGAGATATCCCAACCTGTGGCCAGCATTGGCACAAGCGCCCCGCTGTCGAATCCAGCCATCCCTAGGGTTTCAGTGATCGGAATCGCGCTGTTCAAGAAAATCTGAGGATTCCCAATCAGTTTAGGATTTCCCACATAAGGTCCAAGTTCCTTCTGACCAACATTCAATGTTCCAGAGGGCTTTGGAGCGGCTTGAGGTGCCTTGGTAGGGATTGCTGTCGGCGCGGGCGCGGATTTTTCAGAGCCCGACGGCACAGCGGTGGCACCCGAGGCTGAGGGCTGAGGGACTGCGGTCGCAGACGAGCCACAAGCCAATATGGCTGCCAGTAGTAACGTCAATGAACCAAAGAGTAGTAATTTGGGGTTTCTTAACCAGTTGCTCAAAATGGGCCATCCTCCAATTATTTTTGGGACTGCGGTGATTCGTTGACCCGAGTGACTGAACACCAGACATTGCGGCCATTTCGATAAACGTAGTACTAAGAGTCTGGGTAGGGTTTTTAGCTGTATTAAGGATGGACTTTACGAATTAATTCACGCCATTGATTCGAATTAAAATATTTACATATATATATTGGGAATAGTTGCTACCAAGACGCCATATAGATATATCCCATTGGCAAATGCAAGTCAATAGATAGATAAGAGTTATGTGATTTCGTTTTTGCAGTTAGGTGATGGCCGCATTCTGGCCAATACTGCTACTCTGATCTGCATGTGAACACTCATGATGAAGCTAAGCCGTTATTACCAGGTAGACAAGCAGAAATAGTTTCGAGCGTAGGACGTAAAAAGGGGCCTACCGCGAACGGTAGGCCCCTTTTGGTTTAAACCTTGTGTCCTATTGGAAGGATTGTTGTATCAACGAGTCTTAGCGAGCAGCTATGTACTCGAACCCATTAAGCTGACGTAGATCTCCTTGTTTGACGTGCCCTTCCCAAGAACTGACGTCTATGTTTGGTCCGACGGGCCATACGTTGTCGTTAACGTATAGGCCAATCATCGCAAATGCGTTATCGAAATTCCATCGAGCAAGAGCGTCTTCCGCTGCCTCTCTGTCGGATCGTAGAATCGACGCTTTGGCTTTGGCTATATTCTCTTCTAAGAAGTCATGTTCCGCTCCATAGCTGAATGGCGATGCATTTAGATAGCTTGCGAAGCCTTGAGTCGGTGCTAGTCGGATGGATGCTGCGTGGCATGTGGCACCCCGGTAAGTTCGCGCAACCAACGTTGGCCTTAAAGTCCCATAAGGTAGGTTTTGGAATTTTACGTTAATTCCAATGTCCTCCCAAAATTGTGCGATTGCTTCGCAGTTTTCGAGCTCTGAAGGGGCACCGCGAATCGCTGCCGTGAGTGTAATATCGAACCCGTCAGCGACTCCTGCTTCAGCCAAAAGGGCTTTAGCGGCTTCGGGGTCGTACTCCCAGACCATATCTGAATCATATCGCGCTTCGTCGGGTCCACCCCAACCTTGGAGTGTATTTGGGTGACCGAACCCTAGCAGTAGGTTATCAATGAGCGATTGTCGGTCGATCGCAATCGACAATGCTTTACGAACCTTTACAGCATTCGCCCATTCGGGAGAATCAACATCTCCGTTAGGTGATATCCACGGGTGGTCACGATCCTCGTCCCACACTTTGTATCCATCTTCCTCTTTAAGATGGAGGTTGCCGTAGAAATTCAACTGAGATTGCATTGCGTTAGGAACCTGTAAGAGTGAGGCGCCTTCTACCTTTTCTACTTCAGGTATCGAATCTAGAGCCATCACAAAGGTATCTAGGGTTCCTGTTTGGAAACCAGCTACTCTGGCGGATTCTTCTGGGATTTCCCAAGCTACCATTTTCGCAAAATTGGGCGTTTGCCTCCAATGGTTTTCAACAGCGGGCATTTCCCAGTATTCTCCAGTTTTCCATTCACCAATCTCCCAAGGCCCGGTGGCGGCAGTATTGCGATTTGCTTCTTCTTCGCCGTCTTGTTCATATTGCTTCTTGCTTACTATCCAAGCACAAACCGAACGAGGCATTCCCATTAATTCGAGTATTCCAACATCGGAGAAAGGAGTGCCGGTATCGACTATCCAAGTATAGTCGTCAGGCATCGACCTACTTCCATTCTCGTTAAAGAACACTTCTTTTGCTATGGAAGCCCGGGCATGTTTCTCGCTGTAGGCTACCTGTTCAAAGGAGAATTCAACGTCATGGGCCGTCATTTCGCCAAAGCCTTTATGGAATTGAACCCCTTTTCGAATGTGGTATGTCCATATTTGTCCATCTGGAGAGACTTCCCAACTCTCAGCGAGCCCTGGAAGCAGTTTGTTCCCTTCAAATGCATGGATACCTAAGGTTTCCGTGATCGGTGCAGCGCTGTTGAGGAATATCTGAGGGTTACCAGAGATTTTGGGGCTACCAAAATACGGGCCGAGCTCTTTTTGCCCCACGTTTAAGGTACCTGACGGCTTGGCCTTTACTTGTGGTGCTTTAGTAGGAGCTGCAGTTGGAGCAGGAGCTGATTTACCCCCGGATGATGGTACTGCTGTGGCTGCGGTTGTCGATTTTGTTTCACTCGTAGATGGTACGGGTGTAGCTGTGGCTGAAGAGCCACATGCCAGGATGGCTGCCAAAAGGAGAGCCAAGGGTCCAAGGATAATTAGTTTGGGATTCTTTAACCAGTAATTCAAGACGGACAAACCTCCAATGTAATTAATTTGGGGATTTTGCAATTCAATACCCTCAGCACCCTCAGCGATTTTCTATTTAGTCACGTTTTCTGAGAGACGGCCTCTGAGGGTATTTTAGCTATTTTAAAAATAATAATCTATACCAACGATGAGTAAGCCTATTACTGACTACATACAGGTATAGACCTGCGTCTTTAGCAAGTCAATAGCATAATACTGTGATCTTTTCGTTATTTGAAAATGGTTCCGTATCGTCGATTCTGGGTAGAATCGTTCAGCGGGTGTGGGGTAATCGTTAAAAAAGCCCAGACTACCACTTTTTATGGCGATATCCGGGTTTTTTGTTGCAGTTACGGTAGAGTGGAAATTCGAGGCTGGACTACCTACAACGTTTGTGGGACAAGTAACTTGCCCCGTTTTAGTTAATGGGATCAGGGGGTGGATGCCCCGGTGCGCCTCTGAGGAAATTTTCCAGATCCCGCACCAGTTCTGCCGGATCTGGAATTTCTATAGCCGCGACTGCCTCGTCGTACTGGCCCTCTAACTTCGTCACGTAGGAGCTGATCTGCTCGTCTTTGGCCACGGCTTTCTCAACCTCTTCGTTGAAGACTCCTGCTGCGGATTTTAGCTCGCCTAGGTCAAGGGACAGATTCAGCAATTTGAGGAGTATCTCCAACAGCGTTGAGCCTACCCGATGGTTGGGCGCTGCCTGCAGGTAGTGGGAGGTGTGGCCCCAGATCGAGGTGTATTCCAGTCCGGTATCGATGCAGGCGGCCATCACCGCGGAACTGATCCCCGTGGGCCCTTGGTAATTGGATGACCTAATCCCCTGACCTTCCAGGAACTCGCTCAGGTTCGACTCGCTGGCGGTGCCGCTGAGTTTAACGGGCCGTGTGTGGGGGACTGCATCCAATAGCGCACCTATGTGGATCACAGACTCAACACCGTTGTCTTTTGCGACCTTGGCTACTGTCTTGGCGTAGGTGCGCCACTTCAGGTTGGGTTCAACCCCGACAAACACCATCACACCGGAATCTGCACTGGGGTCTGTCAGGTAAGAGAATTCGTTGGTCGGCCACTGAATCCTGCGTTTTCCGTCCCGCGTCCTGGAGGAATACGGCCGGGTTTGGGAAAAGTCGTAGAACTCCTCGGGGTCAATCTCGGCGAATCTGTGAGATTTCAACTTCCGCTGCAGGAATTTAACCGCACTGGTGGCACCTTCAGCGGCGTCGGCCCATCCGCTGAATACGATCACCAGATGTTTCAGTTTTTTCCCAAGGGAATCGTGAATGATTAGATGTTCCATTCTTTCCTGTTTCCCAACCGTGATGATGCCGTTTTACTTTGAGGCAGTTAGCCGTTCAGGAGTTAATCCATGCCTGGTCTCAGCATATCATCGAATCATCCGTTGAATCTGTCCAGCCGAAACAGGTCAATATCGTGGTCCGTCACGCCGTCTTGCGCCAGGTCGGCCATGATTTCGCCAATGACACTGGCGAATTTGAACCCGTGCCCCGAGAAACCTGCCGCTATGGATACCTGGGGATGGTAGGGCAATACCCCAATCATGAACTGTTCGTCGGGGGTATTGGTGTAGATACAGGTCTTTTTGTCCAGTAACTCACCGGCAGCCTGCGGAAAGTAGCGTCTGGTAAACCGCCGCAAGACCTCTTCGTCTTCAGCGTGAATCTCCCGGTCCATCGTATCAGGGTCCACCTTTTGGAAGAGATGATGGGATTTTCCGAGCTTGAAGCCTGGGACACCGTAGTTTGGGAAGCCGTAAAAACGTCCCTCTTCAGTCCAGATTCCGAACACCGGGAACCGTTCCGGCGTGAACAATTCTGGGCGTTCCGGTTGAAACCAACCCAGCACCTGACGCTCAGGCACGGCGTACTCGGCCACATCAGGCACCAGCTTTGCTGCCCAGGCTCCTGCGGTGACTACCAACCTTGCAGCGGAGTAGACCCCACGGTCAGTACGGACCGATACATCGTCACCTTGAACCTCCCAACCGAGTACAGTTTCGCCGGTGTGTATCTCTGCTCCGGCTTCTTCCGCAGCCTGGGCATGGCTCACGATGCACATCTCAGGCAACAAGAAACCGCCGTCTGCCTGGTAAACCGACGAAATACCCTCTGGGAACTGATATCCTGGGAACCGTTTGTTCACCTCAGTATCGCTGAGGATCTCGTAGGGGATCTGGTGCAGGTCACAGGACTCGATGGCCCCTTTGTAGAAGGGACTATCCGGTGGGCCAGCCCGAATGGACCCGGTAGTGACTACAAGGGTTTCGTTAACCGTCTTCTCCAATTCGTGCCATAACTCGTAGGCCCGTTTTACTAAAGGGACGTAGGAAGGATGTTCCTGGAGCGTGTAGCGGATCATCCGGGATTGGCCATGAGATGACCCCAGTTCATGGGGAATCTCGAACCGCTCCAACCCCAGGACCTTCAGGCCTCGCTTGGCCAGGTGATAGGCGGTGGCGCTGCCCATTCCTCC
This sequence comes from Dehalococcoidia bacterium, assembly GCA_002730485.1. Next base: position 18,953 of record PCAH01000182.1, on the reverse strand, counting down.
GACACCGATAACTATTGCGTCATAACCGGGCATGCTTTTCCTTAGTTTCCATAAGACGGGTACATACTATGAGACTGGGCATAGCTGTGAGATCGGGCGTTAATCCCGAGGAATCACCGTGCCTGGAATCTTCATTCTCATGCTGAAGACTGAAGTCCGGGCCGTGAACAGCATCGTCCGGTTATCTGGCCCGCCCCAGGCACAGTTGGCCGGTATCTCCGGTAGCACGATGGTGCCTAGATGTTTGCCAGAAGAATCAAAGACCCAACATCCTTCTGAACCGGTGCAGTAGATGTTGCCCTCTACGTCTACCTTCATCCCGTCAGGCACGCCGTCCTCGGCAGAGAACATGTTGGCGAATACGCGGTTGTTGCTGAGGCTGCCGTCGGCCGCAACGTCGAAAGCCCGAATCAGCTGGTGTTCGCACAGCTGTTTATTTTCCTTTTCTTCCAGGCAGCGACTGTCCAGCCGTGTGATTGCCACATAGAGAATCTTCTCATCAGGAGAAAATGCCAGCCCGTTGGGGTATTCAGTCTCGGTGGTGCCCACCGACTGACTCCCGTCAGGCTTGATCAGGTGCACACCGCTGTAATCCAGGTCTCGCTCTTCTGCAGTCAGGCGTCCGCCGGGATCGGTGAAATAGATGGTCCCATCAGAACGGCCCACCACGTCATTGGGCCGGTTGAGCCTTTTGCCGTCAGCGTGAGTGGCTATGGGCGTGTAGGTGTTGTCCGACTGGCGACGCATGATCTGGCGATTATCACTCTCGCAGATCACCATGTTGCCCTGTTTGTCAAAGGTCATCCCGTTGGTGCCGAAGCTGGGGTCGCGGAACGTCTCCAACTGGCCGCTGGTCGACATCTTATGGATCTTCAGTTTCTGGATATCGACGAATAGCCAGTAACCGTCCGGATGCCATAGCGGTCCTTCTGTGAAGCCAAAATCGCCAGCCAGTTTCTCGGCCGGGGAATCGGTGATGTTTGCTATTTGATCGGACATTGTTCTCTCCCTGCTAAATATCTGAATAAGTTCAACGCGCAATCGTCATTTTGGCCGGTTACTCGAGGTGGGCTAGATACTGACCTTCAAAGTCCATACCTGCCGTATCGCTGAAGGCGTCCATCAGCCTGCGGGTGATGGTGCCTGGAGCCTTCCCTCCGGCGACGGGTGTGCCGTTGAAAGAAGAGATCGGGCAGATGCAGAGACTGGTGGAGGTCAAAAACGCTTCGTCGGCGACGTAGGCATCGTACAAGTCCAGGTCACGCTCTTCCACAGGCATGTCCAGTCCTGCAGCCAGGTTCATGGTCACGCCTCTGGTGATGCCTTCCAGCACATATTGCCCTTTGGGCGTGGCCACCGTGCCGTCTTTGACTAGGAATATGTTGCTGCCGCGGCCCTCCGTGAGGTTACCCGCCTCGTCCAGCAGTACGGACCAGGCGTCGGGGTCACTGGCTGCGGCCTCCAGGTCTCCCAGTATCAGGTTCAAGTAGTTGTGGGTCTTGGCGCGAGGGCTCACGAACCTCGGCGGTACCCTGGGCACGGAAGGGGTGAAAATGGCAGCCCCGTCACGATACAAAGAAGCGCGCCTGGCAAACGGTATGGGATGGGTCTCGATCAAGACGGTGGGAGTCATGACGTCGCCGGGCAGAATGGGCTCGATGCCACGGCTGATCCGCTGCATCACCCACATGTCTTGGCCGGGCGCGAGCAGGGAGTAATTGTGCTCGACAACCCGGCGCGACCAATCTTCCATCTCCGATGGTTCCATCCCCACATCGATCCGCAAATAACGGAGCGAGTCGTAGAGACGGTGGACATGCTCCGGAAGCCGGAACGGTGATCCATTGAACGTCCGAGCGGCATCAAAAACGGCGTCGCCGTAGAGGTAGCCGCGGTCGCGGATGGATATCCCGACCTGGGATTCGGGCTTCAATTCTCCGTTGAAGAAGACGATAGGCTCTTGTTGTGCCATTTGGGCTAACTCCAGCGGTTCTGATTCTTCTGAACCTTCTGAAAATACCAGTGATTTGTGCCTAGGATTAACTCTAAAAGAGGCAACTACTTCTTAAATGCGTTTGATCCAGTAACCAGGGCTGGAAGTCCGCCCATCAAGAAAGCCACGCCTACGGTCTCTGCGATCTCCTCTTCGGAAGCGCCGGCAGCACGGGCTCGGTTGGCAATGGTTGTCACTCCACCGCCGTGGCCCAGCAGCGCGTCACACAGCATGGTCATCAGTGTCTTGGTTTTGTTTGAGAGTGCGCCGTCGGAGAGAATCGATTCCCGCGTAGCGTCTGCGGCTTTCAAAACGTCTGGTGCGCTACTCTTGAGAAGGTCTTGCCAGGATGCAGGCTGAGTCATAGGTAACCTCACATAATGTCATTTGGAATCTGTAGCAACGCCAAATCGGGCTACGAGGAGAGCCGACCAAGGCGTCAAATACGCACGCATGAAAACAGGGTTTCCAGCATGAGCCGCCATGATAGCACAGCAAATGGGGAACAGAGGAGTGATGCCTGGTTTAGGCCAATGGGGAATTAGTGGAAATTAGTCTCGAAGGCACAAAAAGTGGCCGAAGGGGAGGGACCCTCGGCCACAAATCCATTTTGCCATTCCCACGCAATATTACGCGGGGATAAAGCCTATGAGAAAGACACAACCATACGTCAAAATTCCATCACCCTAGTTTTAGAAGTTAAAACCGTTGGTCTATAGAGTTTGAAAAACCAACCGACCTAGAAGCTAGGCAGGAATTTTGCAGGCACTTCTTACTAAACTGTAAGCAGCCACCCTATACACACAACCCCACACAACACCCAGGGTGACTGCCACAGGCCAGATCCTGATAGTTGGACGAAGGTCAGCAACCAGTTCCGAAGAACTCAACGGCTGATTAAGCGTCCGTTATCAGCGCAGAAGAAACAGCAAAAGCCGCTGTTAGGCGGCCCCGATGCGGAAAACCTTAGTGCCACATGTCGGGCATACACCCTGAGTGGCGGGCTTCCCGTTTTTCATGGTGATCTTTTCTGGGTTCTTGATCTCGCGCTTGCTTCGACACTTCACACAGTATGCTTCCATCAGAAACACCTCCCATCGTTACGGTCTCGGTATTCTAGCTTGGATATCCATCCATGTCAACATATAGTATGCCAGTTTCTTAAATTATGGCAAGTGATGAGGCTGATTAGCCTCATCTACATGTAGTATGGGGAACATCCCAAAAGCATTAACCCTGACAATCGGTATACTTTCAAGTACATCGTGTTTAGAATATTCACCAGAATGGGAACACTATTAATAGTCCGTCACGGCGAAACAGACTGGAACGCCCAAGGACGGATCCAAGGCCACACTGACATAGGACTCTCCGAAAAAGGTGCTGAACAGGCACGTTCCTTGGGGCAACGCCTGGCTGACCGCCAAATCGATGTTGCCTACAGCAGCGACCTGAAACGCACTTCTGAGACCGCGAAACTCGCCCTGGGTGATCGAGACCTGGTTTTGAACCAGACTCCCAGGCTGCGCGAATACCAAAAAGGCGTCTTTGAGGGTATGACCCTTGAAGAGATAAAGACACAATATCCGGCAGAATATCCCAAGTATCTTGAAAAAGACCTGAGTTATGCACCCGAAGGCGGTGAAACGACTCGGGACGTAAGCACCCGAATGGCCAGCATCTTTGAGGAGATCAAGACCAAGCACCTTGACGAGACGGTGCTGGTGGTCAGCCACGGCGGCGTGCTGCGGGCGGCGATGGTCTCTCTCTTGGGGATGCCGCTTGAAGGTAACTGGTCGTTCGTATTCGGTAACTGCGGCCTGACGATGGTTGAGACCTTTGCCGACAACGCGGTGCTGCGCCTGTTCAACGACACGTCTCACATGACCGGCACAGTGCATCATGGGATGACCGGCTAACTCCATGCCTGGAAAGATTTTAATGGTCCAGGGCACTGCCTCTCATGTGGGCAAGAGCGTCCTAGTATCCGCCCTCTGCCGCATCTTCCGTCAGGACGGGTTCAGCGTCGCCCCATTTAAGGCCCAGAACATGTCCAACAACTCGTATGTGACTGCGGACGGCGGCGAGATTGGGCGCGCCCAGGCAGTCCAGGCCGATGCTGCTGGCGTCGAAGCCCGAGTTGAGATGAACCCGGTATTGCTGAAGCCGGAGGCCGACCACATCTCACAGGTGGTATTGATGGGCCGACCATTACTCACTGCTGAAGCCAGGGATTACTTTGGCCTCAAACCCCAACTCTGGAAAGCGGTGCACACCTCGTTGGACAGCCTACGCGAAGATTTTGACATCGTCGTGGTTGAGGGTGCGGGCAGCCCGGCCGAGATCAACCTCAAGAAGAATGAGATCGTGAATATGCGGGTGGCTTTGTATGCCAACGCGCCAGTCCTGCTCTGCGGTGATATCGACCGAGGCGGGGTGTTTGCCTCGCTGGTGGGCACGCTGGAGCTGCTTGAGCCTGAAGAACGAGCCATCGTCAAGGGAATGATCATCAACAAGTTCCGTGGCGACCCCACGCTGCTCACTGATGGTGTGACCTGGCTTGAAGAGCGGACCGGAATCCCCGTTGCGGGTCTCGTGCACCACTACCGGGATATTCACATCCCTGAAGAGGACTCGGTGGTCCTGGAGGAAGTCTCCAAAGGCACCCAACAGGCGGTATTGGACGTGGCAGTGCTGCAATTGCCGCACATCGCCAATTTTGACGATTTCGACCCCATAGCCCGCCATCCAGGCGTGGAACTCCGTTATGTGGACTCGCCAGCCCAATTGGGCCGCCCCGATTTGCTCATCATCCCAGGCACCAAAACCACCATCCCCGACCTGGCCTGGATGAATGAACGTGGGCTGAGTCAGGCGGTGAAAGAGCTGCACGCCAGCGGCACCTCCGTGGTTGGTATCTGCGGCGGTTACCAGATGTTGGGCACGAAGATCAGCGATCCAGAACACATAGAATCCTCGATTGCCGAGCTAGACGGCCTCGGTCTACTGGACCTGACGACCGTGTTCGAAGGCAGCAAAGAGACCCACCGTATCAAGGGTAAGGTCAACGAGGCTACAGGGTTGCTCGCTGGGGCCAAAGGTATGCCCGTGACCGGGTATGAGATACACATGGGCCGGAGCGTGGGAGAGGGTTTCGCTCCTCCGTTCCTGGTCGAGGACCGAGCTGATGTTCCGGTCAGCGGAAAGGGTGATCTGGAAGGTGCCATCGACGCCTCCGGAAGGGTGCTGGGCACCTATATCCACGGCTTATTCCTTAACCCTGAGTTGAGGAGTGCGATTCTCACCGAACTTGCTCGGTGGAAGGGTGTGTCACTTCCGGATGCGACCGTAGAAAATGATATGGACCTGGAATATGACAAACTGGCAGACTGGGTGCGGTCCAGTATGGATATGGACTTGATCTACCAGATGACCGGTCTCAGTCGAGACTATGACGCGGCCAGAGCCTGATGTCGGCTGACCTGTGTTTGGTCCTGGGTGGCGTTAGATCGGGTAAGAGTGGCTTTGCTGAGAGCAGGGCTGCTTCGTTCGGCCAGCTAAACGGCGGTTCCGTCCTCTATGTGGCCACCGGAGTGCCTTTTGATGACGAGATGACCGAGCGTATCCAGCGCCACCAACGCTCCAGGCCGGAGTCTTGGACGACATTGGAGGAGCCAGTCAAGCTCGCCGAGAGGATGATCAGGGTGCTCGGAGAGGATCCCAGCCCCGGCGCGGTAATCATCGACTCCATTGACGTCTGGGTGGGCAACCTGCTGATGGAAAATGAGAATGAATCCAAGCAGGCCATGGAAGAAATCGTGACTAAAGAGACGGATAAACTCCTGGTGCTGACGGCCATGTCGGAACAGTCGTTTGTCTTTGTAAGCAGCGAGGTTGGGATGAGCCCGGTGCCCATGGAGCCACTGGGACGGCGGTTCCAGGATATCTTGGGGACCGTCAATCAACGCATCGCGGCCACGGCTACAGAGGTCCACATGATGGTGGCTGGAATCCCAATCGAGATCAAATCGGGTAGCGCGGAGTAGAACCCTTGGCAACTTCATCGTCAAATGGCAGTTCGCCAAGCGAAAACGGCTCTGAACTGATCGGCAGCGCCACCGTACGCGCACCCGGGGTGTGCGGTGAGCTTGCCCAGGGTGTCATCGGCGGTAACCACTTCTTGGTGACCTGCCCTGTGGATTTCTACTCCCGGGTCAAAGTCGACCTGTACGCGGGAAAGCACGGCATTGAAGCACCGGAAGGTTGTGAGAAAACCGGAGCGGCCGTGCGCCGAACCCTGTTGCAATTGAAGAACGCCAAGGTTCGCGCTCGCCTGACCATCAACAACCCCATTCCGAGGGGCAAGGGGATGGCCAGCAGCAGCGCAGATCTCACCGCAGCCATCGCCGCCACGGGTCTGGCTTTGGGCAAAGAATTGAGCTCCGAGGAGATCGCCCAGATTGCCCTTTCGATTGAGCCCACAGATGGTGTAATGATCCCGGGTGTGGCCCTTTTTGACCATCGAGCCGGCACACTCCACGAGAGCCTGGGTCCGCCGCCTCCCATGGAGATCGTGGCCATCGATTTGGGCGGCACGGTGGATACGGTACAGTTCAACATGGTCGACCGCTTCCAGCGTTGGCGGGCAGTTGATGAACAGACCGCCGAGGCTCTACGCCTACTCCGGCAGGGAATTGCCGAGCAAGACCCGGTACTGGTCGGCCAAGGCGCCAGTATCAGCGCCGATGCCAGCCAGATAGTCCTCTCCAAGCCCCGTTTGTCCGAGGTGAAGGAGTTTGCAGAGTCGGTGGACGCAGTGGGAATCAACGTCGGCCACAGCGGTACCATCATGGGTGTGCTCCTGGACGCCAGGAAGAAACGGGGAGCATCGACCTTCCACAAGGCCAAGGAGGCCTTCCCAGACTCCCAAGAGGTGTATCATTTCCGACTAATGGGTGGCGGTGTCCAGCAGGTAACCACCTGACCCGCCATATTCCAATCGATACCAGTTAATTAAAGGAACAAGATGGCAGAGTACAAAGTTGCAGTAATTCCCGGCGATGGCGTGGGCCTTGAGGTCATCGACGAAGGCAGAAAAGCCCTTGAAGCCGTGGCCGGCGTCACCGATGGGCTCAGTTTCCAGTTCACCGAGTTCCCTTGGGGGTCTGAATACTACCGGGAGACTGGAAATCTCATGCCCGAAGACGGTATCGAGACCCTGAAGGGTTTTGACACCATCCTCTTTGGCGCTGTGGGTGATCCCAATATTCCCGACCACATCACCCTGCACGGTTTGTTGCTGCCCATGCGGCGCAGCTTCGACCAGGGTGTCTGTATTCGCCCCGCCTACCTGTATCCAGGCGTGGAATCCCCCTTGGCAGGCAAGAAGGCCGGGGATATCGACATGGTGATCTTCCGAGAGAATACCGAGGGTGAATACGCACCAGTCGGTGGTCGCCTCTACCCAGGAACGCCCCACGAGACGGTGGTGCAGACCAACATGTTCACCCGCCGGGGCACGGAACGCATCATCCGTGCTGCCTTTGAATACTGCGACCGCCGGAATAAAAAGAGCGGCAAGAAGGTGACATCGGTTACCAAATCCAACGCCCAGTCGTTTGGAATGGTCTTCTGGGATGAGGTCTTCACCGAGGTTGCAGCCGAATTCCCCCACATAGAGACCGAATCTCTGCTGGTTGACCGTGCCTGCATGGACCTGGTCCGGTGGCCCGAAGACTTTGATGTCATGGTGGCCTCGAACCTGTTCGCCGACATCCTCTCGGACATCTCTGCTGTCGTGACTGGCAGCATGGGTCTGGCCCCCAGCGCCAACATCAACCCTGAGCACGAATACCCGTCTTTGTTTGAACCGGTACATGGCGCTGCTTTTGACATCATGGGCAAGGGGATAGCCAACCCCCTGGCCACGGTCTCCGCAGTGGCTATGATGCTTGACCATCTGGGCGAACAGGCAGCGGCCGAACGCGTGGACAAGGCGGTGGCCAGATGCCTGGAACAACGCACGATACTGACCGCGGACCTGGGCGGCACAGCCTCAACCTCGGAGATGGGCGACGAAGCTGCCAGGCTCATACGCGAAGGCTAGTAACCCCTAACCGACCAAGACTTACCTGTAATCACATATTTGGGAGACGACAGATGCCATACGTAGTTAATTCCGGTGTGAAGATCCACTACCACGTTGAGGGGGAGGGCGCTCCCCTGGTAATCCAGCACGGACTCACAAGCAGCCTGGAAAACTGGTACGCCTACGGCTATGTGGAGGCGCTCAAGAAGGATTACCGGCTGATATTGGTCGACGCCCGCGGACACGGCCTAAGCGACAAACCCCACGACCCGGCGGATTACGACTTGGAACTCCGGGTCAGTGATATCTTGGCCGTTATGGACGATGTAGGCGTGGACAAGGCCCATTACCTGGGTTATTCCATGGGCGGACGCATCGGGTTCGGCCTGGTGAAACACGCTCTGGGTAGGTTCCACTCGTTTGCCATCGGTGGCATGGGCGCCCACGTTGCCAACACCGACACTCCTCCCGAGACCAGGATTGGTGTTCTGCGGCAGGGAATCGAGGCCTACGTGGCCAACGCTGAGGCCAATGAAGGCCCGATGGAAGCGGGACGCAAAGAACGGCTCCTCCAGAACGACGCGGAAGCCTTGATCGCCGCCACTCTGGCCCCAATGGGTACGGAGAGCGTGCCGGAAGTGCTGCCGGGCCTGAACGTGCCCTTCCTGATCTACTGCGGAGACGCCGATGGGTTCTACCCCGCAGCCAAGTCTTCGGCAGAGGCGATCCCAGGTTGCGTGTTTGTGACGCTGCCAGGCCTGAACCACGGAGAGGCGTCTCGGTCCAGTGAGCCGGTTCTGCCCCACCTGACCAAGTTCCTTAAAGAGGCGGTCGGCAAAGTGGCGGCGGGCGCTTAGTCGTAGCGCACACAGTCTTAATAGCTCAAAATCAGATGAAGGTGTATTGATTTGGCCATTGGTTGGGGATTCATCGGAACCGGCAACTATCCCAATTCGCGGATAGCGCCTGCGGCGGCGCTGGCGGAGGACACGTCCATAGTCGCGGCCTACAGCAGAGACCAGGAGCGTGCGGAGACGTTCGCCAAAAACCACGGCGCGCAGGCTGCATACACCTCTGTGGAAGAGTTACTGGCGGATTCCAGGGTCGATGTTGTCTTTGTAGCCTCTCCCAACCATCTGCACTCTGAACACACCCAACTGGCTGCGAAAGCAGGCAAGCATGTGTTGACTGAGAAGCCGATGGCAACCAACGCCAGTGATGCGGTGGCCATGATCAAAGCCTGCAACTCCGCTGGCGTAAAATTGGGTGTTGGTTTCCAGCTGCGGTTCCACCCCGGACATATCGAGGCTAGTCGCCTGGTCCGTGAGGGGGCATTGGGGCAGGTTGCGTTGATTCAGGGACTGATTGGCTCAGGGGTGAGAGGGGAGACTCAGAGGGAGATTCGCTCTGGATTGAGAAGCTGGTGGGAAGCTCCGGAGATGGTCGGCAATGCAATGACCTTCATCGGCTCCGGAGTACATTGCATGGACGCCATCGAAAACGTATTGGGACAGACTGTGGTTGAAGTCGCTGCGATAACCGACGGCCAAACGGCAGAAACCCCGCTGGAGAGTCTCGCCACCATGACCTTGAGGTTCAGCGGTGGGACCATTGGGACTATCTGCAGCAGCAGCCGGGTTCCGGATGCTATCAACGACGTGACTGTCTACGGCAGTGACGGCCGCATCATACTGAAGGATGCTTCGAGGCCGATCATGGGAGGCGGGCTGCAGGTGACCAGCGAGACCGTCAACTCCGAGGTTGATTACGAAATTGACCCGCTGGCGCTGGCGAAATGGCAGATAGAGGGTTTCAATCGAGCCATCGCCCACGATGAAGAAGGGTATGCGACAGGCGCGGATGGACTCAGGTCAGTTCAGATCACCGAAGCCATGATCGAATCGGCCAAAACAGGCCGGACAGTCAAGGTGGAACCGATCCACATCGACTAGAGGTTCGACCGACTAGCGGTTCTGAGAACGGATGCCGGTTGATGCCTAGGTTGACCCCAGGACTACTCTGACCATGCGCTTTTCCAGGGCCTGGCCGAGCTGCTCCACGGGCCTGAGTCGGTCGTGATCGCCGACTGCCCCGATGAACACCACACCCAGCAGGCGTCCCACCCGGAAGTCCACCACGGTGGATGAGATCAGCCCATTGGCTCCGCCCTGAAGGATGTGGAGACCCACAGCCTCGTCAAAGAACCCCTGCGGCTCGAGCCTGGTTGCCGAGACCAACTGATGGCCCTGGCCAACGCTCTGACCGATCTGATCTTCAAAGTCCTTCAGGAAGATGTCATGCATCCAGTAGTGGACGGAATCTGGAGAGTCGAACAGGTGAACCACGGAAGCCGTCATGAAGTCGAAGCCATCGGACATGGCCATGTTGGAGGTTGGTCCCAACTCTCGCATCGCGCCTGCGACGCGACCGGCATCCGAAAAACGCTCTGCAGTGGCTCCCTCAAAGCCGTTTTCGGCCAGGGTGGCGTTGTCCAAGGTGCCCTCTCTGACCACCTGGTGTCCTTGGAAGAATTCTGGGAACTCGGCCTTCTCCAGGACCATTAGATCCAGGGCATTCTCGCTTACGCTGTAGGTTGCCCTGTCAATCGAGAAACTTGTCAATCCGGTCTCCTGTGTCTTGGACGCGCCCGTACGGCGAATGCGTCAGGTTTGGAGGGCTAACGAAGCCCTCCAATCATTCTATCTTGGTGGCCGTAAAATCGGCTAACCGCAGACCATGGGGTACACGTGCAAATGGCGCGAGGCCTCGGCAGGTGTCCGGCTCTTGGACCAGTTATCACCGCCGTCGGTACTGCTGTAGACCTCACCGCTGTAGGCTGCGCAGTAGATGTGGTCCGGCGCTACGGGGTCGATTGCGATGGCCATCATCCGGCCAGGCACGGTCTCGCCCAAGTCCAGGCGTTCATAGGTCTCGCCAGCGTCGCGGCTGCGGAAAAGAGCGCCCTCTTGGACGGTATCTGGAGGCGCGGCACCGCCACCGGCTCCGGCGGCCAGGTAGATGGTCTTGGGGTCGTCCGGCGCGACCAAAAGGTCGCGGCAGTATGAGCCACCGGGGAACATCTCATCCACTTGTACGTGCTCCCAGCGCGCGCCCTTGTCCCGGCTGAGGAACAAGGCCGTTTGGGTGGCGATGTGCACGGTGCCAGGGGCGGCCGCGCTCACCTGGACGTGGTGCAGGTCCAGCGTGTTGTTCTTGATGTAGGGTCCGTCAATCATTGATATCCAGGTGTCACCGCCGTCGCGACTGGCCAAAAGGCCGCCAACTTCCACTGCGGCGTAGATGTCGTTTGTGTTGCTTGGGTCGAATGCGATGCCAATCACCCGCTTGGCAATGGGGGGCATGTAAGTGGTGATATAAGGGTAGACCACCTGGCTGGTGTCCATCATCTTCCAGGTTTTACCGCCGTCTTCAGACCGGGAGATCGAGCACGGGTCATAACCGGCATAGATCACGTCTGGGTTATCTGGATGGATGGTCAGCGACCATACCTCGTGACCGTCAGCGGCGTCATTCAACGCCTCCCAGCTCTCGCCGCGGTCATTGGAGCGGAAAACACCTTTCTCAGTGCCAGCAAAGACTACTTTGGGGTCGTCAGGTCGAATCGCCAAAGCGCGAACCTGAGAGTTGTCGGGAAGACCTTTGGAGATGTCGGACCATTCTTCGTCGCCGTCGGCGCGTCGTACGAGACCGCCTTCGCCGATGTAATCTCCCTCGCCGCCAAGGCCGATATAGACGTAAGTCCGGTGGTTTGTGGCTACCATGATGTACCTCCAGCCTTATTTGTATTCGAGATTAAGATACACGAATTCCTGGGATATTCAATCCCGAAACTGTCCTAGATGCAAATCAGGAGCGTGGGAATCTCTGCAAAATAACGTGAATACAAAAGGAATCGAGATACAAAAGATGAAGGTGTTGGTCTGGCGCGGCGCACTAGTCTGCGGTAGTATTTAATTCTCCAGCCTGGGAGCCGTTTCATCTGATAAACGTCAAATTTGACGTTGGTTGTCCAGGGCCAGGCCATCCTGATCCCGGGTTAAATCCGGGTTGTTAGAAAGGAATTCATGAAGAACAAGATTTTCCAGACCATGGATGACGCCGTAGCAGACATCCCCGATGGCGTCACGATACTCAGTCCGGGGTTCAGCGGCGTGGGCGTGCCCAGAAACCTGCTGGCTGCCCTCAACCGCCAGGGAGCCAAGGGACTCACCGGAGTTTCCAACAACGCCGGTACCGTCGACGAGAACGTGGACATTGGCACGTTGGTGGAGGCCGGTCAGATGAAGAAGATGATCTGCGCATTTACCGCATCGCCCCATCCATCCCAGGTCACTCCGTTCACCCGCATGTACAACAACGACGAGATCGAGGCCGAGTTGGTACCGCAAGGTACTCTGGCAGAGAGGCTCCGTTGCGCTGCTGCCGGAATCGGTGGCTTCTACACTCCCACGTCCGTGGGAACGGAGTTGGCCGAGGGTAAAGAGCACCGGGAGATCAACGGCAGGATGCATGTGCTGGAGCACCCTCTGCCCGGTGACTATGCATTGGTGCGCTGCTGGAAGGCAGACACCGCCGGTAACCTGGTCTTCAGGCTGACCCAGCGTAATTTCAACCCATTGATGGCCATGGCAGCCAAGGTGACCATCGTCGAAGTTGAAGAAGATATCGTCGAAGCCGGAGAGATCGACCCTGATCTAGTTCACGTTGCCGGCATCTACGTCGACCGGTTGGTGAAGATTCCCGCCGACGGAATATGGATTTAAAAAGCTAACAGCTATCAGCGTTGGGCTGACAGCCTTGATACGGAGTTAACAAATGGCAGAGAAAATCAAACTGGAACGTCAGGCAATGTGTGACCGCCTGGCCATGGAATTTCAAGACGGTTGGATCGTGAACCTGGGCGTGGGTATGCCCACCCTGTGTTCCAACTACTCGGACCCCGGTCGAGAGATCATCAACCACGCCGAGAACGGTGTGGTGGGGTACGGTCCCCTGGCCAAAGAGGGCGAGGAAGACCGTCACCTGGTGAACGCCGGCGGACAGAAGGTCACGCCCCTGCCGGGTATGGCCTGTGTGCACCACGCAGATTCGTTCATGATGATTCGGGGCGGCATGATCGATGTCACCGTGATGGGTGCGTACGAGGTTGCTGAGAATGGCGACTTCGCCAACTGGCGCATCCCAAGCCGCAAGGGTGGCGGGATCGGCGGGGCCATGGACTTGGCTGCCTGTGCCAAGCGAGTATTCATCGCCATGGAGCACACCACCCGTGAAGGCGGCCCCAAGCTCCTCAACAAGTGCACCCTGCCAATCACCGCGCCAGGCGTGGTGAAGATGCTGGTCACTGACCTAGGCCTGTTTGAGATCACCTCGGAGGGGTTCATGCTCGTGGAACACGCCCCAGGCTGGACCGCCGAAGAGATCCAGGAACTGACCGAGGCCAAACTGATCATCTCAGATGACCTCAAAGAGTTTCGGTTTAGGGACTAGCCTTCAGACTGGTTACCCGAGCGACCGCGTAAAGACAAAAAAGCCCGACTGCATCAAGCAGCCGGGCTTTTTATTTGATTGATACCGGGTCCCTAGAAGAAGTTGGTTCCTCCGTTTACGTGTAGGGTTTGGCCGGTCATGAAGCCGCAGTCGTCGGTGATCAGGAACAGAGCGGTGGCGGCGATGTCGTCGACTGTGCCGAGGCGGCGCACCGGGATGTTGGAAGTCTCCTGCATCCCACCCTCTGGGTACCAGGACATATCCCTGGTGGTGTCGATTCGGCCTGGAGATATGACGTTAACCCGAATGTTCTTGGGGCCGAACTCTGAAGCCAATCCCCTGGCCAGGCCGATGATCCCCATCTTGGCCGCTGAGACGTGGGAGCGGGTGGCTGAACCCACAAACGCACCGTCTCCGGTGAAGAAAACCACACGGCCGTATTCGTTCTTCTCCATGTGGGGCATGGCGGCGTGCACACAGTAGAACGCTCCGTCCAGCACGACTCCTCTGACCCATTCCCAGTCCTCTATAGTGAGTTCCGTGAACGGCTTCTTGGGCCGGATGGCGGCGTTACTGACCAGGATGTCCACTCCGCCGAACTGTTCAGCGGCGGCGGCAAACATGTTTGTCACCTGTTGATGGTCTGAGACGTCGGCGATGAACGGCAGGGCCTTAACGCCGAGGGCTCGAGCCTCTTCAGCCACGGATTCAGCCTCATCTTTATTGCTGCGGGCATTGACCACCACATTTGCGCCCTCGGCAGCCAGCTTCAAGATGATTGCCCGGCCAATGTTGCGGCCAGAGCCGGTGACCAGGGCTGTCTTACCTTCCAATCGCTTCATCACTAGTCCTCAAATCGGGTGACAGATATTTGTCGCATTCACGCCTGAAAGCGGCCTTTGACTGGTGGCCGAGATTATAGCATGGGCACTGTTCTATAAATCCCTAATCCACGATCGCTGGCAACGTCGTATAATCCGAAGCTGTTATGCCAATATTCAATATTAAGCGCCAGCTGGCCGGTAATCTGGAGGGCCGCTAAGCTTCATGCAGCTTCTTTCCTTGGTCTCATGGCTGTTGCGCCGTAGGCTACGCCAATCCTGGCTGCTGCTGGCGGTCACGTCCTTTGGCATCCTGGCTTCGGTGACCATCATGTCAACTGGAGCGCTATACTCCCGCGCTTTGGGAGAGGCTGGGCTGCGCCATTCGATCTCTTCTTTCAGGCCTGAGGTACATGATGCCCAGGTCATTGCGCAGAACCGTCCATTGGGCATCACCGACTACCTGCCACTGGAGCAACTTGTCGGTGAGACGGCAGAAGACCGTTTGGGGGATATGCTGGTCACGACAGAACGGTTTGGCCGCACTCAACCCAACCTGACTTTATTAGATTCACCCACTGCTCCGATCCTGGGCTCCCCCTCGGGCCGTCCTTTCTTTCTGACCGGTTTTGAGGAACACACCGAACTGGTCGAGGGCCGCTGGCCCGTGCCCGGTGCCATGCAGGATCCGACCACCGAAGGGGATATAGAAACCGTCCTGGGGCCTGAATCCGCCCGAAAGATGGGCTACGACGTCGGTGACCGGATATTCCTGATACCGAGTCGTGGTTCCTCTGAGCGGGTCACCTTTAAAGTGGTTGGACTTGCCAACCCAATAGACCACCGCGAGGAATACTGGATGGGCGCGCCCATCTACTTTGACCTAAGGGCTGTTGGCGAGTCGGTCGTGGTCCCCCTATTCGTCAATGAAGAAGACTATTTTCAGGGAATCGGTGCGCGCTACCCCACTCTGGTCGGTGATTTCGGGTTCTACCTTTTTCTGGACGCTGCCCATCTGACGGAAAGCAACGCCAATCATGTGAAACAGCAGGTTCTGGGCGTGGAAACCGACATCAACAAGGTGTATCCGCGCACGTTGGTGTTGAGTCGTCTGGACCTGACCATAGAAGAATTCGAGACAGCACTGACCCTGGCTAGGATTCCCCTCTACCTCTTCTTGTCGTTGGTCGTGGTTGTGGTGCTCTATTTCCTGGCACTTATCACCGGAACGCTGGGCCGTAGCCAGGCGGAAGAGGCGGGCCTGCTACGTAGTCGCGGTGCCAGTATCCTTCAGGTGACCTGCGTGTTGGCTTTGTCAGAGGCAGTGGTGGTTGCGGCAGCGATGGTGGCTGGCCCGTTCTTGGCGTGGGCCATAGTCAAGATGTTGCTTCTGGACACCATCAACCCTGGAGGCGACATCACCACCCCGATTCCGCTGGGGTTGGGCTGGGATATGTTCTGGATGGGCGCTCTGGGCGGTGTGCTGGCCCTGGCGATATTGCTGTTCACCGCGTCAGGTCGGGCCAGAATGGGGACTTTGGAATCACTGTTATCCCGCGCAAGACCGCCATCTGTGCCCTTCCTGCATCGCTATTATCTGGACGTCTTGGCGGTGGCGGTGGTGGCCATCATCTGGTTCCAGGTTCGGGGCCGTGACGGTTTCGTGGCCGAGGAATTAGCTTCCCAAGGACTGAATATCGACCCGACTTTGGTCCTGGGCCCGGTGCTTGGTCTGTTTACGGCCGCGGTCCTGCTTCTGCGAGTGCTGCCGCTGTTCGTCCGGCTGCTTGCCTGGCTGGGCACCAGGATCGGCCCGGCTTGGTTCCAGTTCTCACTGCTGCGGCTGGCCAGAGACCCCATACCCCACGGTTCCCTAGCGGTGATTCTGATGCTGGCCGCAGCCTTGGGTGTATTTGGGGCCACATTCCAATCAAGCTTGTCCCAGTCGCAGACCGACCAGGCCAGATACAGCGTGGGCGGGAACATGGTTTTGGAGGGACCAGCCCTGCCTGCTGACGCCCCTGAGAAGCTGGGGAGGATTCCAGGGGTTACTGCGGTCAACCCCATCCTCAGGGACTCGGTCACACCCCTGGAGGGACCGCTGGGCAAGAACGTGGCCCTCGTGGCCGTCGATCCACCCGCCCTAGCCAACGCAGGCTGGTTCCGAGACGATTTCTTCGAGGGCGGTCTGCCAGAGATCAGCAGATTGCTTCGTCCCAGGCCCTTCCCCTCCAGCCTCGCGGGCACGGGGATTCCATTGCCTGAGGACGGCGATTCTCTGGGCGTGTGGGTGGACAGCAGTGCCTTGATGGAACTGAACCTAAGGTCAGGCGTGAGTATGTGGGCGCGGTACATGACGGCTACGGGCATCTACCGGACCATTGGCTTGGGCGACATCTTGGACACAGGTGGTCCCGGAACACCCGGAGATCCCGACGCTGAACCAAGCAACGTGGCGGCTATAGATGGACGGTGGAGGCTGTTCACCGGGAAACTGCCCGACCCTGTTTCGGCGTCATTGCCGTTGGAATTGGTGTCGATAGCCTTCTCGACATCCCCAACCAATAGGCTGTCTGATGGAGTCATCCATCTGGATGATGTGACCGTATTTGGTCCCAGCAGTCCGGTTTCCGGCGGTGTGGTGATTGAAGGGTTTGAAGTCCAATCACCATGGATCCCCCTGGTGAACCAGGAAGAGATCGCGGATGCGGCGGAGGCGTCCCGGGAAAGCGCCAGAAGCGGCTCGTCAGGGATGCGATTCTCCTGGGAAAACCCGATTACCACCGGCCAGCGGGGTATTCACCTGCCCACTGGTTCGATACCCATACCGGCCATCGGCGGGCCCGACTTCCGTGTCGGTCAGCAGATACGGGTGAAGCTGGACGATCAGGCGGTGCCGTTGCAGTTCGTCGGGATTACCAGCCATTTCCCCACCCTGAAGCCGGAGCGCAACCCGTTTGTGATCGTTGGTCTGCCAGACTACCGGGAATACGTCCGGCGCCTGCCTTCAAGCGCCCTAGACCGTCCGGATGAGATGTGGCTGGCCTTGGACCCGGACGCGGACCGGGAGCAAGTGATCGCCCAGATTCCTGATGTGATACCGGGCCTGGTCTCCGTAAGGGACGCTGAAGTCGTGGCCGGGCTTGCCGAGCGAAATCCCCTGGCGGGAGGCGGCTGGGACGGACTGACTATGTTCAGCATGGTTGCCATCGGTATGGCAGTTTTGTTGACCCTTACCGTGCATGCCCTGGTCTCCGTGAAATCTGGGAGGATGGACCTGGCGGTGGTGCGCGTTCTTGGATTCTCCCGTTGTCAGCTATTCCTGTCCCTGGCAACGGAGCGATTGATCATTGCCGTGCTGGCCATCGCCGCCGGAGCAGCCATGGGCTACTGGCCCGGACTGTATATTCTGGAATTGGTTGACCTAACGGCCCAGGGCAACGCTTCCATACCGCCCCTTGTGCCTGCGGTGAAGGTCTGGCTGATGACTGGAGCGCTGGCCGGGTTGCTGGCGGCTTCAGCCCTGTCTGTAGGCTTTGCGGTCGTCGCGGCCAGGCGGCTCAACACCTCGGAAGTGCTGCGGGGTGGCATCTGATGCTGCCCATGATCAGATTTGCCTACGTGATGGCAGTCCGGAGAGTCATTACCGGCTGGCGTTTGGAATCGGTTCTTTTCGGTGGCATCTTGCTGGCCGTGGCGCTGATGGCCAGCGGTGTGATCTTCTCTGATCTGCTGTCCAATGCCTCTCTACGCCATGAATTGCTTGAGGCTACGCCTAAAGAGGCCAACATCTCCGTGAGGTCGTTTAGCAGCCAGGATGAACCGTCCACTGCTTCAGGACGACGTGAGGCGTATCAGGAACGCCTGGAATTCGCCCGGGAGAAAGTGTCCGCCCCCTTGGCTCCCTACATGGAAGAGGAGGCGGTGGTTCTGGACACCGCCACGTTCTATTTTGAAGGACGACCATGGTTGGAGGTCGACAACGACACCCGCGCCAGGGGCTCCGTGGTCTATATGTCCAGTTTTGAGTCTGATCGAGTCACCTTGACCCAGGGAAGCTGGCCCAGCGCTGAGAACGCTGCGGGATCGAACGACATTCCCATGGAAGTGGTTGTGGACGGCCTCGGATTGGAGCTGCTGGGGGTGGGAGTGGGAGAGGTGGTCGACATCTTCCCGGCAGCGTCTTACACCGACCCGCCGAGGATGCCAGTCCGTATCTCCGGGGTCTTTGAGCGCGTCGATCCAGATGACGAATTCTGGTACGGCGTGGAGTCCGATTTCAGCCTCCAGAATGAACGCTGGACCATCGTTCCGTTATTTACCAGTCAAGAGGCTGTGCGAAATCGGGTGCTTGGACAGTATCCGGCGTTGTACACCGATGTCACCTGGTTCTATTACCTTGACCGGGAAGGGTTGCGGGCGGCAGATGTCGGAAATTTGAAGCGGGCGATCTTCCAGGCCGAGAATGACATCACGTTCAAACTCAAGAATTCAAGCTCGTCCATCCGTTTGGACATCCTCCTGAGCAGTTTTGACGAGC
>PCAH01000181.1 GCA_002730485.1 Dehalococcoidia bacterium | reverse complement strand
TAGTCATGATTTCTCCTCTTTATTCCTATCAGGCTTTTTGTTGACTGGTTCTGGTGGGTTTCTGGTTATTTATTCCGCTGCTTCTTCGTCTGCTGTCTCTTCAGCGGGGGGGTCGGCCTCTGCTTCAGCTTCAGGCTCTTCTGGAGTTTCTTCAGCTTCAGCGGCGGGTTCTTCCTCAGCAGGTGCCTCTTCGGCAGTCGCTTCCGGTTCTTCAGCCGATGCTTCGGGATCAGCAATGGCTTCCGGTTCCGGTGCGGCTTCTGGTTCTGCAGCCGGGGCTGGGCCTGCTTCTTCTAGCTGGCGTACCCGGGCTTGGAGTAGGTTGTCCAACGCCTGGATTGGCCCGTTCATGACGGTGGCCAACCTGGCGAGGGGCGCTTGCATCTGGCCCAAGAGCATGGCCAGCAATACGGGTTTGGCTGGCAATGATGCCAGTTTTGTGACATCCCCCGCAGCCATTGGAGCGCCGTCGCCCATGACCGCTCCGAGGATGGCCAGCGATGTGCCACCGTCCCGGACGAAATCGGACAACGTCTTGGCCGCGGCTGCCGGATCGTCATAGGCGATGGCAACTGCGGTTGGGCCGTTGATGATCTCTTTGATCTGGGATTTGTTTGCTTCTGTGGCGGCCAGATTCAGCAGGGTGTTCTTGACTATGGTGAAGTCAATCCCACCAGCACGCATGGCCCGCCGTAGTTCGATCATCTCGTTAACCGTGATGCCCGAATAACTAGCGGTCATTGCAATGCTGCTGCGCTCTAGCCGGTCCTTGATGTCTTGGACTCGGTCTATTTTTTGCTGGGTGGGCAATTTATTCCTCCAATATCCGCGTTGGGAGATTCTGGTTGAACATCTCTGTTCATTGATTTTCTGATGGGTTACTTATTAATGCTTGGGAAATCTTCCCGTTAAATTAAAAAATCCCTACACCAAAAACGCGGCGTAGGGATTCGGTTATCCGAATAACTGTTCGTCGCGCCTCGGCAGGCTGCTTTCGCATTTAGCCCCTTTCGGGGGCCCGCTGTCTTTGGCGTGCTGCTAACTAAATTGTAAATCGGGCGTCAAGCCCTGGGTCGGTTTACTCCGTTGATTCCAGTGCCATAAGGGCTGGCAAGTCCAACGGAACGCTGGGACCCATGGTCGAGGTGATGTAAGCGGACCGGAAGAACGGTCCTTTAAGGCTATCTGGTCGTTCTCTCACAATCGCGCTGGCGATGGATGAGAGATTGTCCACCAGCTGGTCGGCGCTGAAGCTGACCTTGCCGACGGATGAGTGGATGATTGCCGTCCGGTCCGTCCGGTACTCGGTTCTACCACCCTTGGCTTCTTCGACGGCCCGCCCCATATCCTGGGGCTGAACCATGGTGCCGGAGCGGGGATTGGGCATGAGGCCCTTCCTTCCCAATATCCGACCTAGTTTACCGATCTTGGGCATGATCTGGGGAGTTGCGAGGCCTACTTCAAAGTCGTCCCAGCCAGCTTCGATCTTTTCGATCAAGTCGTCTTCACCAACAAAGTCGGCTCCGGCGGCCCGGGCTTCTTCCGCACCCTCGACGCCGGCAAAGACCACCACTCGGATGACTTTACCCAGACCGTGGGGCAGGCGGCAGACGCCGCGAATCATCTGGTCAGCGTGACGGGGGTCAACGTTGGTCCTGATGTGAAGTTCAACTGTTTCGTCGAATTTGGCAGTGGATACCTCTTTGAGAAGTTCCATGGCCTCTTTCGGCTCATAGTTCTTTTCCAGGTCCACCTTTTCTGCGACGGCGCTGAATCGCCGACTGCGCTTGACCATGGTTGCTATTCTCCTACTTCGATGCCCATGCTGCGGGCAGTACCGGCAATGATGGCCATTGCCTCATCAACGCCACCGGCGTTGAGGTCGGCCAGCTTTGATTCGGCGATCTCTTTCAATTGCTGCTTGCTGATGGAGCCCACGCTTCCGGCGCGGAACTCAGAAGCTCCCTTCTCGACGCCTGCTGCTTTGCGCAGCATTTCCGACGCCGGAGGAGTGCGGGTCACGAAGGTAAAGGAACGATCTTCGTAGACTGTCAAGTGGACCGGTACTATGGTTCCGGCTTGGTTGGCTGTCTTGGCGTTGTATTCCTTGACGAAGCCCATGATATTTACGCCGTGCTGACCTAGCGCAGGACCTACAGGGGGCGCTGGTGTGGCCTTGCCGGCTTCCAACTGCAATTTGATGATGGCTCTAACTTTCTTCGCCAACGGGGGCTCCTTCAGTTACTCTCAGGTACGCTTTTGTATATGCTGGCCAAGGTCTTGAGCCTTGGTCTTTGTAGACTTAGATACGTCCTAACTTAGATACGTTCTACTTGTAGGAAATCCAATTCCACCGGGGTTTCACGCCCGAAGAAGGATACCATAACCCGGACCTTGCCTTTGCCGTCGTCCACGTCGTTGATGGAACCGATGAAGTCCACGAAGGGACCTTCGGTTATCCGGACGGTCTCGCCACGTTCCAGGCCGATATTCACGCGGGTGGGGTCCGAGTCCACCTGCTTGAGGATGTCCTCCATCTGTTTATCTTCCAGAGGAACCGGCTTGGGGCGTTTGTCGTGTTCATCCTCGGTCGAAACAAACCCGGTTACGCCTGGGGTGTTACGAACCGCATACCAGCTTTCATCATCCATGATCATCTGTACCAGGATGTAGCCGGGGAACAGTTTCTTACGTTCTGAACGTCTTTCCCCGTCCTTGAAGATAACCTCTTCCTCGGTGGGAACCAGCACCGCGTTGATGCGGTCCTGCATATCCAGACTCTGGATGCGCAGGCGTAGGTTCTTCTCCACCAAGTCTTCTTGGCCGGAGTAGGTGTGGACGATATACCAACGAGAATCCTGAATCTCTTCGGACTCTGATGTATTTTTTGTCGTCATGATGCTATATCCAATGCCAGGTCAAGCAGAAAGGGGCCACGCCGAAACGAGCCCCATCTTCCTGCATCTATACGTTCTATTTGTTTGGTCTCCAGGCGGGTTCTCTAGAAGATGAACCTGGCGAAGACCTCGGCGAAGATCCGGTCCAGGCCGCCAAGGAAAAATCCTGCTGCGATGGCCAATACGATGACCACCAGGGTCAACCGTGCGGTCTCTTCCCTGCTGGGCCAGACGGACTTCTGCAATTCCGAATAGGTTTCCCTGAGGAAAGATATCGGTCCTACGCGTCCGCCACCAGCTGGATTTACGACGCGTTGGCTGCGTGATGATGCCCTAGCCATGGGCCACTACCTCACTTCGCGGTGAGTCTTGTGCGTACGGCACCTGGAGCAATACTTCCGCAATTCCATCCGGTTGGGGTCGTTGCGTCGGTTTTTCATCGAGGTGTAATTACGCTCGCGGCAGTCGCCGCATTGCAGCGTGATTATCTGCCTAACGTCGGCTGTTTTTCTGGCCATGAGTTACTCCACAACCTTGGTGATAACTCCGGATCCCACTGTGCGTCCACCTTCGCGAATGGCGAAGCGCATCTGCTCTTCCAGCGGAACCGGGCTCATCAGTTCGATTTCCATCTTGACGTTGTCCCCAGGCATGACCATCTCAACGCCCTCGGGCAGTGTGCAAGAGCCCGTGATGTCTGAAGTCCTGATGTAGAACTGGGGCTTGTAGCCGGAGAAGAACGGGGTGTGCCGTCCACCTTCGTCGCGGCTCAGGATGTAAACCTCGGCTTCAGCCTTGGTGTAAGGGTTCATGGTTCCAGGCGCAACCAGCACCTGTCCGCGTTCCACTTCCTCGCGGTCAACACCACGGAGGAGGATGCCGACGGCGTCCCCAGCCTGGGTGGTTTCCAGGTTCTTGTGGAACATTTCCAAACCGGTGGCAACGGTCTCACGAACGTCACCCCAGCGGATGATCTCAACGGCTGAACCAACGTTCAACGTGCCGCGCTCCACCCTGCCGGTAACCACGGTTCCGCGACCCTTGATTCCGAATACGTCTTCGATCGGCATCAGGAATGGGCGGTCGGTTACGCGCTCGGGTACTGGGATGTACTCATCCATGGCTTTGACCAAGTCGGCCACGCCCTGGACGTATTCTGGCTCGCCTTCAATGGCTTTTAGACCACTGACACGGACGATGGGAGTGTCGTCACCGGGGTAGCCGTAGCGGCTGAGGAGTTCACGAACCTCAAGCTCTACGAGTTCCAGGAGCTCTTCGTCGTCCATCATGTCGCATTTGTTCAGTGCGACCAGAATCTTGGGCACTTCAACCTGGCGGGCCAGGAGGATGTGCTCCCTGGTCTGGGGCATAGGACCGTCTGGGGCGCTGACCACCAGAATCGCGCCGTCCATCTGGGCGGCTCCGGTAATCATGTTCTTGATATAGTCGGCGTGACCTGGGCAGTCTACGTGGGCGTAGTGTCGGCCTTCCGACTCATACTCCACGTGGGCGATGGCGATGGTTACGCCACGGGTCTTCTCTTCGGGAGCATTGTCGATGCTGTCCATGTCGAGGTAGTTGGCCAGACCTTGGTCGGCCAAAACCTTAGTGATGGCTGAGGTCAACGTAGTTTTGCCGTGGTCCACGTGGCCAATCGTGCCTACGTTTAAGTGATCTTTTGTTCGGTCAAATGCTTGTTTAGCCATCTCTTAGGTGTCCTCCCTACTACTGTCACTCGGTCCCTGTTAGTTTGGGCCGATACTTACTGGAGCCCAGAGGCGGGATTGAACCGCCGACCTCGTTCTTACCAAGAACGCGCTCTGCCGCTGAGCTATCTGGGCTGATAGATTAACGGCTGCCTTTTGCCCGTTACTATTGTCTGGATTATAAAATCGGCCATTAGACCGGAGACAATCATTGATGGTGGAGGGGGCAGGATTCGAACCTGCGAAGCCCTTCCGGACGCCAGATTTACAGTCTGGTGGCTTTAACCACTCACCCACCCCTCCAGGCATAGGAATCTTCGCATAACTCACAGTATTGGCGCAATCTTGGCCAGCCTAGACTAACCAGTTCAATCGCACCAGTATCCAACCGTGATTCATGCCGCTGGGAATGGTGCCAGCGAGACTGAATGTTAATAAGTCCCAGAAGGGACCTCAGGCTCCTGATTTCAAGTTCGACGACCATTTGACGACTATTTAACGCCCACTAAAAAATAGCCCCGCATTCGTGGGGCCATTTATTAACCAGGAATCTTCTAAGAATTATATAAATGCGGCCAGGGAAAGTCAATTGAATTCACGCCCGAATTGACGAAATCCGACGGGCTCGTTAACCAGGCCCGTCATCTTGACGCAAAGTGTGCCGTAATCTACACTTCCAGGCACGGCGCAGCGCCTTCTCCAATCTGGCGTTGGGCATCATATCTCCATCTCAAGGACCGAATCATCCGCTTCAGATTTCGGATTCGGCTGTGCATCACCCATGGATATCAAAGATTTCATTAGAGACGTGCCAGATTTCCCGGAGCCTGGCATCTTATTCAAAGACATCACCCCATTGTTGGGAGATGCCGGAGCCTTCGATTTCACCATCGCCCAGCTGGTGGAACGATATAAGGACTCTGATTTTGATGTGATCGTTCCGGTGGAGTCCCGTGGTTTCTTGTTTGGCGCTCCCCTAGCCCGTGAACTTGGCAAGGCGATCATCCCGGTGCGCAAACCTGGCAAACTGCCTGCTGAGACCTTCTCCACCGATTATAAATTAGAATACGGGACAAACACGATGGAGATCCACGTGGACGGCGTGGAGAATGGTCAAAAAGCCCTGATCCTCGATGACTTGCTGGCCACTGGTGGCACCCTGGGAGCCTCAGCCAAATTGGTGGAGATGGCCGGAGGGGTCGTTTCTGAGATTGGCGTGATCATAGAACTGTCATTCTTAGAAGGCCGCAAGAACCTCTCTGATTACAATGTCTTCTCGATGATCCAATACTGATCGGGTCTTCTTTCAATTAACAACTATCCTGTAACCACTAGCCGCCATTTATATAGGGGATCAGACCTGCAGGCATAACTCTCTGCTAGAGTCCAAAAACGATTAACCAAGAGGAGCTGTTCATGGCCAACCAGATTACCGTAGGCAACGTTGAGATCAAATTCGTCCTGGATATGCTCCCGCCGCCCCGCGATCCGTCGGTGATGTTTCCAACGACGGACGCCCACGACTGGGAGCCGTATCACGACGCCCTAGAAGATTGCCAACTCCAGCTCTATTACGGACATTTCTACCTCCGCACTGGTAGGCAGACCATCATGGTCGACACGGGCATGGGCCCTGGACCTCACCCAAGCCGGGCGAACCGCACCGGCGACATGCTGAACCAACTCAAGATATCCGGCGTCAACCCTGAAGATGTCGATCTGGTATTGATCACCCACATGCACATCGACCATGTGGGCTGGAATGTGGATTACTCTGGCTCCGAGCCAAAACCGACCTTCCCCAATGCCCGCTATCTGGCGCCGCAACTGGACTGGGACCATTTCACCAAACCCGAGTTCGCTAAGGACGCGCC
Organism: Dehalococcoidia bacterium; assembly: GCA_002730485.1. Next base: position 15,630 of record PCAH01000181.1, on the reverse strand, counting down.
CTGGGTGGCAGAGAACATCCTGCCCCTGGAGAAGATGGGTCTGCTTGAACTGATCGGCGACGGCCATGTGGTCAGCGACGAGATAGTGGCCATATCCACCCCCGGCCACACCCCTGGTCACATGGTGTTTGACATCACCTCCCAGGGAAAGAAAGCCATGGTGGTGGGTGACCTGCTTCACAGTCGAGTTCAGGTGGAACATCCGGAATGGACCGCAGGTGTCGACACCGACAAAGAGGCCAGTCAGAACAACAGGAAGATGATTCTGGACCGTGCCGAATCGGAAGACATCGTCATCGCAGCCGGCCACTTCCATCCCGACGACCACATCGGCAAGGTCATATTGTCGGAAGGAAAGCGGTACTGGCAGGTAATCAAGTAGGCAACTGGCCCCATTCATTTCAGGAGAGACTGTGAGTCCGGAAAATAATTCAGAACATGACCCGCAAGAGGGCGTAAAGGACCTGGATCAGGCTGCCATAGATTTTAGGCAGACTTATTACGGTCCTGACAACAACCCGGTGCCCCCGGCCGCCATGGCCGAACTTGCGCCGGAGGTCATGCGTCTGGTGGACTCGGTTATCTACGGCGAGATCTACAACAGACCTGCCGTGGACCTGAAGACTCGGAGTCTCTGCACCATCGCGGCCCTGGTCGTTCTGGGCCATAGCCCCCAGATGATCAAACGGCACATCTCCGGTGCGCTGCACATCGGCGTTACCAGGGAAGAGATCTCGGAGATCATCGCCCAGATGGTCTTCTATGGTGGCATGCCGGCTGCGGTGAACGCCTTCCGTATGGCCAAGGAAGCCTTTGACGAATCTCCGGACGGCTTAACCCCGGAAGAATACGAGGCGCGCCAGACGGAGCATACGGAACCTCCGGAAGCTGAGAACACCATCAGCTATAAAGAAGACGATGCAGCTTACGGAAGTGTCCCACCGCCCCGACCCGAACCCGAAGAGCCGGAGGAAGAGGAAGACGACGACCGGCCACGCCTCAAGCCAACAGAACGACCACCGATGACGGCCGAGCGGCCGTATGAACGTCCATCCGATATGAGTAGGAGAGAACGCGATGAAAATAGGTTTCATCGGGACCGGCAACATGGGGAATCCCATGGCCGCCAATCTGATCAAGGCAGGTCATCAACTAACCGTTCACGACCTTCGACGGGAGGCCGCAACCAATCTCTTAGAGATGGGCGCAAACTGGGCGGACAGTCCAAAGGCGGCCGTCCCGGGCAACGAAGTGGTTCTAACGTCCCTTCCCGTACCCCGGGACGTGGAGGCAGTGGTCCTGGGCGAAAACGGAATCCTGGAAGGGGCAAGTGAAGGACAGGTCTTCTTTGACCTTTCAACAAACTCGCCGACCATGATCCGTCGGCTCCACGAAGAATGCGCCGCCAGAGGAGTGACTCTGCTGGACTCTCCGGTGAGCGGTGGCACTTACGGGGCTGCGGCCGGTACCTTGGCGGTGATGGTCGGTGGCGACAAACCAACCTTTGGCAGGTTCAAGCCAACCCTTGAGGCAATCGGCACCCACGTGGTCTATTGCGGAGACATCGGCAACGGTTCGGTCTGCAAGATCTGCAACAACCTGTTGAGCATGGGCACCGGAGTTCTACTGGCGGAGGCCCTCACCCTGGGTGTGAAAGCCGGCGTTGACCTGGAAACCCTGGCTGATGTGATCAACAACAGCACCGGCGGCTCCAAACGCCTCAAGGACAAATTCCCGCTGTTCTTATTCAAGGGTAACTTCGAGCCAGGTTTTGCCACTGCCCTGGCCGCCAAAGATGTCAGACTGGCTACCGACCTGGGCCGGGAGTACGGCATCCCCATGGAATTGTCCAACCTGGTGGACCAACGGCATGTCGAGGCGCTCTTCCGGGGCTATGGTCCTGAAGACTCGGACGCTGTGGCCAAGATTCAGGAAGAGAAATCCGGCATCCAACTCCGGCTGCACGATTAGTTGAACAATCATTAAGATGGTTCTACCATCCTCAGGTGTACCAAGACTTAAGAATCTAAAACGAATGTTTTTCGGAGGGCAAGTATGACAACCGACGGCATGGAGCGCTCCAAGATAGTGGAGTCCAGCGACACAATCGAGGCCATTGAAGAATGCTACCGAATGGGCTGGAGTGATGGTCTGCCCGTTGTCCCGCCTGTGGACTACAAAGTTCGGGAGATGTTGGAAGCCAGTGGAATGACCGGCGAGGAAGAGGTCATTTCCCTTGAGATGCGGAACCGGGTGCTGACCTCTGAGAACGTGGCGGCCAATGCCGTCATGGCTGGTTGCCTACCGGACTACTTCCCCGTTTTGACCACTACGTTAAAGGCCCTTGAAGAAGAGAAGAACTTCGTCCATATGGCCTCGGCTTCAACCAGTTCACCGGCCATCCTGATGGTGCTGAACGGGCCAATCCGAGACCAGATCGGGGCCAACTACAAGGACGGCCTTCTTGGTCCCGGCAACCGGGCCAACGCAGTATTGGGTCGGGCCATCCGGCTTTGCTTCATGAACGGTTTTGACGCCCGACCTGGCACCCTGGACCGCGGCACCTTGGGCAACCCGGCCAAATACACCCTGTGTTTTGCCGAGAACGAAGAAGACTCGCCCTGGGAACCGATGCACGTAGCCCGCGGGTTCAATAAAGAAGACAGCACGGTGACGGTGGCCGTGGCCTATAACCCGGTCAACGTCAACGCCGCCTACGGCCACACCGGCGAGTCGGTGTTGATGGCAATCGCCGATACATTGAAGTCGGCTTCCATGGCCTTTCGGTTCCCCTCGCAGTGGGTGCTGGTAATCGGCCCGGAACACGCCATCACACTGAACGAGGACGGCTGGACCCGCAAAGACATCCAGGATTACATGATGGACAATGCAGTCCGCCCACAGAGTGAGTTGATTCGGCTGGGTATTGCCCAAGGTCCGGAGCGGGACGGCGATGACAAGATCATCCGCCGCTGCGCCCAGGACCCGGAGGACATCCTGGTTCTGATGGGAGGCGGCACCGGTGGTCGAAACAGCGCTATCATCGACACCACCCGTTATAAGATCAGGACCCGCAAGATCGGGGAGTAGGCATAAATCCTAAGCTTAGGATTGGATGCGGGCAGATTAGTCCGCCATTATTGAAGACTCTGATACCTTGTATAATGCATCCTGCGGTGTATTATTAGAGGAACGCAAACCAATCCTTATCCATACTGATTGATATTCAAGAAAAAGTCTGGGAGGAATCATGGCTGAGACCGTAGAAGTTAGAAACATGAGACTGGTCAATCCCACTGGAACGTCGTTATCGTCCGGTGATTTCAGGTTGAACGAGCGTCCCGACACCCTATCGGGCAAGACCCTGGGTCTGTTGGAGAACTCCAAGGCCAACTCGGATAAGGTCCTACACATCTTGGGCCAGATGCTCAATGACAAGTACGACCTCAAAGACATCGTCTACTACAACAAGCACTCTGCATCCCTTCCCACCAAGCCTGACGTTGTAAACGACATGCTTAACCAGGTGGACATCCTGATCACCGGCATAGGTGATTGAGGCTCTTGCAGCTCGTGCAGTGTGCACGACGGAATCGAGATGGAGCGCCTGGGCCTGCCCACGGCATCTATCATCACCCACGTGTTTAACAACACAGCCAAGGCCATGACTCGCATGATGGGCGTGCCCGACTTCGAGTACATCGTGGCCGAGCATCCCCTCTCCAGCCTGACCGACGAACAGTGTCAGGAGCGGGCGGAGACCTTGTTCCCCGAAGTGGAGCGCATCCTCGTCGGGAGCGCCGCTGCCAAGACCGAGTAAACGACTCCAGCGGTAAATCAAAGCAAACAAAAGGGGCGAGAATATCTCGCCCCTTTTTATTTTGGGATTTGACAGGCTTATTGTCCTCCAATCAATATTTGCCATTGGCTGCAGTCAGTTAGCTAAACCGCCTAGCCTGAGGAGTTTCCCTGATATGCCTTATCAAGACGCCACAGCCCGGTTGCAAGAATTGATCGTCCGCAAGGATAAAGTTGCCACTGTGCTGCACCCACCCAGCGCATCTTTGGCCAGAGTGATGGAGGCAGCGGGAGCAGAAGTCGGGTTCGTCGGCACCAGCGGCGTGGTTGGCTCCTACACCGGGATGGAAGACGTCGGCACTGCGACTTTGAACGAGTGTGTTCAGATCGCCGGTTGGATCGCATGGTCGGTGGAATTCCCAGTGATTTTGGATGGCGACACCGGCCACGGCGGAATCATGGCAGTCAGACGCATGATCGAAGATTGCATACGTGAGGGCATCGCTGGTGTCCGGATAGACGACCAACCCATTGAGGGAAAAAGAGGCACTGGCACCGCAGGCATGGAAGTTCAATCGTTGGACGTTGTGCTGACCCGATACCGTGCCGCCGTGGACTGTAAACGAGAGTTGGATTCAAACTTTGTCGTTATGGCCCAATGCTACGTGGCAGAAGCAGCTAACGGAGGGTTTGAAGAATCACTGGTGCGCATGAAGGCTTACAAAGAGATTGCCCAAGTTGATTGGGTGCAGCTAACTGCACCACGCTCCATTGATGAGGTCAAAAAGGCCAGAGACGCTGTGGATGGGCCATTTTCAATCATGCAGGGTTACATGGACTGGCCCCTCTCGAATGACGAATTGCTGGGTTTGGGAATCAACCTGGCGTGGATGCCCAGACCAACCCACGATGTTACTTATGTGGCCCATTATGACTTCATCAAAGATTTTATGGAGCGCGGGACCCAAGCCTGGGACGACTTTCGCAAACAGAATTCAGAGAACCCATATTTGAATGGCAGTCTGAAAATTGGCGGCGTTCAGGTGGCTAAACAACGCGAACTGGAAGAGAGATATCTATCTGAAGATTCACTCGAAAAATATGACCAGTCTACGGGCAGAGACAGAAAGTGACAAAACGGTTTCAAATCCAGAATTTGAAACCACTGCAATCATAAATCTGAGGCATCGATTCCTGTTGAATCACCTCTGGGCGTGTGGTACGATTCCGCTTGGATTGTTACTGATTTCACGAACTTTTTATCCGCCTTTTGGCAGCCGGTAAATCCAAAGTGATTTCAGCCTCAACCGAACCCTTCCCGAGCCCGATCTATCAGGAGCCCAGACCATGAGTGGGCTAGAACAGCGGATACAGGACGCGGTCCGCGGCCAAACCCAGCCGACCGTCACAGTACTATCATCTCTGCTCGCCGTGGAAGATGAGCTGGGCTACATCCCCAAAGAGGCAGTGGAATTCGTGGCCGAATTCTCCAAGGCCACCATCAACGATGTGTGGGCCGTTGCCTCCTTCTACCCGAATTTTCGCTTTGAACCTCCCGCAGAACACACCGTGGATGTCTGCTGGGGAGCCTCCTGCCACCTGGTGGGCGCCATGAATATCTTCAAGTCGGTCCTGGAAGCGGCCGGTCTGGAAGATGAAGGCGACACTCCGGACAAGCGACTCACCGTGAAGTTCAACCCTTGTCTTGGGGCCTGTTCCCAGGCGCCGGTCATGGCCTTGGACCACCATTTGGCTGGTCGGGTCAACCCTGAAACCGCCGCCAAGAACGTAACCCGTCTGCTGGAACAGGACGGACATGCCAAGTAGTTTCTTAGAGATCGGACTGGAAGCCGGTAATCGCTGGCAAGAGCTGACCGCCGGTGAACGGCCTTGGATTCGCATCGGCACCGCGCTCTGCGGCGAAGCTGCCGGTGCATTCGAAGTGGCCGACGCTATGGAGAAGGCCCTGGCCGACCAAGGTGTCTCCGCCCAAGTCAGCCGCGTCGGTTGCTTGGGTCTGTGCTTTGCGGAACCACTATTGGACGTGCAATTCCCCGGCGGCCATCGCATCTTCTACGGGAATGTCGATGTCGAGAGTGTGTCTGAGATAATCTCAGCCCACGTCACCGGTGGAACGCCCATCACCGCAAAAGCGCTGGGGTATCTGGCTGAGGAAGGCAGCACCGCGCCCCTGCCAGATGGGATACCGGACCTCAACCAACACCCAATGAAAGCCTGGGAGAACCGCATCGTTCTCCGGAACGCCGGTAACATCGACCCGCTCGACATCTACCAGTACATCGCCAATGGCGGCTACCAGGCCCTGCACAAGGCCCTCACTAACCTCAACCGGGAAGAGACACTGGACGAAGTCAAAGCGTCGGGGCTGAGAGGCCGCGGCGGGGCTGCTTTCCCCACCGCCACCAAGTGGAGTTTTTTGGCTGGAAACCCAGCCACCGATAAGTACGTCCTCTGCAACTGCGAAGAGGGCGACCCGGGCGCATTCAACGACAAGAACATCCTGGAGAGTGATCCCAACACCCTGGTGGAAGGGGTGATCATCGCCGGTTATGCCACCGGCGCCAACAAGGGATACATCTTCATTCGCCACGGCCACGACGGTCCCATCGACCGCTGCCGCGCTGCCGTCGAACAGGCCCGTGAGTTGGGCTTCCTTGGCGAGAACATCATGGGCTCGGATTTCAGCTACGACATCGAGATCGCCCTCACCGGTGATTCCTACGTGGCTGGCGAAGAATCAGCTCTGATGGAAGCCATCGAAGGGAAACGGTCCATGCCCAGGTTCAGGCCTCCGTTCCCGGCCCAGTTCGGACTGTTCGGCAAACCCACCAACATCAACAATGTGAAAACCCTCTCCTACGTGCCGGAGATCGTCTCCAAGGGCGGAGAATGGTTCTCCAGCATCGGCCACGATACCAGTACCGGCACCGTGATCCTTTGCCTGTCCGGCAACCTGAAATACACCGGCATGGTTGAAGTGCCGCTGGGCATGAACCTAAAGGATGTTATCTATGAGGCCGCAGGTGGGATGAAGGACGGCAAGGTCCTTAAGTTCCTTCAGACTGGCGGCCCATTGGGCGGTGTGTTGGCCGCGGATAACATCGATGTACTTCTCGATTTTGAAGTCCTTCGGGCCGCTGGTGCCATCGTCGGTTCAGGCGGGCTGATAGCGGCTGACGATAGCACTTGTATCGTCGACCTGACCCGTTCCCTCATCGCATTTTGCCAGTACGAGTCCTGCGGTAAGTGCTTCCCCTGCCGGATGGGCATGAGCCATCTGCTGGAGGTCTTGGAACGGCTCTGCCGCCTGGAAGGCACACCTGAAGACTTGGCATTGATGCAGAACATCGGCACGAACATGCAGGCTGGCTCTCTATGCGGGCACGGCCAACTTGGCTTCAACCCTGTATCTTCTGCCCTGAGGTACTTCGGGCCGGAATTCGATACCCACATCAACGACCATACCTGTCCCACCGGAACCTGTCTGGAGCCTAGGTTCTCTCCGGCGGCCTCCCGCCGCTAACCTAATCTGATTTTGACCACCCCTGGAAAGACCGGGGTTGGCTGGATATTGAGGCTGCCGAATGGCCGACGAAATCACAATCACATTTGATGGCCAAGAGGTCAAAACCACTCCTGGAAAAATGGTCCTGGAAGCGGCCATCGACGCCGGGGTCTACGTTCCCTACCTGTGCTATCACCCAGGCATGAAATCCTACGGCGCTTGCCGCATGTGTGTTGTCAGCGTGGAAGGACAACGAGGCTTCCCCGCCGCCTGCACTCTGCCCGTCGCCGACGGGATGAAGGTCCAGACGGAATCCGGCGAGGTCAAAGACCTACGCAAGTCGGTTATGGAGATGCTCATAGCCGAGCATCCCAACGGCTGCCTCACCTGTCACCGTGTCGACATCTGCGGCCCCACCAACGTCTGCCTGCGCCACGTGTCGGTCAATGACCGCTGTGTCACCTGTCCCAAGAATGAACGCTGCGAGCTTAAGGATACCGTCCGTTACCTGGGGATGAACCTGGAATCGCCGCTGAACTACAAGTACCGCCAGATTCCCCTGGAAGTGGCCGACCCCTTTTATGACCGCGACTACAACCTGTGCATAGTCTGCGCCCGCTGTGTCCGCGCCTGTGAGGAACTCCGCGGTGACGATGCCATCGGTTTGGTAGAACGAAGCGGACAAGCCCTGGTCGGCACGTCCTTTGGCACCTCATTATTGGAATCTGGCTGTGAGTTCTGTGGCGCGTGTATCGATGTCTGCCCCGTGGGCGCATTGGTCGAACGCGACCACAAATGGGACAAGCCCCGCAAGGTGGAAAGGACCGTCTGCCCCCTCTGTCCGGTGGGCTGCCAGATGAATGTGGAATACGACGGCGCCGGTGTATTGATTCGGGCTGTGCCAGAAATAAATTCTCCGGCCAATCACGGACAGGCCTGCTTCAAGGGCAAATTTGGCCTGCAATTCGTCAACGACAAAAGCCGGCTGCAGACACCAATGGTCCGCCGTGATGGCCAACTGGTCGAAGCTACCTGGGACGAAGCATTGGACGTGGTCGCGGCCAAACTCGCCGATTATTCGGGCGAGTCCTTCGCCTTTTTGACTTCGCCCAACAGCACCAACGAAGAACACTATCTGGCCCAGAAGTTTGCCAGGACCGCAATGAAGTCCAATAACGTGGACCAGACGTCGAACACCCAACCAGACCTGACCCCAGCCCTGGAACAATCCCTGGGTTACACCGGCGCGACAAACCCCATCTGGGACTTGGAACAGTCGGGCTGCATCCTAGTCTTCAATAGCAACGTTACTGAGGAACACAACGTGGTGGGCGTGCCCATCAAACGGGCGGCACGAAAGAACACCAAACTCGTGGTCATCGATTCGAGGGAAGTGGAGCTGACCCGTTATGCCCACGTGTGGCTGAGACCAGCTCCCGGTACCGAACAACTGCTATTGGGCGGTCTATTGAAGTCGGTGGTTGAACAGGGGTTCCAGAAGGACGATTGGTTGGCCGAGAACTGTGAGAGTCCGGCCACTCTGATATACGCCCTTAGCGCCTTGGACCTGGCTGAGATATCCAAGATCACCCAGGTGAGCATCGCCGACATCACGCTTGCTGCGAGACTCTACGGTGAAGCAGACGCGAGCGCGCTGGTCTATGCCCTGGATAACATCCAACAATCCCAGTCCAGAGACTGTGTCCTGTCCCTGGTCAATCTGGCTTTGATCACCGGGAATATGGGGAAGCCAGGCGCGGGAATCTACCCGATGCGCCAAGGGGCCAATGAACAGGGAGCTTGGGACGTCGGCTGCGTCCCTGACCGCCTGCCCGGATACCGCCGGGTCTCCAACGCCGAGGACCGAGAGGCCATTGAGGCGCTCTGGGACACGACGATACCCGAGACGCCGGGTCTCGGCCTAGCCAAGATCGTAGAAGCGGCCACGGCGGGCGTAGTCAAGTCGCTGTTCTTGATCGGAGGCAGCCCTAATTTCAGCAACGGAAAATTGGGTGATGGTCTGGCCGCCCTGGACAAACTTGAATTTCTGGTGGTCTGCGACTCTTTCTTGAGCGCAACTGCCCAACGCGCAGATGTCGTTCTGCCTCGGGCGACCTTCGCCGAGAAGAACGGCACATTCACCAACCTGGAACGCCGGATACAACGCCTGACTCCGGGTCGCGAACTTCCCGAGGGCGGTGCCAGGTCAGAGAGACAGGTTATCTGCGACGTAGCCCACAAGATGGGCGCCCCCGGCTTTTTACTGGGCTCACCCTCTGAGATAATGGATGAGATAGCCCGGGTGGCTCCGGTCTATGCTAACGTCTCCTACCGTAGCCTGGCCAACCAGGGCGGTCTGGTCTTCAAGACCGACTTAAAAAGCCCCCAGCCGACCCAGATGCTGTACGCCAGCCGGGAAGACCGGGGACTTCAGTGGCCGGTAGATAAAGACGGTAACGGGACATCGATACTGTTTGAAGACGGATTCAAACTCCAGAGGGCGGAACCCATCACGCCAGCTTTCGTTTCGGCTGAAGATGGATCGGGCACAGACTTCCCGCTCTGGTTCGTTCCAGGCCGTGTCCTGCTCCAGCAGGAGCGGGATATCAACATCGTCAAAGGCAGGGCCAACACGATCCAACGGGACGAATTGGTCGAATTGAACCCTGCAGACGCCTCCGCAATGTCCATAGAAGACGGAGGCAAGGTGGTCGTTGAGATGTCCATCGGACGGCTCTCCGGTCTGGCCCACATCAATGAAGCAGTTCCGGTGGGTGTCGTCGCCTCAACCTCGCTCTTTGGCCAGTTGGCGGTGGACCTCCAGAGTTCCGAAGAAATGGAGCCGGCAACCAAAGTCCCGGGGCTTGATATCCGCAGGGCCCGGGTTAATAAGATCGATTAGTCAATTTCGATAAATCTCTGAAAATTGACTAACAGGTCGATTTTCAACAAGTAGTGACAAGGGACCAAAGTCACCAAGGAGTACCAATGGTAGAGGCATCCAGAGAGTCCGACGCTCCAGACCTAACACCCAATCCGGCGTTTCCCACGGCGACATTGATGGAACGTCGACAGGATTGCGAAGACCTGATGGTCATCAAGTTGGAGGTCTCGGAGAAGTTCGACTTCAAACCCGGCCAGTATTGCACCCTGGGACTTGGCAAGATAGAACGGGCCTATTCAATCGTTTCAGCGCCCTACGAGAAGTATCTGGAGATCTTTGTAGAGTTGGTGCCCGAAGGCCAACTGACCCCCAAGATGTTCGCTCTTAAGATCGGAGAAAAGATGTCGGTCCGGCCTCGGGCCAAAGGCATCTTCGTTCAGGACAAGAAAGCCCACCATCACTTCATGATCTCCACAGTGACCGGCGTTGCCCCTTCCATCAGCATGGCGCGCCAATATCTCCATGACCTGGGGAATGGAGTCGAGCAAGAGAAGCAGGTCTTCTACATCATGTACGGTGCCAGCTACGTGAGTGAGATGACCTACAATGAAGAACTCGAGGGACTGGCGGAGAAATACCCGGACGTTGTGAAGTTCGTGCCCACCATCAGCCGCCCCAACGAGGCTGAAAATGCCGAGTGGAAAGGCGTTACCGGACGGGTAAACAACATCGCCGAAGAGTACCTCGCCAAGTTCAACCTGCCCAAGGACGACACCAAGGTCTATGCCTGTGGTCACCCGGGGATGATCGAAGATATGAAAGAGAAGCTGCCGAGACAGGGTTGGGACTTCATTGAAGAGCGATTCTGGGCTCCGTAGGAATTAAATAGTTTTCACCTCTTTTGGCGACGGATAATATTCGTTGACCAAAGAGGGCTCCCAAGAACCGAAATTGGTAGTAGAATGGCCGGTGTAAGCGACCCGTTGTAATCTGTTGGGAAGGGTTGGGTAGTGACACCGATTCGCAGCCAATATCTCAGGATCAAAGGCGCTCATCCGGACGCGATACTGATGTTCCGGATGGGTGACTTCTATGAAACCTTTGATGATGACGCTGTGCTCTTCGCCAAGGAACTTGAGATCACCCTCACCTCCCGCAGTATGGGCAAAGGCCTGAAAGTACCCCTGGCCGGCGTCCCTGCTCACTCCCTGGATTCCTACCTTGCCAGGCTGATCAAGAAGGGCCATAAGGTAGCCATCTGCGAACAGACCTCCGACCCCGCGACCTCCAAAGGTCTGGTCGACCGGGACGTGGTGCGCATCGTCACCCCCGGCACCGTGCTGGATTCAGCCCTCCTGGACCACAAGACCAATAACTACCTGGCCGCAGTCTCAGAGTCGGGAGAGCGCGTCGGTCTGGCCTACGTGGACATCTCCACCGGCGAGTTTTCAGCAACCGAATTATCCCTCCCCGAATTACCACTGGAACTGGAACGCATCGAAGCTGCGGAGGTGCTAGTCTCCAACTTGGATGGTCTACCGCCTTGGACCGATGCCGCCAATAATGGATCAGCCCTGCGTTACGAACTGACACCTGTGGAGTCGAGGTCGTTCCATCCGGAAGAAGCCCGACAGGCGCTGTTGTCCCATTTCGGAATCCTTACTCTGGAGTCCTTTGGCTGCGAGGGGATGGACTTGGCCATCTCAGCCGCTGGGGCCATCGTCGATTACCTGGCCAGGACGCAAAAAGCGGCCAAACTCCAATTGGGAAACCTGTCCATCTACGCCACCGGCAGCTACATGGCCCTGGACTCCCAGACCCGCCGGAACCTGGAACTCTTCTCCGCAGGCAGAAACGACAGTAAAGAGCTGTCGCTTTTGACCGCCCTAGACCGAACCAAGACACCCATGGGTGGCCGGTTGCTGCGCCAATGGTTGGGACAACCGCTGCTCAACCTGGCGGAATTGGAACAACGTCTGGACGCCGTCGATCATTTCTACTTGGACGGACTCAAACGGGCGAATGCCATCTCGGCGCTGAACAAGGTGTCTGACCTAGAACGCATCGTGGGCAGGATAGTCTCCGGCACTGTCAATCCCCGGGAACTAATCGCGTTGAAAGACGGTCTGGCTTCGGTGCCCAGCCTGCGGGAACTGCTGGACTCTCCGAATCTGGACTGGCTGCAGGCCCAACTGCTGCCCATGCCTGAAGTCTGCTCGTTGATCGAAGAATCCATCGACCCAGACCCGGTAGGAGCGGTTGGCGACGGCAACGTCATCAAACCAGGGTTTGCTCCGGAGATGGATGACCTCAAAAATGCCTCCACCAACGCCCGCCAGTTCATCGCCGGACTGGAACAACGGGAGCGGGACCGGACGGACATCAAGGGCTTGAAAGTTGGTTACAACCAAGTCTTCGGCTATTACATCGAGGTCAGCAAGGTCAATATCGATAAGGTGCCTGACGACTACATACGCCGCCAGACGCTGACCAATGCCGAGCGGTACATAGTTCCCGAGTTGAAAGAGTACGAATCCCTGGTGCTGAACGCCAGGGAACGCCTGGAGGAAGCAGAGAAAGCAGTCTATCACCGGGTCTGCGTCCAACTGGCCGAATCAGCAGGCGCCATCGGCCGCATCGCCTCCGGTATTGCACGGATGGATGTGTTTTCGAGTCTGGCCGACACGGCGGTGGAGAACGGGTATATCAGACCCAAACTGGATCAGGGAAACGCCATCCATGTCGTGAATGGCCGTCACCCAGTGGTGGAGCGGGTCTTAGACGTTGGGGCTTACGTGCCGAACGATGTGGACCTTTCCAACGACGAGACCCGGGTGATGGTGCTGACCGGACCCAACATGGCCGGCAAATCCACCTACATACGCCAGGTGGCGATCATCACATTGATGGCTCAGGTCGGTTGTTTTGTGCCTGCATCTGAGGCCAAGATCGGTCTGGTTGACCGGATATTTACCAGAGTTGGGCTGCAAGACGACCTGGCTACTGGCCAGTCGACTTTCATGGTGGAGATGGTCGAGACCGCTGCGATATTGAATCAAGCCACGCCACGTTCTCTGGTGATCCTTGATGAAATCGGCCGCGGCACCAGCACTTACGACGGGCTGGCCATCGCGCGTTCGGTGATCGAGCATATCCACAACGACCCTCGGCTCGGCTGTAAGACGTTGTTTGCCACCCACTACCATGAACTGACCCAGCTTTCAGCCAATCTACCTGGAGTTCGGAACTGCAGTGTGGCGGTCACCGAAGAAGGTAACAGTGTGGTGTTTCTTCACAAGATAGTGCCGGGTGGCGCCGATAAGAGCTACGGTGTCCACGTGGCGCAGTTGGCGGGGCTGCCCCAGGGTGTGATCAGTCGTGCCTGGGAAGTGCTTGCGGCTCTAGAAGCCGAGAGCGACCAGAATGGCGGTTCCAAGAAACGCCCTGCAGGACGATTGATGGGTGAACCAGCACAGCAGATAGCCCTGTTCAACGACGGCGGTAGATTGCAGGGATTGCTCAACGAGTTGGATATCCCAAACCTCACGCCGCTCCAGGCGATAAATAAGCTTTATGAACTGCAAAAAGAGGCGTCGGAAGGCGGCTGAAAAGACACTTTTCATAAGAGTGATCTCGGTATAAGATGACTCGGTGATTTTGGAATCAGGCCTGATATTCCAATCATCCACAGCCACATTGGAGGCCCAATTGAGCCAGACCGTTGAATTCTATTGGTGGCCCCGTTGATCGACTTGCCGCAAAGCAAGGGAGTTGCTCTTGCAGAACGGATTAGATGTCACCGACCGGGATTTCTTCAAAGAAACCTTCAGCGAAAATGAGATCAGAGACCTGGCGGCCATGGTTGGCACGGAGAATATCTTTGCCCGCCGCAGCCCCAGTCTAAAAAAACTGGGTCTGGCCGATAAAGAACTCTCCGACGACGAGATGGTCAAACTGATGCTTGAGGAACCTAAGTTGGTGCGGCGTCCGTTGCTCAAAGTCGGCGATAGATTGATGGTCGGCGGCAGTAGCGCTGCTATGGAAGCGGCGATCGCCGAGGCTAAGTAGATTACCGGTCAAAATTTGACATAACCGGTGTATCTGAAACAATGAATCTACGGGATGTCTAGGCTATAATCCGGGCCCGTGATGGCGATACGACCTGACCCGCGGTAGCGAAACTATAAGTAAAATGGACTAAAAGGGCCCGTTAGCAGCCGATGAATATCTTTTTCGATGTGGACTACACCATCCTTGGGTTGGACAATAGCCTGAGGCCCGATACCAAGGAAACCTTCCAGGCATTACTAGACGAAAACCACAAGATCTATATCTGGTCCGGGATGGGTGAGCGTTGGGAAGTCGTCAACAAATTCGAACTGAACCAATACGTGAGCGGCGTCTACGAGAAGCCGACTCACCACTTCCACGAACGTCTGGAGGAGTTGGGTGTGCCCTTCGAGCCCGACTTCGTGATCGACGACTATCCGGAAGTGGTCGCGGCCTTTGGCGGGGTCTGGGTCCCTCCCTACTTCTTCAAGCGGTCGGTGGACCAGGAGATGCAGCGCATCTACCGCATCGTATGCGACTTCGCCGCCACCGGAACGTCGGAAGACAAGCAATACCGCAAGAAGGGAACCATCGTCCCCCTCTTCTAGGTTCTTTTTGCATCCCAGAGCCTGTCCCCGATCTTTCTGACCCGCGTTCCGGCGGGCCGGGTTTCCACCATGCCGATTAAAGTCCTACCGCCAGACCTGGCCGCCAAGATCGCCGCCGGTGAGGTGGTTGAGCGTCCGGCCTCGGTGGTCAAAGAACTGGTCGAAAACTCCATCGATGCCGGCTCCAGTCAGATCACCGTCGAGATTAAAGATGGCGGTGTGGAGCAGATCAAGGTCATTGATGACGGCCATGGCATTCCTGCCGAAGAAGTGGCCACCGCGTTCCAGCGTCACGCCACCAGCAAGATCGATAGCCAGGACCAGTTGGACGCCATCGCCACACTGGGCTTTCGCGGCGAGGCCCTCCCCAGCATCGCCGCCGTCTCCCGTACCGTTATCACCACCAGACAGCCTTTGAACACGGCAGGTTACCGTCTGGATCTGCTTTGGGGAGAACAGGAGTCTTCCGGAGCACAGGGGTGCCCACCTGGCACTTCCATCGAAGTTTCAGACCTGTTTGGCAACCTACCGGCTCGCCGCAAATTCCTGCGGTCTTCATCCGCTGAGACATCTCGCATCCAGGAGTTGGTTAGCCGTTACGCGCTGGTCTTTCCTGGTATTCGGTTTCAGTTGATGGTTGATGGACGCATCTCATTCACCAGTCCTGGTAACGGCCTGCCCCGGGAAGCCCTGTTGGCTGTTTACGGACCCCAGGCAGCCACAGCCATGCTGGAGATACAAGAAGACAACCCGGAGACCGGCTA
>PCAH01000180.1 GCA_002730485.1 Dehalococcoidia bacterium | reverse complement strand
TGGCCGTGGGCAAACAGGCCGATGTCTCGGTGCTGGAGATCAAGGAAGGCAACTGGATGGTCTACGACATCCTGGGCGACGGCAAAAAGAGCGACAAGGCCGTCATTCCCATCATGGCCATCAAAAAGGGTGAGGTCTACGAAGCCGGTTGGGGTCCCCGCCCCTGGGGCTGGGAGCCGGATTCCGCCTAGGCTATATGGACCACTCATCAATAAACACCAAGGCACCTCCATGATTGAGGTGCCTTTTTTTGGACATCATGCGGCTGGAGAAGATCCCCTAACATATTTAAAATCGAGACATCCGCATTAGACAGGTGCCAAACCTTCACGGGGATTTACAAGAATCGCGTCAAGCAATGGATTCTCCTGACCACTGTGCTGATCCTAATCGCTTGTGCGAATTCTACCGAACCCGTGGTTACCCCGCTTTCGACTCCCACTGCTACTGTCCCAGCGCAGAGTCAATCAACCGCAACGTCCATTAACGTCGAATCAGCACTCTCAGCGAACACAAGGGCGGACACTGATACGAACACGCTGGCTGTCCCAGCATCTGACTCCACACCAGACCATCCTGATGTTCTTTCTCCTACGCCAGCACCCATTGCGACCCCCGTTATGGAAACTGCAATGGAGCCAGAATCCACTCCCCAAAACCCACGATTAAGATTTGAGGGCGAGAATGTCTTTGGTTTCGTCGATGGCACCGACCCATCGATGCCAGTCTGGAACGAGGGGTCGTAAGGCTATACTTTCCAGCCTACCGATACCCGAGAGCAAATCGTCATCGATGAAAGCTTCAGAGTGCAAGCTGGCGAAGAAACCGTCTTTGAAAACCAGATAGTCTGGATAAGCCCCAATAAGCGTCAAGACATCGAGGTTTACGGAAAGCTGATCATCAAGAACTCCCTGCTCTTGTGGGAGCAGGTTGAACACCAGCAGACGCGTTTGCGGATCAAGGATGGTGGAACTCTTGAGATCAACGACTCCTACTCATTTGGGCACAACCAATACTGGATCAACTGGGACTTTGAGAGCGGATCAACGGTAACCCTGGACCATTTTGTTGGCGACCCTTGGACTAGTGCCGGAGGGGCACTAGATTACTCTGCCATCAACTATTCCACGGTCAAAATCACGTTCCCCAGGGAAATGCACGACTCAAAGATCAGGGTTTCCGATGCCCACCACGTCTGGTTCGAGTTATTCCCGCCTGCCGGAAAACATGAAATCTCGTTTCCCGAAAAGCGTCAGTGGACCGATTGGACGGTAGATATGTGGCCCAACACCACCGTAGAGGTAAAAGATTCCTATCTATACGAACGGGACGCAAGTATCAGCGATGATACACACATCACCGTGCTGGACACGCCAAGCGGATTCAGCCTTGGTTGGGCTATCGGGGATAGCAACGGAGAACCGGTCAACTGCGAGTTGCGCGACTTGGGCAACCCCAATGCCGATGGTGGAGTCTTCTACGAACACAAAATCTGGAATTTGCCTTGCAACAACTCTTCCTTGACGGTGAAGAATTCTTTGCTGCAGCGAGCTTGGCCTGTTACCTGGGGCCAGGTCAGCTTGGTGATACGGAACTCCAATCTAGTCGATCCCAGGGTCTTCGGCGGGCCAGCCACGATGGAGAATTATGATTCGACCCTGGATCACGTCGCCGCCTACCAGGAAGGAAGAATCTATATCGAGAACTCCCAGATCCGGTATGACATACAGGTCAACGATCCAAATTCTTCAATCCACGGGTTTCAGGTCTCACCGCGCGATGAAGACCGAGAGATTGTAGTGAGCGAAGCTAACGGGGGAGCCTATATAGAATTGGCTACGCCCGGCCCGCCCTGGTAGTAGTTGTTTCTGTCTACTTCTCAGGCTTTGATTCCGGTTTTTCTGCCGGTTTCTTTTTCCGCTGGCGCAATGGCCTGGTTGCCTTCTTGACCTGGGCCTTTAGGCTGAAGCGGCGTTTCACATTGTCGGCGATCAGCGGGGCTACCTTGGGGTTGCCTGCCACCAGAGGGGCCATCCAGTTCCGAAGTTCTTTCATGGTTGGGGTTTTTGTTTCCCAGGTGGGAATCAGCGACTCCATGGGATGCCAAGCCTTCTCGCCGCGAAAGCGAGTCATTACAACGCCACCTGCCTCTATCACCGCCAAGGCCCCGCCGACCATGTCCCACAGCCTGGGAGCGCCAAACATGGCATATTGCAGCACACCCCGAGCGGTCATCGCCAATTCGTAGGCGATGCTGCCGGTTGTCCGTACCTCTCCCGCCTTCCCAGCCAGCTTCCCAGTGAAACCCTGTCCCACTCCAAAGTAACCCGGAACACCAATCAATCGGCTGGGCACGGGCTCGTCGGAAATGTAGACCGACACCGGCTCATCGTCGGCGAAACAGCCGCCACCCTTGCGGCAGTGGAGCACGAATCCGCCCTCGGTCTTTGAGTCCGAGCCTGTGGGCCAGGGGATATAGACGGCTGCAGCGATAGGCCAACCCCGATACATGACACCGATGGAAGAAGCGAACACGGGCAGGCCATTCATGTAGTTGGTGGTGCCATCAAGCGGGTCAAGCACCCAGAGGATGTCCTTGGCCAGTTCCTCGGACTCCTTCTCTTCTTTTGTGCCCTCTTCCCCAAGTACACCGTGGTCGGGAAACCGCTTGGCGATCTCAGCCGTCAGGTACTCCTGAGTCTCTTTATCGGCTGCGGTGACCGGATCTCGTTCGTGTTCGTCTTTGAACTCCACCTGAATCTGCCGACCAAAGTGCCCGGCCAGTATCTTGCCAGCGCCGCGGGCGATCTCCACCGCAAACTGCTCGATCTCTTCAGCCAGAGCGTCGTCCCAAAGCTGTGGTTTGGCTTCCATTAACCTCAAATACCAGGCTCGATTTCGCCTCGGTTTACCCTCGGGGCGATGGGTTTGGAGTATAGCATGGGCCAGCTTCATGGCTTTGCCTGATATAATCCCCGTTATTGCCTGTAGCAGGCAGACTTCGATTGAACGAACAACCCTCAATTCAGGGGTTACAAGGACTAATCATGGACTTGGGATTGAAAGACAAGGTCGCAATCATTGGCGGTGCCAGCAAGGGTCTGGGCCGGGCCTCCGCCCAGGTACTGGCGGAAGAAGGCGCCAAGATAACCATCTGTAGCCGTACCAGCGCCGATTTGGAACAGGCGGCCACTGAGATTCGCGAGTCAACGGGCGCCGAGGTCATGACCTACGCTGCCGACCTGGATAA
This sequence comes from Dehalococcoidia bacterium, assembly GCA_002730485.1. The sequence continues at coordinate 20,109 of PCAH01000180.1, read as the reverse complement.
GCTGGAATCTATCACCGGCATGATCAAGGCCACCGTGGATCAGTTTGGCGGACTGGATATCCTGGTCAACAACTCCGGTGGACCGCCCCTGGCCCGTTCCATGGATGCCACCGAGGAACAGTGGGAGACCGCAGTACACCGCTCTCTGATCTTCTTTGGTCGTATGTGCCGGGAAAGCATCCCTCACTTGAGGGCACGGGGCGGCGGACGTATCATCAACATCCTGGCCAGCACCGTCTACAACCCCATCCCCAATTTGGCCCTCTCCGGTGCCACTCGCATGGGCGTGGTTGCCTACGCGAAGAGCCTGGCTGATGAGGTCGGACGCGACGGCATCTTGGTCAACAATGTCTGCCCTGGTTCCATCATGAGCGAGCGCATGCTCTCCAACGTCACATCCCGGGCCAATGAACTGGGGATCAGCGTGGAAGATGCTTTGGGCCTCCGCGCCCAAGATACCGCCGTTGGCCGGGTTGGAGAACCGGTGGAATTGGGCAACCTGGTGGCTTTCCTAGCCTCCAACAAGTCCACGTACATCACTGGCACGACCATCCTGGTGGACGGTGGGCTTGTTCGCTCGGTGATGTAAAGGATTTATGGTATTTGAACGAAAACATGCTCAGGAACCCACCGACGCCGCAGGGTTTCTGGATCGGGGCAACCGCTATAGCCGTAACGGCGTTTACCACAAGGCTATAGAGGACTACGGCAGTGCCATTGAGTTGGAGCCGGAGCTCGCTGAAGCCTTCTATCACCGTGGTTGTTCCTGGTACGAGGTGGGCAAAAATGAAGACGCCATCGCCGACTTGACAGAAGCCATCGAGTTGGACCCCATGGCTGACGCCTACTACGGCCAGCGAGCCATCGTCTACATCTTCCAAGATGAACCCGAGTTGGCGCAGGCCGACGAAGATATCTGCCAGGAACTGCGCATCCGTGCCCAGGAGAACAAATCGGCCCGGTAATCCACAGGCATCTGTAACTGCAACGGCGTCTCGTAGGGGCTGGTTTATAACCAGCCCTTTTTGTCGTATAGCCGATTCAATGTCGCAAGCGTGTTTGCCTTCAAACCAAAAATGTTTCGGCGTGGTTGTGCGGGTTGGAAACCCGCGCCTACGGGAACGGACGTGTTTCTTCTATTACAGGCTTTTGAATCCGGTGAATCTTTGCTGATTCCTCTGCATCAGATTAATTGCACTAACTAAAAGATAGTGCGCTGTTCGGTGATGGTAATTCATGAAGATCGAACCTACCGAGAAACAGCAGAGGAGAAACACTTCAAAAGATGACCACGGCAAAGAAAACCGGAAGTACTTCAGAGATTGGAGGTTCCGGTCAGGATTACAGATTCGAGCGGTTCAAGATGGGAGCCATGCTCAGCGACATGCGCTTCAGCAAGAACGCACCCGAGGCGGGGAACGAAGTTCCAAGTTTTGAGCTAGAAACCCTGGACAGAGGGACATTTTCGTCCCAAGACCTCAAGGAGACCGGTCCGGCGCTGCTGGTGTTTGGGTCACTGACCTGCCCAATGACCGACAGTTCAGCTCCCGGGATCAATGAGCTATATGAGAAGTACGGCGATCGGGTACGGTTCGTGCTGGTGGCAGTCAGGGAGGCCCACCCGGGGTCTGCCGCGCTCCAACCACAGACCTATGAGGAGAAATTCGAGCATGCCAAGGCGCTGCGAGACCTCCACGGACACAAGTTTGAGGTTGCGGTTGATGACATCAACGGCACGCTCCACCGAGCGCTCAGCACCAAGCCCAACTCCGCATACATCCTGAACAGCGACAGCACGATCGCCTTTCGGGCACATTGGGCCAGCGAGACGGCTGGTTTGGCCAAGGCGTTGGCCGACATTGCGGAAGGAAAGTCTCCGCGTCGTTCCCAGAGCAACGGCACTATGGCGCAATGATGCGAATGTTCCGGTATCTGCCTCCGGTGCTCGACCGTGCTGGCGGCGGCGCTTGGAGAGACATGTGGATGGCCATGCCTCCGGTAGCCATGACCGGCTCCGCCCTCAAGATGATGGGCGTGGGACGGAGAAAGTCTTAAGCTGAAACCTTCAGCTATCAGCAACAAAAAAGGGCATCCCGATGAATCGGGATGCCCTTTTTGATTTTCCGCTTTTCCGGCTTAAGAAGCTGGCTTGAACAGAGGAACGAATATCTGAGGGGTGGCCTGCTGGAAGGTTACTTCCACGGCCATGCCAATGCTGACATCCTTCGGGTCGCATTCCACGATGTTGGTGAACATTCGAACGCCCTCTTCCAGTTCCACCAGGGCCAGGACATAGGGTCCGGTGTCGAAGCCCTGGGTCCGGTTCTGGTTGGTCACGGTGAAGGTCCATACCGTGCCCCGTCCGGTGGACGGGAACCATTTGATCTCGCTGGACCAGCAGTTGGAGCAGATACCGCGAGGGTACCATTGGAACTCGTTGCAGCTATCGCACTTCTGAATCAGCAGAGTGCCGCGACGGGCCATATCCCAGAAGGTCTTGGTCTCGCCGTTGATCGTAGGCAGGGGTTTATTCCAAGTTGTCATCGTTAATCCCTCGCCAGAATGACTGTGCCGCCGCTGTGGCGGGAGCCCAGGGCTCCGCCGGTGCCGTGGCACAGGGCTATTTTGCAATCTGGAACCTGTCGCTCGGTCCCCTTGAACTGGCCTCGCAACTGCCTTGTTGCCTCCAATAGGAGGAAAAGGCCACGCATGCCAGGATGGTTGGAGGACAGGCCCCCGCCGTCGGTGTTGATGGGCATCTCACCGCCCAGACCGATGCGTCCGTTGAGCACGTACTGGCCGCCCTCGCCCTTCTCGCAGAAGCCCAGGTCCTCCAGGGTCTCAATCACCGTGATGGTGAACGAGTCGTAGATCATGGCCATGTCGATATCTTTCTGGGTGACACCTGCCATCTCGAAGGCAGGAACGTGGCTCTGCTTGGCCGCGATGTACATCAGGTCGCGCTTGCCTGCGCCCTGGTGGGCTACCGCTTCGCCGGCTCCCAGAATCCAGACCGGCTTCTGCTTGCAGTTTCGGGCTAGTTCAGGAGAGGCCACCACAACCGCGCCGCCACCATCGGTGATGACGCAGCAGTCGTTGCGATGCAGTGGTGTGGAGACCACCGGAGACCGCATGACATCTTCCACGGTGATGGGGTCGCGGAACAGCGCTTCCGGATTCAGTGAAGCGTGCCTGCGCATGGTCACCGCCACCTCAGCCAACTGCTCGGAGGTTGTTCCGTACAGATGCATGTGGCGCTGGGCGATCATGGCGTAGAGACCAACGGTCGTGAGACCGTACAGTTCTTCGAAGCTGTCTGGGGCCGGGTCCAACCGAGGATGACCCTGGCGGCTGATACCGCCGGTGCCCACCGATACCCCACCGGAGCGGGCCTGGGTGGCATAGGTGATGACGGCGCAGTTGATGCGGCCGGCATGGATGGCGTTCAACGCGTGGGAAAGGTGGAACTCAAAGGAACCGCCGCCCACGGTGGTGTTGTCCACCATCTTGGGGTACAGATTCAGGTAATCGGCCAGATTCAGCCCGCTGTTCCGAACCGACATTGAAGCACAGAACAGGCCATCAACGTCCTTCTTCTCAAGTCCGGCATCTTCCAGAGCTTTTTGAATGCTCTCTGCCTGAATCTGCAGTTCGCTTTTGTCCGGCGCGTACCGGGTGATGTGCTCGTGCACGCCGACAATCGCGGCCGCACGTCTCAGGTCTACCATTGGTTGGAACCCTCCCTTTCGGAGTGTTTTTATATTTTTGCTAAGTCAGCCTGTTCACTTGCCAAAACACGGGCCAGCAAACCAGGAAACAACTCTATAGAACAGCGACAAACGAAACACGGCTGTGCCGTTAGCCGCCGTAGTTTAGGTTGTGCTCTCGCATTAGGATCGTTTGGTCCTCAGCGTTGACGCCGGCTTCCAAGACCTCGCCCAAGAAGAGGGTGTGGTCGCCCTGGTCGAGCTGTCCGACAACTTTGCACTCCCACCAGGCGGGAGACCCGTTGAACAATGCGCAACCAGTCTCAGGACCTGCCGTGAAATCCTGCCCGCCGATGGAATCGCCCTCGCGCTCGTGGGACTTGAAGAAATTGAAGGCGAGGTCGAGTTGGTCTTTGCCAATCACGTTGACAGCGAATACACCGGTGTCGGTGATGTGGGCGTGGGCACCGGAGTCGCCCTTGACGCCAACGGCCACTAGAGGCGGAGCAAACGATGTTTGGGTCAGCCAGTTCACAGTGGCGGCGCTAACTTCTTTGCCGTCCTTGCTCTTACTGGTCAGCACATACATCCCATAGGGGATCATGCGTAAAGCAGTCTTCTTGGCATCTTCGTCCATGGTGGACCTCCGATCAGTTTCAAATACTCAGTTTCTATACGCTTGAACACGCGTAAAAATTGCTGGCAAATATTGGCCCCATTATCGCCGAGCCTGGATAGGAACACAAGACTGGAGTTTTAGTACGTGGCCAAAGCAAAGCCCCCGGAGATTCCGGGGGCTTTTTTATCGCTATTACTAGGCTACCAGTCCGTATCGTAGATGTTATTGGACACTTAATTCTTCAACCATTCCCAGTGCAAAGTGAGGGGCTCCGGTATTTGGGTCTTCAACGAAACATACGAACGCGTAGTTACTCGGGGTGATATCGACGTCGAAGGAGCCGCTAACCCCTGATGTGACAACCTGTAAGCCACCTAGAGCTTCTCCGGGAGGTGGTCCGGGAGGGCGTCAGGGGCGAAGGCGCCGACAAAGTCCATGGCTGTGGCGTTGGGAGCCAAACGGATCAAGAACGCTTCGTGATCTTGTTCACCCTTGTTGATCACGTTGATATTCTGGGATCCGGTTGAGATCGGTTCTGAAAGACCGAACCCGAAATCCACCATATCAACCGAGACTTTGGCGCTGGGCAAAGCCGCCACCGGTGCGGATGATTCAATCACCGTGATGGGTTTGACCATGCCAAGTGCCATGTGGGGAACGCCCTCAGCGTTGGGTATAAAGCACACGATGAGATAATTCCCAGCAGTCATGTTCAGTGTTGTTCTACCGGTAGCGCCGGGGCCGATGAGTCCCACGCCGCCCGCAGCTGCAACACCAGGAGGGAGTGGTCCGGCTTCTCCAGAAAGCAACCCAGCGATCAGGTCATCGCTGCTCATGCCTTCGGGCACGGTCATCAATTGCTGATGATGCAATTCACGCCCCGTGTTGGTCAACACCATCTCGGTCATACCTGCCAGCATGAACTGAGGACCGCCGTAGGCATAATCAGAGGCGGTGAATGTCACCTGGTTGATCTCTGGGGCTGGTGTTGGATCGCTTCCTCAGGCGGCTATCAGGAAGACCAGCGCTGCCAATGCGGATACCAAAATCAGTGGCGCTTTCATCTATCTACTCCCGTCGTTCATTGAATTCCGCTTATCTTCACACGGCGACCACGCCGCCGTTATTTACTGCCTAAAACGTTAAACCCCTGGGGCATCGCCTGAGATGTTAATTGCTTCACAGGCGAGGGTCAAGGCTATTGGGAATACTATCTCCATGGAATTATTTGAAACGCATCACTCACCCACTCCCTTGATCAGGCCGCCCGGGAAGACCTTCCATCAGCTTCTTGTTACAGCTATAGTATTGCCGCATGATCGACCGCTGGTCCGGTATGACATTTTATGCCGCACGGGTGATGTCGGTCCGCATCGGTCTGCAATCTGATCGGCAAATTGGTTTATTACGAGAGGCTTGATGGTGGCATCGACAATAGCGATCCTGGGGGGAACAGGACCGGAGGGTAAGGGATTGGCCCTGCGGCTGGCAATGGGCGGAGAAACACCGATCATCGGGTCCCGCGATGCTGCCCGAGGGGCCACCGCAGCGGAGGAACTGGCGGCAACTGCGCCAGGCGTGGTGATCAACGGCTCCGATAACTCAGGCGCGGTTGCCGCAGCCGACGTGGTCTTCCTGGCATTTCCTTACGAGGGCCAACGACCAGTGCTGGAAGACCTTGGCCCGGCGTTGGAGGGTAAGATCGTGGTCAGTGTCATCGCCCCCATGAAGTTCGAACGGGGCAAGGGCGCCAGCGCAGTGGAGGTTGAAGCCGGATCAGCAGCCGAAGAAGCCCAGGAGATGCTTCCAGACTCCCAGGTGGTGGCCGCTTTCCAGAACGCCAGCGCCGAGGAGCTTCTAAACCCAGATGCGGTCATGGAAGGCGACGTGGTGGTCTGTTCTGACCACACAGAAGCTAAGAAATTAGTCATGGATATGGCCGATAAGATAAAAGACTTGAGGGGGGTAGACGGCGGCAGCCTGGCAAACGCCAAATATGTGGAACAGATCACCCCACTCTTGGTGAACATCAACCGCATTTATAAGATTCACGCCAGCATCAAGATCGTTGGCATCGATTAGCAAATAGAAACAAACTGACAAGAATAGGGGGAGAAGACATGCCTAGAGCAGTGATTGACCTCAATACGGAAAGCGGCCTGGCAGCCGTGCATGGCCAGTGGAAATTCGCCCAGGGCCTGGTGCCCGGCGAACCCAATGAGGGCCTGGTATCTCAACTTGAAGGGTCTCCAGCACGATTACCTGAGTACGACGACTCCGGCTGGGAGGTATGCACCGACCTGGCCAAGTGGATCACCCACGGGTTTTCCTTTGTGTGGTACCGCATCAACGTGACGTTTCCGGAGACGGTGGATGGCCACCCCACCGCTGGCGTAAGGGTTCAATTTGAGACGTGCATCGACGACTACGGGGAACTGTGGATCGATGGGGTATGCGACAGGCACCGGGGCGCAGTGCAGGGGTTCAATGTGCCCCAACGCGTGTTGATGACTGAAGAGGTTACACCTGGGGAGCAGCACAGCATCGCCTTGCTCGCCGCCAATGGGCCGATGGCTGCCCCTGGCGGAGCAGTATTCGTTCGTTACGCCAATCTGGCTTTTGAGTGGCGAGAAGCAGGGTACTAGGCTCCGGTTATCGGGCTAACGAAGTCTCTGGGGCGACGACGGACGAGGGTCATCGTCGTCGCCTTCATCATCGTCGTAGTCGAACATGGAATCAGAAGCCTCAAAGCCCATGGCTTCCAAGTCGATGCGCAACTTGCGGCAGAAGATCTCGGCACTCTCGTTAACGGGCAACGTGATTTCAACCATCCCGTCAGCCACCCTCTGGATGGAGCCGGGGTCTTCTTTCGTGAGTTCGACGCGTACCGACTCCCGATGGATTCCCAAGGCGTCTGTCACCTCAAAAATCGCCGACATGTCTTCCATTCCGATCAGGTCTTCAGCCATCACCCTACTCGCAGAATAGTTTTCCAGTGATAGATCGCGCCGCCAGACCAGTCAGCTTTCTAGCTTGGTCCGGCCTGGCGCATTAGTATTCCCGTGTTAAAGGTTAATCCTCTGGCGGCCACTTGGTGCCACCCTCGAGAGGCAGGTCTGATTGTCTGCCCGACAGTGCGTCGGCGACCAACCCACCGAATTCTTCCAGGATGACTTCGCCCCATTCCTGGGCGTGTTCCACCCGGTAGGAGTTACGCCGTCTCCGCTTGGCCCGCCGAGCTTCGGCTTCATCCATTCCCGCGGTTTCCTGGTCGATGGCCTCGTCCATGGCGTCGATACTCGGCACCAGGTTGTTGGCCGTCTCAATAAACCGGACCTTCTGGTTCATCTCCTGGTCCATGACCACGAAGATGGGCACAGTACCGGCGCGGTGTTCTGGCAGGAGGCTGTTGCTCAACTCCAACTCATCGTCACGGTTGAACACCTGAAGGGCAATGTTTGGGATGCTATCTGCCAACTTCAGGATAACCGGAGTGGTGCTCATGGCGTCGCCGCACCAGTCGGCGGTAAACACGGCCAACTTGATGGGCTCACTGAGACCGTTGAACAAGTTCAACGATTCTGACGGAACCTGGACCATCTCGTAGATAGACACAAATGGGTCTTTATTGACCTTGATCTGGTCTATGTACTGTTGGGTGGTCATACCCTGACTGAATTTATCTTGAGTGAGTTGTGTGCCCTGCGTGGATGCCACTACGGCCACCCCCGAGCTTAATATTACGCGCCTAGTTTCTCAATATTGGGCGCGGTTGGCAATGGTCCACCAAAATCTGCGGCGGCTCGACGTTTTCCGTAATCCGGTGCCATGCTAGAATTGGTCGTCCGATTTCCGGACGTTTGAGAACAAAAACCCTAGCCCAATGGAGGCTCCAACTTGGCCCAAGAAGCCAGCGGACCCTTTTTGAAATATGCCCTCTTCTGCCAGGACACTGCAGAAGAGGAAAACGGCGACCTGTCCCTAACAGGGATAGTCGATCTCCTGGACATACCCGAACCAGACGGTTCTTCCGAACCGGAAAGCCCAGTCCTTGCCACAGTGGATTACAACCTGGCCTTTTGCATCGGCGGTGTGGAGCCTGGTGACCACTACCTATTCGTGACCCTGAAGACCCCTGGCATCCCGCTGGACACTCCCCCTGCCCAGAAAGTGGAATGGGACGAGGGAATCTTGTTCCAACGATGGATCAAGACCTTCCGAATCCCGGTGCAGGCGCCAGGGATCCATTCTGCCGCCATACTCTTTGACGGCATTCCCTTGGGTGAGGCCACGTTCCTGGTCCGATTCATCGAAAAGCCGGAATCTGCTGAGTCCTGACCCCGCCCCAAACCCGTTCGGTTATGTTGAATCCCCGAGCCTGCATGGCTATAATTGGAACGAGCCTAAGGGCGACCCAAAAATGTCCAGAAAATGGAGCTGAACAGTTGGCTAATCAGACTGGCAAACGCTACGTATGCAGCAAGTGCGCTTCCGAGTTCATCGTCACCAAGGGAGGCGACGGCGCCATCGCCTGCTGCCAGACCCCAATGGAACTCAAGTAACCGGCTAAATCCCCAAACACCTCAGCGATATTCCCGGAGGACTGTCAAATGGCCAACCAATTAGGCAAACGATACGTCTGCGAGACCTGCGGCAGCGGCGTGCTCTGCACCAAGAGCGGCGAGGGCGAGATAGACTGCTGCGACAAGCCCATGGAGATTCAAGAACCCCGCAAACTCCCCTCCTCAGACTAGCGACCGCCGCCGCCACAGGCGGGTTCCCATATCAGATGGCTGAAAATAAAAAGCCCTTCTCTCGATGAGAAGGGCTTTTCTCTTGTCCGATTGTTTCGTTGTTACGACCAGCGGGGTTCCACATCTAGAGGGATGTCAAAGAGGTGTTTGCCTAGTTGTTCTCGCACCAGGTCGGGGGCGCTTACTGCGTGCAGGGTGCCCATGCGGACGTCACGGTAGTAACGCTCGAAGGTGTCGGTCTCGTAGAGGCCGTGGGCACCACGTACGGCGAACAACCTGTCCACCGCCTTTTGGGCGTTTTCTCTGGCAACGAGACCCGCCATCTCAACCCGGGCAGCGTCATCAGGGACAAATTCCTCTCCGGCAGAGGCTTTTACCGTGATTTTGCGGACCTCTTGAATCAGCAGGGCTCGCCCGGCCTCGATGAACATGGCGGCATCGGCCACCGCAAACTGGTTGCCTGGCATACTGCTTCTGGGCTTGCCGCCTAGGGTCATGCTGCGGGTTTTGCCGAACTCGATGGTCTCGTCCAGGGCAGCCTGGGCGACGCCCAACATCATGCCAGACATCCAAACCCTGGCCTTGGTTGGAACCTTCAGGGCCGCCGGACCGTTGGGCAGCCAGGGTTGATGGCCCAGAGGACGGTTGTCTACCGGCGTCATGTCCTCGGGCACAAACACGTTGTCCAAGACCACGTCATGGGTCATGGAACCCCGGCCGGCCATGGCCATCCAGGTCTCGTCGATGGTCAAACCTGGCTGGCTCGTGGGCATGACCAACCAGCGGTTGTAAGCGGGAGGCGTGCCTGAACCCTTCCAGGTGGGCGACGGCCCGGGAACCATTGTGCTGAGAAACATCCAGGTGGAGATGCTGGAACCGCTGACGAAGGGCCAGCGACCAGATGCGACGAACCCTCCCGGGGCTGGCTTGGTGTCACCCCCGGGGATTGCGGCGTGTGAGATGAGCGAGCCGTTATCCACCACGTCTTTGATCAGCCAGTGGGAATCCTCACCCATCAGGCCCATGGCCCTGGTGCAGAGCACCGAGTGGTTGCCCATGAGCCAGGCCGTAGACGCGCACGCCCCGCCGATAAGTTCGTAAAGGGCAACCTGGGTCACCAGATCGGCCTCGGTGCCACCGTTTTCCTTGGGAATGGCGACGGTCAGCATCCCTGCTTCATGCAGGTCCTGGATGTTCTCCACAGGCACCCGACGCGACCGATCAGTCTCCTGTGCACGAGCCGCAATCTTTACAGCCGCCTTTCTGGCCGCCTCAACCAATTCTGGCCGTGGTTCTATCAACCCCTGCAGCTGTTTTTCGTTCGCTACCATCGCCATTCCACTCCTGAGGTTTAACGGGCTATCCGCCTAGGGAACCAGCATGGCCCTGGTGATGGGAGTCTGGCTCTGGTCCCATTCCGCCTGGGCAAAGGCATCATTGACCTCGGCCAACGGGAAGGTATGGGAGACGATCTTCTCGAAGGGAAGAGTGTCCTTCTTGCGGACCAGGAAGTTGAGCAGTCTGGGCAGCAATTCCGGCTTGTACATCAGTGAACCGACGATGTTCTTGCCGGTGAGCAGCTTGGACGGGTCGATGGACACCTCTTTGCCCCGGACGATATCGCCGATCTCAACGAAGGTTCCGCCGTTGCTTAGCATGTCGATGCCTTCGGCCAGCAGTTCTGCCCGGCCCACCAACTCCATCACCACGTCGGCACCACGGTCGTCGGTCAGTTCCCTGACACGGCGGAGTCTGGTCTCGGGGGTGTTGAACTCCTCGATGTTGATGGTGTGGTCAGCGCCGAACTCCTCGGCCAGTTGTAGGCGGTTCTCCAAGCGGTCCATGACGATCACCCGATCAGCGCCCATCTCCTTGGCCATGGCGGTGGCGTGGATGCCGAGACCGCCAGCGCCCTGGATCACCACGTAGTCGCCCTCGCCAGCTTGGGCACGGATCAGGCCGGTGGTGACCGTGCCCATGGCGCAGTTCACCGGACCCAAGATGTTTTCGTCCAGTTCGTCCGGCACTTTGAAGAAGGGATGCCGGTCAGGCAAGTACAGGTAATCAGAGTAGGTGGCTACGAAGTATGGCCAGACTCCGGCGGCGGGATAGTTACGGTTCATGCACCAGTTGGTGTTGCCCTTCAGGCACTGGCGGCAGTGGTAACAGGGGAAGACGGCGGCGTAGATCACCCGGTCTCCCTTCTTGATGGGCGCTCCAGCGGAGTCGGTCTCGACTCCGTCGCCGAGTATCTCGATCACTCCGGTCCCCTCATGGCCCATGGCCCGACCGGTTGGGGGTAGGGGCAGGCTCACATTGTTCTGGTCGCCACGCCAGGTGTGCAGGTCTGAACCACATACTCCAGCCTGGGTCATGCGCAGGATCACCGCGCCAGGAGCAGGCTCCGGCACTTCATACTCTTCAATTACGAAAGGTTTGCCGTATTCCTTGCAAACTACCACTCGACCTTTCATACCTACCTCCTACCTAATGCTGTCATCAGCTTTGCTTCGTCCCGCGACAATGGGGTTCAACTCAGTGGTTGATCCCAAACTTGGGGCACCATAGACGCCGGTAACATAACACACCGCCCACGGAAACGGTATTTACCCGCTTTACTTACTGTAATAGCCGCGTAAATCAATCGTTTTCAATGTGATGCTTTCTCAAATAGCCACAGTATGGCTTCATGTATCTTAACTATTTAGTAATACGATAGGTTGAAGATAGATACACAAAAGATAATCAAGGCCTTCACAGCCAGTTCGGGTAGGCGGTTCGGCATAGCCAGCCTGATAATGGCGTTCATATCCGTGGCCGTTGCACCGCTTATCTTTGGCGTACTGGGGATCATTCTGGGTATGGTGGCGGTGGTCGAGGGAGAGCGGTATCTGGGGATGCTGGGGGTCACCGACAGCGCAGTGTTAGCTTTCATCGGGTATTACATAGCCTTGCTGCTTCTCAATTGAGGTATTCCCAGCGACAACGACCCTCGTAGGCGCGGGTTTATAACCCGCCCTGGTGTCGACAACAAGATTTCGGAGAAACGATCATTTCCGAGGAGATGTTTAGTGATCTGAGATATGTCCCAAGCAAGCAGTGCGGGTTGAAAACCCGCCCCTACGATTACCAACCGAGCCGCACCCGCACGAATTGGAGCTAACTTGTACACCGACACGAAAGGGCACGACGTTGTCGTGCCCTTTCGTTACTGCCATTGTTTGAACCCTGGCCGATCAGTCTCTTAAGACCAACACCGGTCCGGCGGCTTCACGTACCACCTTATCCGCTACGCTGCCCATCAACCACCGGTTCATTCCAGAGCGGCCGTGGGTGGTCATCGCCACCAGGGAGTCTGGATATTTGTGGGTCAATTCCACGATCGCCCGGGCGGGCAAGCCGTAAAGCACCTTGCTCTCAACCTCGGCGACCCCCTCCTCCCGTGCCCTATCGGCCAGCCACTTCAGGTCGTTGCGGGCTTCTAGACTCAGATTATCGCCCGCTGTAACCCTTACCAAGCACAGTGTGGCGTTAAGTCCCTTAGCCAGGGCCACTGCATGGGGCAGAATCGTCTCGGCCAACTTTGATCCGTCCAGCGGGACGATGATATGCCCCATCGTTCCGTCCAGAAACGCATCGTTGTCTTCCGTTCGGATGATCAACATGGGTGTCTTGACCGAATGGAGAACCTTATCCGTGACGCTGCCCATGACCCACCGGCCCAGTCCGGCACGGCCATGGGTCGACAAGACGATCAGTGTGTCAGGCACTTTTTTGGATTCGGCCACGATGTGCTGCGCCGGGGTGCCGCAGTCGTGGTCAGGATCGGTCATATCGATTTCCGGATGGTCCGGTTCGTGCATCACAGCCTGAGCCGCCACGCCCGCGGATTCCAGGTTCGTCTTGGTCATGCCAAGAGAGGTCATGACCTCGTTTCGATACAGTGTCGCGTCCTCACCGTACCGGTCTTGGAACAGGAAAGGCTCCGGATAGGAGAACTCTGACCGTTCATCGAATACCCGGAACAACTTAACCTTCGCGTCGAGCTTCCTGCCCAGGTTTCGGACATAAGGCAGAACTCGGTCGCCGGTGAGTGAGCCATCTAACGGCACCAATATTCGTTTATACATCTGTTCTCCCCCTTTCCCAATCGCATGGCATACCATTCAACACCTGCATCTTAAGGGGCGCGTCCGGTCTCAATAATGGGCAAGCGGCACTGATTACCTGGCCAAAAGGGCTGATTTGGTGGGCCACATGGCCGCTTGGCTTATCCGGTTTTGACACTCTTTATAGCCACTGCTACACTCGCCCAAATTTCCCTGGGAGGCTGACCAATGCCCGCACGAACGGGGCAGCAATACATTGACCATCTGTCGAAAAAACCTGCCGAAGTCTGGATCGGTGGTGAGCGGGTGGACGATGTCACCACCCACCCCGCCTTTCGGAACGGCGTCCGGTCTCTGGCGTCCCTCTACGACCAGCAGCACAATTCGGCCACCAAAGACGCCATGACCTTTGCCTCTCCCTCTTCAGGCGAACCAGTCGGCCATTCGTTTATCATTCCCAGGACCATTGAGGACCTGGTGAAGCGACGGGAAATGATGACCAACTGGGCGTGGGAGAGTTGCGGGATGATGGCCCGTACGCCCGATTTTCTCAATTGCGCCATCTCAGGCTGGGCTGGGTCCTCGGATTACTTCGCGGACAATAAGCCCGAATTCAAAGACAACGTCCTGCGTTACCACGAGTACATCCGCGAGAACGACCTCACCATGACCCACACGCTGGTCAATTTGCAGCGCAGTCGCAACCCCTCCATCCTTGACCGGCTGGAAGACCAAGTTGCTCTCACCGTGGTGAAAGAGACCGATGCCGGCATCGTGGTGCATGGGAGTCGTATTCTAGCCACCCTGGGCCCCATCTCAGACGAGATCGCCGTCTACCCCACTCGCACCCACCTGCTGGGTGAAGAGGCCAAGAAACAAGCTTTCTCGTTCGCCATTCCGTGCGCCACCCCTGGCATGATGTTCATGTGCCGCGAGAGCCTGGATATGGGCCGCTCCAACTTTGACCACCCGTTGGGTTCCAGATTTGAAGAGATGGACGCCGTGGTGTTCTTCGACAATGTGCTCGTCCCCTGGGAGCGTGTCTTTTTGCTGGGCGACGTGGATATGGCCAACAGCTTTGCCGCGGCGACCAAGTCCACCTCCCACACCGGACATCAGGTGGTCAACCGCACTGTGGTAAAGACCGAGTTTCTATTGGGGCTGACTTCCCTGATGGCCGAGACTCTGGGTTCGACCCAGGTGCCCCACGTTCAGGAGCGGATCGGCGAGATCATAGTGAATCTTGAGATGATGAAATCCTCGGTTCGGGCCGCGGAAGCCGATGCCAAATTGAATGAATGGGGGGTGATGTGCCCTTCATTTGCGCCGCTCTCCGCCGCCAGGGCAATCTACGCCAACAACATGTATCCCAGGATGGCCGAGATCGTACAGCTTCTGGGCTCAAGCAGTCTGATGGTGCTACCAGGAGAGTCTGATTTCGACGCCGCCATAGCACCCGAACTGGAACACTATCTGGCCACTGAGACCACCGGAGCCCGAGACCGTGTGCGCCTGTTCCACCTGGCTTGGGACGTGGCCTGCAGCGCCTTTGGCGGTCGCCAGGTGTTGTACGAACGTTTCTTTGGCGGAGACCCGGTTCGGAATACCATGCTTCTCTACCAGGGCTACGACAAAACAGGTGCCATGGACCGTGTCCAACGGTTCCTGGAGCGGGAGGGCTGAGCGTGGCTTGGTCGTGGATCTGCCCCTTGGATTTTTATCCCTGAAACGGTATAGTATTCGGAACGTAAATTATCAATATCCTGAGCGGCCTGACCGCAGAACCACAATCGTAGTACCCCTATCAACAGGGGAGAAATAGGAGAACTGATATGCCTAAACCCACAAGAATCGGCCATCTGGTCATCAACGCCAAAGACCTGAGCGCAGCCACCAAGTTTTACACTGACGTCATCGGATTTGAGATTGCCCTGGAGCGCCCTGGCTTCGGGACTTTCCTGACCGCTGGCGAGATGCACCATGACCTGGCCATCTTCCAGGCCCCTGAAGGCGCCGCTGACACCGCCGACGGCGATGTTGGACTGAACCACATGGCCATCGAGGTCGCAGATTTCGAAGAGCTGACCGAGTACTGGCACAAGTTACAAGATCACTTTGACACTGCCGAGATGCGAACCACCGACCACGGCATGACCAAGAGCATCTACATCAAGGATCCGGAAGGCAATGGTATTGAGCTGTATTGCAACGCCACCGACACCCCTGAAGAGGGTCTAGCCCTGATGCGCAGCCCAGAACGCAAGAACACCGAGCTGATCTTCAGCTAACCGGTAGTTTCACGAGCTAACGAAAAGGCCTCCTGATATTCAGGGGGCCTATTTTATTGATCGGTTAAACCGGTGAATCTCATTCATGGTCGCCAGTCATGTAGAATTACAGAAGTGAAACTTGGCAACTTAAGGGACTCAATGGCCAACAATTCAACTGGCAAGAACTCGCCAATCCTGGCAGCCGCTCTAGACTTGGACGGCACTATCATCGGCCCTGACGAAAAGATAACCCCTGCCGTTCGTGAAGCGATAATCCAGTTATCCAAGAAGATCTCTGTGTTCATCGCCACCGGCCGTGAACCGGCGGATGCGTTGAACTACTCCAGGGAGCTGGGCCTGACCACGCCTCAACTCTGCGACGGCGGCGCCAATATCCTGGACCCGGTGCGCGAGGTGTCGGTCTGGACCGCGCCTTTGGGTCTGGCCAACGCCGAGTTGGTAGTCACCAAGCTGAGGCAAATGGGCACGGCGTTCGTAGCCACCCACGACAATGGCACGGCCAGCACCTTTGACGATGTGCCGAACTGGGACCTGATCCGCGTTTCAGCCTTGGATATGGATGAGGGAACCGCCGACTCTCTGGCAAACCACTTTGGCGGACACGAAGAGATGTATGTCGTGAAGGCGATGTTGCCCTACAACGGACTTTGGGCGGTGGATTTCACTTTGGCCGGAGTGGACAAAGCTGCTGGGATATCGCGGGTGGGTGAAACCTTGGGCGTCAACCCGGCCAACATGGTCGCCGTGGGAGACAGCTACAACGACCTGCCCATGCTGGAAGTCTGCGGCCTGAGCGTGGCCATGGGTAACGCGCCTCCCGAGGTCAGAGCTGCCGCCGATTTCGTTGTGCCATCTGTGGAGAACGATGGCCTGGCCGCAGCCATCAACGACCACGTCCTGCCCAGGTTATAACCCCCAAGCAAACAACCATGCTCCCGCAAGACGCAAATCCCGTAGGCGTGGGTTTATAACCCACCACGGCGATCAGCGCACCTATTTAGACCAGAAGCCACCAAGATTCTGGGAATTGTCGGATTCACGAGGGCGATTGGAGTCTATCTGGAAAGTGGTTCAGTCCAAGTTCAGCGGGTTGGAAACCCGCGCCTACGAAGGCGTGATTCCAATAAAAAAGGTACCTGGTTGTGCCAGGTCCCTTTTCTTCTCTTGTTGGCTGCTTAGCGTAGTGCGGGCACAACCTCTTTGCAGAAGAGATCGATGGACGCCGCAACTTTCTCTCGGGGTATGAGCCCGCCGACATTGGTCTCAGCCACGATCCCGGAGAGCCCCAATTCCTGGGTGACATCCTTTAATTGGCTGATAACGCTGTCGGGGCTGCCGTAGGCCAACCGGTCTCGAATCAAGTCTTCATATGTGACCGCGGCCAGAGCGACACCCCGCGCTGCCCGGTCTTCAGATGCAACTGCTCCGGCGTTGGCCGCTGAAGCCGCAAAGTTTTGGGCCATACGGCGATAAGAACGCATTGTGCTCTCTTCAGCTTCGGCGTAGGCCTTTTCTTGGGACGTGCCCACGTAAACCGGGATGCGCAGGTAAACATCGCCGTTTCCAGCGTGGCCGGCATCTCTCCAGGCCTGCCGGTAGGTCTCAAGAAGACCAACCAGGTCGGGCCGGTCCAGGCCTCTCAGGCCGACGAATATGGGATAGCCCGCCTTGCCCACTGTCGGGAAAGTATCCCGGGTGGTGGCGGCCATCCTCAGCGGAGGGAACGGCTGCTGAACAGGCTTGGGGATCACACACACGTCTTTCAACGTGTAGTACTTACCCTCGTAGGAGAAACGTTCATTGCTCCAGGCAGCCAGGATGATCGCCAGGTTCTCCTGGAAGCGTTCCCTGCTCTCTGAATAGGGGATGTCATACCCCTCGTAGGCGCGCATGAACCCGCTTCGGCCGATACCGAAATCAACCCGTCCGTGACTGATCTGATCCAGGGTAGCGATCTCCTCAGCCATGCGAACCGGATGCAGCAACGGTAGGACGTTCACCCCAACACCGATCCTCAGGCGTTCGGTTCGGGCGGCAATTGCCGCACAAATGATCAGCGGCGTCGACACCACAGAAGGGATACCACCGCCCATGGGATCCAGTGGATCGCGAGGCGCGGCGAAATGGCGCTCCGCCAGCCAGACTCCGTCCAGTCCACCATTCTCAGCCTGATCAGCTATGGCAAAGGCTTCATCGAAGCCCTCCTCCTGGGAGTGGCCATAGCGATAATCACATTCCATTACGAGGCCGTAGTGCATAGTTCCTCCTGCGGTTGATCGGCCCGACATATCAGCGGGCCAACTGGTTCTAATTCGGTGCTTGGTCTATCCCCAGAGGGCCGCCACACGGAATGCCAGTTGGGTATGGGACTCTCTCACGTCTACTATCTCGGCGGGAACATCGCCCAGTATTCCCAGTGCGATGATCCAATTCAAAATCTCATGGTCCCCCGAGTCCTGTAACTCCTCGGGAGAAAGTTCAGCCAGTCGGCTACCTTGACCCTTTCTCACCAACTCCAAGTAGCGCCGGTCGGTTTCCAGGTCGATGGCCGAACAGTCGTATTTATGGGCCAGGAAGCTATGGGACCAGCTCGATGACGCCACCACTGCAACACGTTCACTGCGGGTGTCCAGGAAGCGCCTGATCGCCTGCCCAACCTCGTAACAGCGGCGCGCTGTGGGTCGGGGCGGATAGTCAGGACCAGCTTCTTCACCGTAGCAGTTCACGAACAGGGGCAGCAACGGGAACTCACCATCTGGATCCAGGTAGACTAGGGGGTTGATGATGGCATGGGCCAGACCCCAGTCCCAGCCTTTGAGGGCGCTAGATGAGGCCATATCGACGCCATCACGAATCAAAGCATTTCTCAGGTCCCGGGAGAAATCCTGGGGGCAGCTAAAGCTGAACTTGGTCTCCGCGGCCGCGTCCCAACTATTGCCGCTGCCACCCATATTCTTGAACGGGTAGCCATCCACCTCACTGCCCGTATATAGACAGAAGGGAGGGAGGTTATCCTGCTGGAAATTCTCCGCCTGGTCGTCGCCGATGACCAACAACACGTCCGGTTTCCATTCGTGGAGGCGGTCTCGCATCACCTGGAAGGCATCAACGATTTTCTTCTGATCCAGCCGGTCTTGGGTCAGGCCGTTGTCGTTGGCCAGGGCCTCGGTCAGCTGGGCAGGCGCTTTGAAATTTGGGTTCCGGCCAAATATCCGCTCGCGGCTCTTGTGCCAGACCTCTGGTGGAGTGAGGATGATGGGTCCGTGGGAACAACCTAGACCTAGCAGCTCAGCCATGCCAGCCTCCGAAATCAGACACAAATCATGACGTATTACCACACCTGAAAAGAACACCGCCACGAGGCGGATTGTAGATGCACCCATCTGGACTGTCAAACGGCCAAACGGCCCTTCTTTAGGACGAATATCGGACTCTCGGCCGCGTTATTTCAAGCGAACACGCTCTAGCCCCAATTGACTGGGCAACGATGCCAAACGTACACTTCTGGCTGGCGCATCCGGGTTTTTTGAACCCGCATTGCAAATCCAAGCGATTTTAGCCACTGGGAGCGTATTTGAAATGACCACAGCAAGATTGTCCCGTCAGGTTGTTTACGGCAAGAACGGCATGGTCTGCACCAACTCACCCCTGTCTGCCGCAGCGGGATTGAAGGTGCTCCAAGAAGGCGGAAACGCCTTTGACGCCGCCCTGGCCGTGGCCGCAACGGAGACCGTGACAATGGTGCCCATGTGCGGCATCGGCGGGGATTCATTCATCCTGCTGTACGAGGCTGAAAACAGCCAGGTGACCGGCATCAGCAGCGCCGGTGTCCCCGGTTCCGGAACCAGCGCCGATTACTACCGCAAGCAAGGTCTGACCAAGATGCCCTTGGAAGGCCCCCATTCGGTGGGCGTTCCAGGCGAGGTCGCTGCCTGGGAAGAGGTGCACAACCGATTCTGCACCAAGCCCTTTGAACAACTATTGGACACCGCCATCGGCTACGCTGAAGACGGCTTTGCCGTGCCACCCAAGATCGCCCAGAGCTTTGCCAACACATCAGAGAGGCTGGCGGGCTTCCCATCGACCAAAGAGGTCCTACTGGCTGACGACAAGACCCCTGGAGAGGGTGACCTACTGATGAATAAAGACCTGGCCGAATCCCTGAAACGCATCGCCAAAGGCGGAGCGGAGGAGTTCTACAAGGGCGAGTTGGCCAGAAAGATGATCTCGGCCTTAAACGACGCCGGTGGCCTGTTCTCTGCCGAGGATTTCGCCAACCACAAAGCAGAGATCTACGACCCCATCGGCACGACCTACCGGGGCGAGACGGTCTTTCAGACCCGACCTCCGTCCCAGGGCTTCCTGCACCTGGAGATGTTAAACCTCATCGAGGGTTTCGATCTGTCCGATAAGTCGTATGACAAC
Organism: Dehalococcoidia bacterium; assembly: GCA_002730485.1. The sequence goes on along the minus strand of PCAH01000180.1, from coordinate 204 downwards.
CCCGAGGCCATACACCTGATGGTCGAAGCCAAAAAGATCGCCTATGACGACCGCAACCGCCTGGCCGGAGACCCACGGTTGGTGGAATGGCCGCTGGATGAGATTATCTCCAAGGAGTACGCCGACCGGAGACGTGGTGAGATCAATCTCGAAAGGGCTGGCGGAGAAACTCCCGACCTACTTTCGGGCAGAAGCGACGGCAAC
>PCAH01000179.1 GCA_002730485.1 Dehalococcoidia bacterium | reverse complement strand
TGAAATCCCAGACCTTAGCCCGCCGCAAGCGCTACAACCACCTGCTCAGGGAGTCCAACAACACGGCCATTTCCCTCTGATCTCTCATTAACGAAAGTGTCCCTCTTTTGCTGGTTGCCAACACTCGTGCCTGGACTTCAACGAACTGACCAATGTCCAGATGATGGAGCTGGTGACGTTACAGGCCGTGGAGATGAACGCCACGGACGTTCACCTGGTTCCCAAGCATGATTCAGCGAAGGTGCTCTTTCGCCTGAACGGTGAACTACGCCAGATGATGGTCATTCCCCTGAGTGCCCACGAAAGTATGGTAGCCCGGTTCAAAGAGGAAGCAGGCATGGACCTCTCGGGCAACCAACGCCCGCAGAACGGCGGGTTTGGGTTGTATTACGACGAGTGGCAAGGGGATTTCCGGGTTGCATCGGTGGGTACAACCTGGGGCGAGATGATGGTCATCCACCTCTTGGACCGCTCCAATGCTCCTCTGTCATTGGACGCCCTGGGGCTAGATGCCCCAAGCCTGGCGGCGTGGCACTCACTGTTGGAGCGGCCCTCCGGCATGCTGCTGGTCGCCGGACCAACGGGTTCGGGAAAGAGCAGTACCCTCTACGCGTCACTGGCCGAGCTGATCAGTTCCCACGGTAATATCATGTCGGTGGAAGACCCCATCGAATACCGCATGGAGGGTGTCAATCAGATACAGGTGAACCCGGCCGCGGGGATCGACTTCCCGTCGGGACTGGAATCGATCATGAGAATGGACCCAGACGTGATCCTGATTGGAGAGATCAGAGACAACTCCACCGCGACCATGGCCATCGACGCCGCCTTGAGCGGACGGTTGGTGCTGGCCTCCATACATGGCAACGACGCTGCATCTGCGATTGGACGGCTGATCAATCTGGGGGTGGACCCGTTACTGGCGGCCAACGGTTTGATCGGCTGCCTGGCCTAGCGAGCACTGAACCAGATCTGCCCTAATTGCCGGGAGATAGCATCCCAGAATCCGTCGCCCGTCGGTGAGGCGGTTCCGGGGGAAACACCGCAGTTCATGGTTGGAAAGGGATGCGACTCCTGCCGCGGTTCGGGCTTTGCGGGAAAGGTCCATGTGTTTGAGGTACTGGTGGTCGATGAAAATCTCCAGATGCAGATAGCTCTGGGTGCCGACGGAGATGATCTCCGTGACGCGGCGGCCGGAAACGGGATGGTGAGTATGGGCAGGGCAGTGATGGAGATGGCCAGGGAGGGCAAGACCACGTTATCGGAGGTCTCCCGAAGCGGTGTCCCCCTTGATTAGGCTCGCTACGAACCGTCAGACCAACGGTGAGGCAAGCTGGCCAACCGGCCAAACCCCAGGTCATCACAAAGGGATCCAAATTTCTCGCGGTTAGCGCCTTTCCATTCCAGGGCCGTTAGGGAGGTCTCCATTGGAACATCCGTACGCAGCGTGGTCAGGTCTTTGTACAGCCGAGCTTCATCGGGATGGGAATTCAGGCTGTCAGCAGCCGTTGCAGCCCCTCTCACCTTCACTGCCCAGTCAGACGCATCAGCGGGTATCCCTTCAATGTGCCCGTAATGAGACAGCATCCGAGCTGAGGTCTTTGCTCCCCATTTGGGGATGCCTGGAATCCCGTCAGCAGAATCTCCAGTCAAAGCAAGGAAATCAGGGATGGAGCTGGGGCAAACGCCGAATTTCTCGACCACGCCAGCTTCGTTCATCACTGTTTCTCTGCGCCGGTCGTAGCAGACCACAGAGTCGCCCGTAACCATCTGGGCGAGGTCTTTGTCAGCGGAACAGATCACCACCTGCTCAACCTCGGGCATGGAACTGCATCTAAGGGCCGCGGTTGCTAGCGCATCGTCCGCTTCGTACTCCACCATCGGCCAGATCAAGATCCCCAAAGCGTCTATGGCCCTTTCAGCCAGTTCAAACTGGGATAACAGGTCTTCCGGCGTGCCCTCTCCGGTCTTATACCCCGAGAATAGTTCGTTCCTGAACGACAAGACCGTATGGTCAAAGGCACAGCCAATGTGGGTAACTTGGTCCTCTCGCAACAGGTAGAGCAGGCTTTGTACGATGCCCCGCACCGCTCCCACCGAACGACCGTCCGGAGCTTGTATCGGTGGGAGAGCGAAATAAGACCGGAATAATTCATAGGTGCCGTCGACCAGATGAACCTTCATAGCGCCCCCATCCCAGTTCAGTCTTTTATATGCTGAAGTACCCAGAGTCTTTCAGGACACGCCAGTGGTTATTCGGTGAAGTACACGTACCGGTATTTAGGTATGATCAACGGGAACAAGAAATAGTTCTCCACGTTGGGTTTCACCAGAACGTAGCCACCATTTGAGTGCCACAGTGGAACCCACGGCGCGTCATCTACGATGATCTCTTCCAGCTGGTGATACAACTCAAACCTGGCCGCCCCATCCCGCTCGACACGGGCCTGCTCCAGCAGGCGGTCCACCTGACGATTCATGTATTCCGATTGGTTGTTGGTGCTCTCGCTGTGGAACAATACATCCAGGAAATTCTCCGGGTCTGGATAATCGGCGATCCAGCCGAGGCCGCCAAACATCTGGAACCTATTTTGGTGTAGGTCCTGTAGGAAGATGGTCCACTCTGTCTGGAGGATGGAGATTTCCGCGCCAAGGTTCTCCTCCCACATGGCAAGCATGGCCTCGATGGAAGGGTTGATGGCAGCGCCAAAACTACCTGGCACCGTCAGGGTGATGCGGGGCAGTTCGCCAACTTCGCCGTACTTGGATTCCTGAAGCAGTTGGCGGGCTTTATCGGGGTCGTAGCTATATCCCACCAAGTCTGGGTTGTGCCCGGGGAACCCGGGAGGAAGGATACCCGCCGCTGGCACCACCAGGTCTTGAAGCAAGGCGGTGGCCAGGGTCTGCCGGTCAATGGCGTAGTTGAACGCCTGTCTGACCTTGATATCGTCAAAGGGCGGCTCCGAGGTATTGAAACCAAAGTAGTCCACATCGAACTGCGGCGGGGCCACCACCACTTCTGAATTGAGCACGTTGGATGGGTCCTGGATGCCTTGCAGCAGTGACAGCCCGATGCCAGTGACGTGAATCTCATCATTCTCGTACATCAGCATGCTGTTGCCGCCGCTGAGGAGGAACTCCACTTCATCCAATTTCGCGGGTTCCAGGTGATAGTCATCAAACTTGGTCAGCCGAAGAACTTCACCCGGACGGTATTCCGTCAGCTTGAACGGGCCGGTCCCATTCGGTTCAAGTATCCAGCCTTTTCCGGTCGCAACGTTCTCTCGGTCTAGGACGAAGCTCACAGGGTAGGTGAGTTTGGACAGGAAGTAGGCTTTGGGGGCATCCGTGGTAATGGTCAACGTTTGGTCGTTGATTACCTGTATGCCAGATATGTTATTGGCCAGGCCGGTCAGCCGATCACTCACACCAACGATATCGTTAAGGAAGACGCTGGCGTTGTAGGACTCTGTGATCGGGTCGGTTGCCCTTTCCAGAGACCATTTGACGTCGGTCGCTGTGACTGGTTTTCCGTCATGGAAAGAGGCATTGGGTCTCAACCTGAAGGTGGTAGTCGTGCCATCAGGGCTAACGTCCCAACCTTCCGCTAGATCGCCAACGATTGCCAGGTCCTGGTCGATGGTCATCAATCCGCCGAAGATCTCAACGGCGTAGACAGCAGAACTGGCATCCGAATTGAGATGGGGATCAAGCGTGGGCGGGTCGGATCCTAGTCTGAGGAATGTGCCACCTTCCACCGCTTTTGCAGCGCCGGTTGGAGCTTCGGAGGTCTCAGGAACCGCAGTGGGGGTGGAAGACGCTCCCGATGAGGCTGAACCGGAAGGTACGGCGGTTGGATCTATCCCAACTGAAGGAACTGAGGTTGGTTCGGGCTCTGAGCCAGATGAACACGCGATGGCCACCACAAGAAGCAGTGATAGAAGTGCGAAAACGTGTTTCATCCTAATCCTCGTTACGGTCTATTCTTAAGAGCGACAGTACAGTTGGAGCAGACTGACAGGCACAAATGAGGCCGGAAAACCAGTACCAACTACGGACACTCTCTCCATTCCACTGTAATAATGCCCTTTGTAAGTGTCAATGGAAACGGGCCGATCAAGCTGAGGACTCTGCTGATTGGCTATACTGGTGTATCTAAAGGTACGGCTGGGTTCTTTAATTGGATTACCCCGTGCCAATCCCCTCTTCACACGTATGCAAAACCCGAACATCGATCAACACCCCGATCCAACGCCTGCTGGCCCAGAGGGTATGGTGGTGTGCTTTGGCGTCTTGAGCTATCTGCAGTTGATGGTGGTGGATCAGGTGCCGGTTCATAACGGCGGCACACCCATCAGCCAATTGACCGACTCCTATGGCGATGACTCGGCGATAGTGGCCGGGATGCTCCGCCAACTTGGCCAACACACCAAGTTCATCCCCTCAGCGGTGGGAGACGATGACCTGGGAAGAAAAGTGGCAGATACCGTTGGCAAGTTGGGTGTACCCGTCGATGTGAGAATCGATCCATCGGTGACCACTGTGGCTGAACTCTCCATAGCCGATCCCAGCGGCGCTCGCACTTATTTCTACCAGCGGACACCCGAGTTGCTAGCCACCTTAGATACCGCCGACCTGTCCCCGCTGGAAAGCGCCTCTTTCCTGTACGTCGATTGGTATGACGGGGACCATGTCCTACGGGCGGTTGAGTATGCCTCACGGCTGAATATTCCGGTTTTCTTGAACCTGGAGAGCCAGTATTCAAACAAAGAAGTTCTGGCCAAGTTTGCTCCCCACACCACCGTTTGCCAGGTCTCAGCAGACCAACCCGAGAGCGAAGATGACATGGATTCCATAGCGGCCACGGTCTTGGAAGCAGGAATAGGCACTGTACTTATCACCGGTGGAAACCGTGAGTCTCTGGCTGCAGACGCCAGCCACAAAGTCAGGGTGAGGGCACCCGAGGTGGAAGTTGTGGACGGTAACGGGGCCGGGTCTTGCTTCTCCGCAAGTTACATCTATGGCAGCCTAAGGGGTTGGAACTTGGAGCAAACCGTGCGTTTCGCCACCGCCCAAGCCAGTCTCAAATGCGGAGTGGCCGGGTATCAGGTACCAAGCCTCGCCGAGGGAGAACGACTGGCTGCAACCCTACAAACAGAGGTCGACGATCAAAGCTGATATTCCCGAATCGACCGATTAAAAAACGCCCCGCCTCAGGGATTGAGGCGGGGCGTTTTGATGTCTACGGCCTAGATACTAATTAGCTGACTTTAGCATCGGCGAAAGCGGGGATCACCTCTTTACCGTACAGCTCGATTGATTCCATCACCTTGTCATGGGGGATGGTCTCGGTCTGCATGATGAGCATGATTTGGTCAACACCGATGTCCTCGTACATCTTGATGGTCTTGATGCAGCTCTCAGGGTTGCCAGCGATGATGACTCCCCGGTCGGCCAGAACGTTCGAATCAAGCTCGGCAACCGCAGCCCTGGCAGCCCCGGGGCCGGAGTCCAGGGAGATACCGGCCTCTGCGGCCTGGGTCTTGTGGTCATCATCAGACTGACGCAGCCAGCGGCCAAAGTCGGCCTTCAGGTTGTCCGGCACGCCGCCCCAGGACTCCAGCAACTCCTCGTAGGCGTTGATCCGGCCCTGGATATAAGGCTTGTCCGGCCCAAAGAAGGCCTTCATGGAGTCGGCGCACAGGTCCTTGGCGGCCTGGTCATCCTTGGCGCAGAACGAGTGCACGTTGTTGCCCCAGAATTCGTTGATCTCAGCGCCAACCGGATCCGCGTCCTTAATGGCGTCGCGGTACACCTGAACGTGTTCCTTGAGGATATCCACGGCGTATGAGGCTGAAGACAGGACACCAATCCCTTTCTGTGCCGCCAGTTTGAAGCTTTCCGTCTGGGTACACGCCAGGTACATGCGCGGATGGGGCTTCTGGAAGGGTTTGGGCAGAACGCGCCGCGGCGGTACGTTCCAATACTTGCCTTCCCAGGAGAATTCGTCCGACTGCCAGATCTTTGGCAGCATGGACAAAGACTCTTCCCAGCGTTCCCTGGTCTCACGAGGGTCGATTCCCTGGCCTACCTGCTCGTAGGCGTTGGAGCGGCCGGTTCCCACTTCCACCCGACCATTGGTCAGCTGGTCAACCATCGCCACGCGCTCGGCCACTCGAATCGGATGGTGGTTCGGCAGGACTGACACACCGAAGCCGATGCGGATGTTCTTTGTCCGTTGGCTAAGAGCGCCAAACATGACCTCTGGACAGGGTGAACCGGAGAAACCCATCAGGAAGTGATGCTCCACAAACCAAAGGTTGTCAAAGCCCACCTGATCGGCCAGCTCGCACTGGTCCAGCGTCTCGCGGTAGAGGGCATTCCAGTCGACGTCGTTGCCCTTAAAGGGCCGTTGCATCTCGAATAGAAGTCCAAATTTCATCTGATCTTTCCTCCCAAGATTTCTGTGCACCGGCCAACCGTTCAAGTCAGACGTGTTGGCCTGAATTCGCGGTGAGTATACTCCATTGCTGGCCCAACCGTTTCGTACGGGGCGTTTTGTCTCGGTTGACGCCGCCTGGCCAACCTTGGATACTGAGCGGGATTTAAGGACTTGTCATCAAATGCTGGAGGTTGTCATGCGATTAGGAGCCATATTCCCACAGACTGAGATTGGTGCGGCCCCCTCCGCAGTCAAAGATTTCGCCCAGGCAGCAGAGGACCTGGGCTATGACCATATCCTGGTTTTTGACCACGTATTGGGCGCAGACCACACCAAACGTGAGACCTGGGGAAAACCCTATAACAAAGATGACATGTTCCATGAACCCTTTGTCATGTTCGGGTTCCTGGCCGGCATCACAGAGAAGATCGAATTCACCACCGGCGTCCTGATTTTGGGACAACGCCAGACCGGACTGGTGGCGAAGCAGGCAGCAGAGGTTGATGTACTCACCGGTGGGCGGCTGCGCCTGGGTATCGGCATCGGTTGGAACGACGTGGAATATGAGGCGCTGGGCCAGAGTTTCAGCAACCGGGGTCGCCGCAGCGAGGAACAGATCGAATTGCTGCGTAAGCTCTGGACAGAAGAGTCAGTGGATTTCACCGGTCGGTATCACCGGGTGTCCAATGCCGGTATCAACCCTCTACCGGTACAGCGTCCCATCCCCATCTGGCTGGGCGGTGGCGAGGATCGGGTCATCCAGCGTATCGGCAAGATGGCCGACGGATGGTTCCCCCAATTCCAGCCCGACAGCGCAGGTCAGGAGAAGATCGGAGTGATGCGAGAGGCTGCCAGCAAGGCCGGACGTGACCCCAAGACCATTGGCATTGAGGGCCGAGTTTCCTTAGCCACAGATGATCAGTCTGACTGGGAGAAGATAGGCGCGGCCTGGGACGAGGTTGGCGCCACCCACTTCTCTATCAACACCATGAAGGCCGGTCTGAAGGGCCCCGACCAGCACATAGAGGCCATCAAACGCTTCAAGGAGACCGTATCGGGGTAACCCACCAGATCTCCACACCCAACCGTTCGTCCTGAGCGCGTCGAAGGATGCGCATCAACCAAGATGCGGGTGAAACCCACATCGGCGCAGCGGTGGTTCGACAGGCTCACCATGAGCGGCGACGAGACTTGGTGTTTCCGCGGATTGGAGTAGAAGTACTATTCCTGGATTCCAGCTTTCGCTGGAATGACGGTTGGATTCGGAAATGGTTTACAGCGCCGATGGAAAACACCCAAATATCCGTTAATCCCGAGCCCGTCGAAGGATGCGCATCAACCAAGATGCGGGTGGAACACACATCGGCGCAGGGGTGGTTCGACAGGCTCACCATGAGCGGGTGTGGAATTAGTCATGCCCCACTTCATTCAAAACCCGCACCGCTCAACCAGCCATTCCTGCGCAGGCAGAAATCCAGACCTGGTTTTGGACAAGTCCGATATTATCGGGCTTCGGCTCCAGCCTTAGCTTCAGTTGGCAGAGTGAAAGAGAACGTGCTCCCTTTACCCAATTCACTTTCCAACGACATTTGGCCGCCAAGGTATTTGATGATCTCATTACAGATAGGCAGCCCCAATCCGGTGCCCCGTGGCCTATCGGATTGGGTGTCTGACACCTGTTTGAATTTATCGAATACCTCGTTGTAGTCTTCGGACGATATTCCAATACCTGTATCAGTCACGCTGACACGCACCAAGAGAGCATCTTCTACTCCCGTACCTGGGGCGGATTTTGTCTTGATTTCAATGTTTCCATCGTTGGGTGTGAATTTGATTGCGTTGCCGAGAATATTGGTCATTACCTGTACCAATTTGTCACTGTCGCCCCAGACGGTTGTTACATCCGGTTCCACCTCAAGGTCCAGCGACAATCGTTTCTGATCGATCAGAACTTGAGCGGAGTCGACTGCGGTCTCAATGACCTCGGCGATTGAAACCGAGGTCATATGCCACTGCTCTTTCCCAGATTCGATTCTCGAAAGATCCAGCACATCGTTGATCATCCTGGTAAGGCGGTCACACTCGCCGTTAATCATTGTTATGAATCGCGCTTGAGTCTCGTCGTCGATATCGTCATACACCTGAAGGATCTCAGCGGCGCTTTTTATGCCGGTGAGGGGCGTTCGCAGTTCATGAGACACCATCGTCAGGAAATCATCTTTCATCCGGTCGATCTCTTTTATCGCGGTGATATCCCTCCCGTATAGATTGGCGTAGTTGGCTTCTTCTATGGGGCAAACATGAATGAAAACGTGCGCTCATCAACCTTGCATTCAATCTCGGTATTGGTCTTAGAGTTGAGTACTTCAGCTACCGATTCCCGCCAGACATCGGGCGCACTCTTGCCCACCCCGCAACTCCAATAATCTAGGATGGGCGAACCCGCAGCATTTGCGTAGAGGACTGTGCCGTCTAGGGCGATGCGAAGTACGGGGCTGGGATCTTCAGAAGGAAATTTCGCCAAACTCTCTCGGTTGTCGATCTCCTCCACCAAACGTTCGTTGATGACGGTGAGATCGGCGGTGCGAGCCGCAACCTGGTCTTCCAGTTCTTCGTTGTACTTCAGCAGGTCTTCTTGGTTCTTCCTGACCGCCGCAACAAGGGGAAGCCAATGCAAGAACCCCACCAGAATCAGGCCGGAGCCAAGGAGAAAGCCACCGACTTTCTCCAAGTAGGCTTCAGTGACGGTATCGCCGATCACCACAAAACGGTTCAACGACTCATAGTTATCGGTGATGTCGATCACGCTACCAAAGAATACCAAGGCGAATCCCGAGATTATGTACAGCCAGCCCCTCTGGCGGTGGAGTTCTTCCCGTTTGCCGATCCAAAGCAGATAGCCAAGGATGAAAAGCATGATAACGGCGCGTGTGCACTCGAGTACGATATCTGTCATTTATCTTTGAGTCGCCCGCATCGGACTGTTGCGGACTATCACTCCGTAGAAATGCCTAAGAATGGTTTCCTGTTATTAAAACCCACCAATTTGCATCTGCTTGAAGGCGGGAAACAACCGATTCTAATGAAATTTCCGCAAATCGGTTGCGAAGACCTTATATAAATTATGGCGAGTGTTTTTCTTAAAGTTCATGGCGAAATAATTAACAGACATACAAAAAGCTCTAAAGTACACTCAAAGTACGTTTATTTAGGTCTACAGATTACTTGCAACCTGGGGGTAGAAATCAGAGCCGTCCATGGCGACCACCCAGGCAGAGACCATGGTTGGTTTTGCATATTTGCATAAACGTACGGTCTAATCGGGGGAATCAGTCCCGGAACAGGTCCTTCACCCGGTCTAATATCCGATTGCTGACGTCGTATTTAGTGAGCAGGGGTAGCTCTTCGACCGCCATATTTCTGTCAATCAAGGTCACTTGGTTGGTGTCTGAGCCAAAGCCGCTGCCCTCGGCGGTGATGTCGTTGGCCACTATCAGATCAAGTTGTTTGCTTTCGACTTTGGCCTTGGCGTTCTCCACCAAGTTTTGGCTCTCGGCAGCGAATCCCACCCGCACGAAATCCCCCGTGGCATTCTTGAGGATATCCGTGGTCTTGGCCAGGGCGATGTTCAGATCGTCTTCCGTCTTCTTGATCTTCTGGTCGGCGGCCTCTGTTGGCCGGTAGTCGGCCACGGCTGCGGCCATCACCAGAGCGTCGGCTGTCTTTGTGTGCTCCTGGATGGCGGCTCCCATCTCCTCTGCGGTGCGTACATGAACCACGTTAATTAGAGCGGGGTTTGCCAAGTTGGTCGGTGCAGTCACCAGCACCACATTGGCGCCGCGGTCGCGCGCCGCCTCGGCTACAGAGTAGCCCATCTTCCCCGAAGAATGGTTGGTGATCACCCGCACCGGGTCTATCGGCTCCATTGTCCCGCCAGCGCTGACCACCACGGTCTTCCCGGCCAGATCACCGTCTTTCCCCATGGCGTAGGATATGTGACCAAGCAGATCTGGCGTTTCCAGCAGTCGGCCCACACCGGACAACCCCGAGGCCAGTCGGCCAACGCCTGGTCCGGCAATGACCACGCCGCGATCTTTCAGCGTCGACAGATTTGCCTGGGTAGCCGGATGATCGTACATATTGCCGTCCATGGCCGGGGCTACTACCAAGGGGCACTTGGCCGCAACTATGGTTGTGGTCAACGGATCATCAGCCAGCCCC
>PCAH01000178.1 GCA_002730485.1 Dehalococcoidia bacterium | reverse complement strand
TAGTTGGAAAAGATTATTTTGGGTTGGGTATTCAGGAAGGAGCAGAAGCTAATGTTTACCAACTTAAAAACGTGGCAGTTCAAAATAACTGCTTGGTGGTCATCACTCACCAAACAAATGCCGGCTATTCTCCCGACAGGCCAGGCCCCAGCAGGGAACCTCACCTCGATATTCATTTTGGTTGCTTGGACCGTCATTATCTGTGGCCTGGAGAGGTGTTAACTCACCAGGTTGGATTCTTCCAGCACGCCGTCCGGCTCGCCAGATAGATCGGTCTCCGCAATTTCTTCGTCCATGTGGCTGACCGACTCTGCGTAATCGGGCAAATGGTCCAAACTCAAAAGCGCCTCTTTCAAATCTAGCAAGATGATCAATCGGTTTTCCAGCTTGGCGATACCGAGCAGGAAAGCGGAGTCAGAAGTGGTTATCACTCCCGTTGGCGGTTCCACTGCCTCAGAAGACAGACGGAGAACCTCGGTGACCGCGTCGACCACTACACCGATGTCAAAACCGCCAATATCGACAACGACTATCCTGGTGTCTTTGGTGTCTTCCGTTGACCGAAAACCAAACCTTCTACGCAGATCTATCACCGGAATGACCTTTCCCCGTAGGTTGATCACACCTTCGACAAAATCCGGGGTACGTGGTACTTGGGTGATCTCTTGAACACGGATGATTTCCCGGACCGACCCAATGTCGACTCCATAGGTTTCTGCAGCAAGGTCAAATATGACCAATTGCATCTCATCTAGATCTAATTCAGTAGCTTCTAATGTCATCAGGATTTTCTCCTAATCCTTTGTGCATGGGCTTGAATTGGGCCGGATGTTTCCAATTGACGGATCTATCCCGGACCAAACTCACCCTTTGGGAATCCTATGCTTTGGTATTGGAAAGGCTAACCAGCGATTAGGTTGTGCGATGGCCAGTTCGCCTGTTCCAAACTCAGATTTCTTTTTGTTTGTTAGAGAGGCCGAATCTAGCGCTGTGATGCCCTGGATTCGGCCTCCCTGAGCGAACTCAGTTAATAACTGCGCGCCAGTTCTTCATCCTCGGATTCAGCGACCTTTGCTGAGGTCTCCTTGGTGGCTTTGTCATTGATCTTGAAGGCGGAAACCGCTTGCTGCAGGGTTGTGGACATATCAGACAATGTCTGGGCAGAAGCGACGACCTCTTCAACCTGCGCGCTCATCCTTTCGGCCGAAGCAGACATCTCCTGGGCGGCCGCCCCACTTTGCTGAGTGACTCCGGCAACGCTCTCCATGGAGCGGGCAACCTCGTCACTATTGGCGGTCATTTGCTCAGTAGCGGCCGAGTTCTGCTCCACGATGGCGCTCACGCTATCAATGGTCTTGACCATCTCATCGCTTGATGCGCTGACTTCTTCAGCAGCGGCGGATATCTGCTCAATCTGGCCTGACACCACCTCCACTGAGGATAGGATCTGTTCCAGTACCTTGCCGGTCTCTTGAGCCTGCAGTGCCCCTTCAGATACTTCGCGTGCGCCATCTTCAGTGGCCTTGATTGACTCGTCAACACCCTTTTGAACGGTGTCGATCAAGCTGGCAATTTCTTTGGTCACGTCGGTGACCCGTTCGGCCAGTTTCCTGACCTCGTCAGCCACGACAGCGAACCCTCGGCCTTGCTCACACGCTCTGGCAGCTTCAATCGCCGCGTTAAGGGCCAGCAAGTTGGTCTGGGCCGCGATATCATCAATCACGGTTACGATCTTGCCGATCTCGGCAGACTGTGTTCCAAGTTCAGTGATCTTCTCTGATGCCATGGACACTGCCGATTCAATCTTCTCCATGCCTTCAACGGTCTTTCCAACCATGTCGGCGCCGGAGCGAGCGGCCTCGTTGGCTTCTTGGGAACCGGTGGCTGCGGCTTGAGCATTCTCTGCCACGTCATTGACCGCCTGGGATACCTGGCCAACGATGGTGGATGCCTGGTTTACCTGGCCGGCCTGTTCCTGGCTGCCCGCAGCAATCTGATCAATGGCTTGGGTCAACTGTCCCACTGCTGTGGTGGTTGAATCCACGCTCTCACTTTGCTGTTCGGCACCACTGGCCAATTGCTGGGTGGTAGCGCTCATTCCCTGGGTGGACTCTCCAGCCTGCTGGGCTGCAGATGCCAATTGAGAACTCGCGTTCCCAAGGTCAGAGGCCGTGGATCGAACTTCACCGATCAAATCACCAAGGTTGGTGACCATGCGGGAGAAGGCGTTGCCCAGAGCATCGTCTTCCGACCTGGGATTGACGGACACTGTGAGGTCTCCGTTGCCAATCCGGTTGGCGATTCCTGCGGATTCCACCAGGTATTCCTTCATTTCACCGTAGGAACGGGCCATATCACCGATCTCATCTTTGGAACGGATGTTGGCCTCAGCCTCGACGTCACCCACTGCTATACGTCGCAGGGCACCGCTGATTACATTGACCCCGCTAACAATGTTTCTAGACAGGAAGAAACCTATAACCATCATTACGGCTATAGCGGCTACTGCCACGCCAATTCCCATTGTCAGCGCCGAGCTTGCCTGGGAAGCAACATCTGCGGCCCGGACCTCATTGAGCGCGACTTCTGCTCCTAGAAATTCTCCCAATTCTCCCCGGATGACATCCATGCTCTCTTTGCCGCGGCCGGAGTTCACCAAAGCGATGATATCGGCCATGGTCTTCGGGTAACTGCGAACCTCTATTCGGGCATCGATCTCAGGTTGTGCCGCCGCTTCTTTCCAACCGGTGACAGCTACCTGAATCCCCTCTATTTCAGCAACGCTGACTCCGGCTGCTGTGGAGTCATGATTCTTCAAAAGTCGAATATCTTCAGTGAGCTTGGCTTGCCCTTGGATATAGGGATCCAGGGAAGCGTCTACACCGGTGAGAAGGAATCCACGCTGCCCCGTTTCCATGTTGACCAGGTCCAGGGTGATCGATTCCATGAGGAAGCGCCCTTCCAGGTCGTTGGTTGCCTCAAATTTGGCGGTGATCCCGCCCAGTATCTCGCGGATACCGTCAAATTTTTCCTTACCGATGGTCCTGGCTGAGATTTCAGCGAAGTTCGATTGGGCAACCGCCCCTGCCTCAACTTCTTCTCTCAGGGCGATGGCATCCACTGAGTATCCATTCAGCCATTCTTGTTCCAGTTCATGTATGCCCTGCAATGTAGCCACGGCAGCCGGGTTGTCAGAGGTGAGTTCTTGTTCTTCGGCCATTACCTCTTCGAATTTCGCTTTTCCGTTGTGGTAGGGGTCCAAATATCCGGTCTGTCCGGTCACCATATAACCACGCAAACCAGTTTCCATATCCACCATCAGACCGGTCAATTCATGGGCGTTGCTGAGCACCGGGGTGTCGTGGTGAACGAGAAAGTCAAATTTGTCGTTCAGACTGCTGATGCTACTGAGCAGCATGTAGGCTAAGACTGCCATCGCAAGGGCAGCTACTACGTAACCGCCGATGATTTTGGGTCCGATTTTAAAATTATCTAAAAATCCCATAGGACTGTATCTCCATCTTTTGTCTTTTGCCGTGGATTCAAGTGCCGGATTTACGTTTGGTACGTGTAGACCGACATTGGGATATCCATGAGCCATCCTTGTCTTATTGGTCTCCAGGTAAGCCGATTGATCGCTGGAAGTAAGGTCAGATGTCTGGAGCCTCAGTTAGCTCTTCGGGGACCGCGATTATCGTTTTCGAGATCCGCGGTCCGGTCACATTGTGAACGGGTTCAAAATCTGCACCTTCGAGTCCTCCTTTCGTGAATCTCGAGGGATCATGTCTTCAACACTGGAACCGGCTTGCGCCTTATTAAGTATTGCTGATGATGCTATGCAGAGAATTGGATCTACGGTTTGATTGAAGAAACGACCCTTTTTTATTTTGAATGCTTGAAATACGTACTGTTACGAACATCCACTGGAACTGCTTGCCCAAGCGGGTATATTTACGTTCCAATTGGCAATACCACGCCTGAAATAATCAGTTTCAACAGATTTAATATTCATTAGATTAATCTTACGAAGGGGTTTTTCTTCAAGCAAGCCGACCGGAATTAATTGATCCCATACTCATACAGACATAAATAGGATATTTATATTTTCGGGTAGGTAGATGCTGCGGAAACTCCGAGGAGTTAAGGGATCGGCTTCTAGAGCTAGTTGGGTTTTACAGCGCAGGCGTAGCCGCCCCGAGACTAGGTGCCCCATCAGCATTAGCGGGGGTACGGCAATAAACGAGTATCGGTGGATCGGAGTGCCTTTAAGGCGGTGTAGTTGGGGCGGCTCTGTGATGAATTTGGCGGCCCAGGTGATAATATGTCAGAACAGAAATCGCCCCGATGGGAGCCTATATAGATGCTGGTTGAAGTGGAAGTTGTCAGTGGGGAAAACAGCCCGCTGGACCTGCACCGGATGTTTGACCTGTTGACCGAACCGATCGAGGTTATGCGGGTGTATTCCACTAATCCCATGGGAGAAGACCTGTGGTGCAGGGTGACCGGTTGGAGTACAGAGGGGGAATGCACGGCCATGTCAGCATTGGCCGAGGATTCGGGAGAAGGCGTGGTGCTGCTGGTCTACGGAGGAAACGAAGGACTCGGGCTGCAGCCAGCCGGGTCTGGTGACAGTTGGGATCTGGCGAACTCTGCCCAGTGGCGAGAAGCATGCTTGATGCTGGCGAAAGGAACACCGGTTGAATAGTTGCCAGTATTGACTGGCGCAATCTCCGAAGCGGACCAATCAGAAACTAAAAGGCGAGTCCTCAAACTCTCTGATGAGGGATGACAAAGACTCTTTGAATCGAACCTCATCGTCCCAACCCCGGAAGTCCACCACCTTACCTTCACGCAAACCAGCACAGAGACGGTCTTCCCGCTGGAAGAACATATCATCTGTCGCCACGGTGATTATCGAATCTCTGACTGTTGGCCCGGGATTGCTCACCAAACTTGAGAAATTGCGGCTGGTCAAAGGGTTTTCCAGAGATGCAACGGTGCAGAGAAGGATCACCCGGTCGTAATAGACCGCGCTGTCCAGGTTTGTTGAACCGGAAGTCAACGACTCTTCGTCGTCGGCAGATATCACCCAGCTGGGTACTTGAGCCTCGGCCAGTGCCGTCTTGATCTTGTCTGCAAAATCACCATCGTTCACAGATCCCACCAACAGGACCCGCTTGTAGGTCGCCATCGAGTTGCGCAACGCATCTTGGGCTTCGACCAACAACTGTGGGACTCCCGCGCCCTCAAGGAACCTGGCGTCAACCTGTCCCTTGGAACGGGAGATGGTGTCTAGGCCGATCATGCTGGGCCCGGCGTGCTTGATCTCGCCCAGGCCGATCACCCCGGTCAGGTCGCAGTTGGAAATGGTCGTTAGTCCACAGATGGCACGGCTGAGGCTGGTGCTGCTCATCTTAGCGTTGATGATCACAGCGCCTTGGAGGTCGGCTCCGGACAGGTCTGCCATGTCCAGGTTTGCTCCGATCAAACGGGCATTTCTCAGGTTGGCTCCGCTGAGATTGGCCCAGGAAAGATCGGTTTGGCTTAGGTCGGTACCGGAAAGGTCGGCCCGCTCTAGATCAACATACGAGAGGTTGGAGAACGCTATGTTCGCACCCTTTAGATCCGCCGCCTGCATGACGCTGTTGGACAGATTGGTGCGACCCAGGGTGCAGCCGGCCATGAAGGCCTCATTGAAGTTAGCCCTGGCCAGGTTGGAACGCCAGAGGTGCGCTCCCTGAAGATTGGCTCCGGAGAGGTCTGCCTGGCGCAGGTCAGACCCGGTCAGGTCGGCCCTGCTGAGATCATCGTGAGAGAGATCCGCACCCGACAATTTTACCGCGTTCAGCATGGCCCCAGAGAGATCAAGGGACGGACGTCCATAGAGGTAATCAGGGGTGAATGTCTCACCGGCGCCCCGATCTTCAAGTCGGTAGCCAAGACTGAAGCGGGGTAACTCGGTATTGGGCCTCCGCCAGGTAGCCTCGCGCCACCGAGATATAGCGCTGGCTCCGGCTCTGGCCAGGGATACGTGTTCAGAGTCCGCCAATGGCCGCTCCTGTGCCGGACATGCCACCTGAATACAAGCGACAAGGCCTTAGATAGAATTCCAGGATTATCTCCGGATTTTAATCACCGGAGAGTTCATATCAACTGGATGCCGGTGTTAACCCCGGTTGGTGAAAGCCGGAATCACTTCTTTGGAGAATATCTCCAACTGCTGGCTCAGTTCCGGCCAACTCATGCCCTCCGGCCATTGGAGGAAGATATCTTCCAGGCCGGGGTACTTCTCTTCGATCTCTTTGAGTGTTTCCACAAAATGCTCTGGCGGGCCACAGATCCAGGCCTTCTGCTGGACACCGTCTTCCACTAGGGGTGTGCGGGCCGGTGCGCCGGGGCTGCCCCACATCCTACCTTCTTCATCGGTGTAACGGACCAGACCGAAGGGTGAGAACCACTTGTAACGTTCGTCATGGTAGGGACGAACCTTCTCCATGGCTTCCTCTTTGGTATCAGCTAGGTAGAAACCAAATCCCAGGGACATGTCCTGTCCCAGGGTGAGTGAACGGCCTGCTTCCTGGGCGGAATCACGGTAAGCAGTGAAGAATTGCTCCACCACCTTCTCACCGCAAAGGGCGGTCATGCCCTTGATCCCTTTCTTGGCAATGAAATCGATGCTGCGCCCGCTGGTCATGGGCTGCCATATATCCACGGGTAGATGGGTTGGCCTGGGCACCAGCGTGATGTCCTTTAGCTGATAGCCCCGGTATGGGATGTCTGGAGGTATGTTGTAGTGCTTGCCGTGGTGGCTGAAGGACTCCTCATTGAAGGCCTTCAGGATAATCTCTACTTGTTCTTCAAAGAGTTCGCGGTTAGCGTCCTGGTCGATGAGGGGTGACCCAAAGGTCTCAACCTCTCTTGCCTGATAACCGCGGCCGATACCGAAGATCAGCCTACCGCCCGTAAGGATGTCACCCAGGGAGAAGTCTTCGGCGAGGCGCAGGGGATGCCACATGGGCAGGATGTTGAACGCCGCGCCAAATTTGAGGTTCTTGGTGTGGGCTGCCAGATGGGTACCCAACAGGGTCAGGTTGGGGATGCACTCATACCCTTCCCGTTGGAAATGATGCTCTGCACCCCAGAGACAATAAAACCCTGAATCATCCATCTGCTTGGCCAAGGCCAGAGCATTGTCATAGGTCTGGGTCAGTTGTTCGTTGGTGTAACGACGGTCATCGGGAGCGGTACCATTGACACCCACATTTTCAAGGTCGATCTGGCCCACGTACAGGACTGAGAATCGCTTAATCAAGTAGTGTTCCCCATAAATCGAAATTTATTTAATGTTGATATTCACAAGGCTCTGTTATTCGAGAAACATCCAATCGCCAGGCATGGCTCTATGCGATTAAAGTCCTCTTTGGAGCGGGCATAGTATAGCATGCTTTGAGCCTGATATTGCTATTTTGCCACTCAGAAGCCAGAGGGCTACTGCACCACCTGGCGGCGTATCAGATCGGCTACGGCGGTTGCATCAAACCCCAGGTTTTCCAGCACCGATGAAGTATGTTGACCGGTGACTGAACCCAGGTGCCGCACCTCTCCTGGCGTTTCAGACAGGTGTATGGAGGATGCCACCTGCCGTACCTTGCCTTCGGGGATGTTGGGCGCTCCTATCTCCAGGACCATGCCCCGTTCTTGGGCGTGGCGGTCGTCCAAGGCTTCCTCCAAGGAATAGACCTTGCCCACCGAGATATTGGCGTCTTTCAATGCCTCAAACCACTCGTCCCTGGTCCGGGTCAAAAATGCTTCAGCAAATGCCTGTTCGACAACCGTTTTTTGCTGTCCAGTGGCGTCCTGGTGAGGCAGCAGATCCTCACGCCCCACGGCACGGCATAGGTTCTCCCAGAACCAGGGCTCAATGGCAGCGATGGAGAAATATTTGCCGTCTTTAGTCTGGTAGACGTTGTAATAAGGGGCTCCACCGTTCAGCCTGTTACCGCCGCGTTCGGCTGAAATCCCTCGGGATAGCACGTCTGAGATCAGACCAGAGAGCATGTAGAGCACACCCTCGCTCATGGCGATGTCCACGTACTGACCAGCGCCGGTCTTCTCCCGGGCCGTGAGGGCAGCCAGGATACCAACTGCTCCGCAGAGACCGCCGCCAGCGTAGTCGGCGATTAGGTTCAGCGGAATCGATGGCTTGCCATCATGGGGCCCGATCAGGCCCAGGGCTCCGGCGAATGAGATGTAGTTGATGTCGTGTCCGGCAAGTTGTGAGTAGGGGCCGTCCTGACCGTAACCGGAGACCGAGCAATACACCGCCCGAGGGTTGATGGAACGGACTTTCTCGTACCCAGCGCCCAGCCGGTCCATGACGCCAGGCCTGAAGCCTTCAACGACCACATCTGCTGTCTCGACGAGCTGTTGGAATATCTTCTGGGCTTCGGGCTCTTTCAGATTCAGGGCGATGCTCCGTTTGTTGCGTTGCAGGGCGTTGAAAGAGGCGTGCCTGCGCGCATCATCTTCGCCGTCGATACCGGCAACCAACTTCTCATAGGCGGAACGGGCTTCATCCATGGGCCGCTCGATCATCAGGACGTCGGCGCCAAGGTCGGCCAGCACCGTGGTACAGAACATGCCGGGTGCGTTGCGACAGAAGTCCAGTACTGTGATGCCCTCAAGAGCTTGCATACGCCGCCTTCTTACTTAAAGGATCTTGTTGGAGTGATCATGGAATCGATCACGCCAATTATAGCCGACATCTATTCCCAACAACGGTCTGGTTTCTGCCTGTGGTGCAACAGGGCAACTACATCTATAATCCCACCAGCAAATTCCCGGAATAGATTCCCTTAAGAAGATTCGCGAAATACAACAGAGTTAGCACAGGAGGCGGTAATGGATCTGTCGCTGCAAGGCAAAGTCGCAATGGTTACCGGTGGCAGTCACGGTCTGGGCAAGCAGGCTGCGGACTCCCTGGCCAGGGAGGGCTGCAAGGTTGCGATCTGCGCACGCGGCCAGGAAAACCTGGATGCAACGGTGACCGAGTTGAAAGCCAAAGGGTATGACATCATGGCCGTGCAAGCCGATGTCATGAAACAAGAAGACCTTCAAAATTTCTACGACCAGACGGTGAAGACTCTGGGAGAAGTGGACATCTTGGTGAATAACGCCGGCGGCAGGAAGGGCACGGCGGATTTCCAAGAGACCGGTCTCGAGACCTTCAGAGAGGGTATGGAGTTCAACTTCATGAGCGCCGTTGAACTCATCTCCCTGGTATTGCCCCATATGCGCGAACAGAAATGGGGACGGATCATCAGCATCTCCTCCATCTATGGCCGCGAGTATGGCGGCTCCATCGATTACATGACCGGCAAAGCGGCCCTCATCGCCTTTTCCAAGCACCTGGCCCTCAACCTGATGAAAGAAAACGTGCTGGTCAACTGCATCGCCCCCGGGTCCATCGACTTCCCTGGGAGCAGCTGGGACCGGTTCCAACAGAACAGCACCCCGGAACAGGTGGCCGACTTCATCGACCGCAACCTGCCCGCTGGGAAGTTCGGTTGGCCTGAACCCATCGGTGACACGGTGGCATTCCTGGCTTCAGAGAACGCCAGCATGATCACCGGCACCTGCTTGAACGTGGACGGAGGACAGTCCAGGTCTCTGATCTAGTCTGGACCCAAATCTCGGCTTCAGGGTCCCGGTTTTTGGGTGATAATTCTCGGTTCTGTGACTCATACTTGTTTGACGTTGCATGGATAGCGTCTTATAGTGCGCTATCCTGCGCGGCCATATATCTGTGTAAATGTGCTTGGGACAGCAGCATGCCTGTCTCAGGCTTGAGTGAGCTAATATGATCGGTTTCAAAAAGAGACCTCGCGATAACGAAAACTTGCCCTTGGAAGACGACACACAAGTAGAAACAGATTACGTAAAGGGCGTGCCGAAGGGCGCCAAGACCGCCGCCGAGATGTACCAGGTCTTGGGCTCTTTCAAACGCTTCAACCAGAAGTACAACATGACCAGGCAGCGGTTCTGGGACCCGGACGCCGCAGCGCAAGATGAGCGGTCGGCGGCCAGTCTGAAACGGTTGCTGGAAGAGGAAAAGCCGGGCTACACCTACGTTGACTACGCCTATCAAATGGGCTCCAACGCGAACTTGGCCAGCACCGGCTTCTCCATAAACATGCCCAACGTCAAGGGAAATTCCTGGACGACCATGCGCGCCGCCCAGGCCAAGGACCCCTGGCAGGCAGCGCCGAAGCTGGCCTCAGAGGTGCTTGAGAAAGTAGCCAAGCTCTACGGAGCGGATATCGTGGGTTTTGCCCGCCTGGACCGCCGCTGGGTCTATTCCCACTACTGGGACGAAGAGACCAACACCGATCATCCCATCGTGTTCTCCGACGAACCAGGGTACGAGAAGTACGACAAACCCCAACGTTTGGAAGACCGCACGTTGGTCATTCCAAAGACCATGCAGTATGCCGTTGTCATGATCTTTGAGATGGATGAGGGCGGGATCGCCGCCGCACCCACTCTGCTGCAACAAGCCAGCACCGGCATGACCTACTCCAAGATCTCCTACACCACGGTGCAGCTGGCCGAGTTCATCAGGGCCTTGGGGTATAACGCCATACCCAGCTCCAATTGCACCGCTCTAAACATCCCTCTGGGCGTAGAAGCAGGACTGGGCCAGTTGGGACGCAACGCCAAGCTCATCACCCAGAAATACGGCCCCCGCTGCCGTATTGCCAAGGTGATCACCGACCTGCCCATGGAAGTGGGACAGCCCAAGGATTTTGGGGTGACCGAGTTCTGCAACGCATGCAAGAAATGCGCCCGCAACTGCGCCGTTCAGGCGATTCCGTTCGGTGGCCGCAGCTACAAGCAATCCAACAACACCAACCACGATATGGGTCCCCTCCAATGGATGCTGGACCACAAGAAATGCCGCGAGTACCAGAGTCGTGTGGGCACCAATTGCGGCATGTGTCTCCGCACCTGCCCCTACAACAAGGGCAGCCACTGGATACACGACATCACCAGATTCTTCATCAGGAATTTCCGATGGATGGACCCGCTGATCGCCAAGGGTGACGACCTGTTCAGGTTCGGACGCTACAAACCTTCAACTGAGTATTGGGGTTTGGGAGAGGACGACCGCTGGCGCAAGGATAAGAACTTCAAGTTCGAAGTCGATGACGCGGCAGACGGGTCAGACCCTGGCTAGCCAACCGTCCATCTTTCCCTAGCAACGGTTCTCTCCCCCACAAGGGGCAGAGTTAGAGCGGAAGCGCTTCTTCGGAGGAGACTGGTTTAGGGAGAGGAGACACCCCCATCCTAACCTTCCCCCGGCGCGGGGGAAGGGACTTGGCGTAATGGCCGTTACTACTTTCCGCTGATCTCCCCAAGGAACTGACGCCAAGCCAGGACGCATTCCCCCGGCGCGGAGTGCTGCACGTAACCGCTGGTCCCCGGGATGGTCACCAACCGCCCGTTGCCCAACTTCTCGGCAAACACGGTGGTGCGGTCTGGGCTCTCCTTGGCACTCTGCTCCGAGACCAGCACCATGGTCGGCGTCTTGATCTGGGGCAGGATGTCCGTCAGGTCCTGGGTCGCCAGATAGGCCAGCGATTCCAGCACCACCCTCTGGGAGGTTTGCGACATCTGGTCTATGTACCATTGGTGATGGGCCGGGTCGGATTTGCCCGGTTCCAGCCTGCGTTCCGCGGTCCTCTGCACCCAGGCGGCCACACCCTCCTCACTGACCAGTTTGTAATACCTCTGATACATGTCCACACCGGCAAATTTATATGGTGATGTGCACGTGGTCAGAGTGTGCAACCGCTCCGGATGGTCATAGGCGAACTGGAGGGCAATAGTGCCGCCGACGGTCTCCCCGATGAGATGCACCTTGTCGATTCCCAATTGGTCGAGCAGCTTCAGCATGTCTGTGCCCCAGTTGCTCAAAGACCAGTCATACCCCTCAGGCGGGACTGACGACTGGCCAAAGCCGCGGGCGTCCAACCTGATCACCCGGTATTGGCGGGCCAGGAGCGGCACCCAGGCGTACCACAATTTGGTGTTCTTGGAGTTTCCGTGGTGGAGGACCACAGTCTCCGGTTCACCGCGCCAGGGGTCGGTGAAATTATCATCCTCGTAGTACATCTCAAGGGTGTCGTCAATCTTGGCGAAAGGCATCTTACTCTCCGGTATTTACTCGGACTGTGCGCAATGGCTGAATACTAGTCGATTATCGGGATGGCAACCGAGACTCGGACTTTGTCACCGTAGACTGCAGTTGTGTGGCCGCGTCCGGTCAGGTCGTCGGCCAGCAGAACATCGCCGGCGCCAAAGACACGCTTGGTGCCGTCGCCCAAGCCCACTTCAACCTGGCCTTCCAGGGTAATCACATACTGGCGACGCGGGGCCGGATGCCAGTCGATGAACCCACCTGGCTGGTAGCGGCGAAAGTGGATATTCTCAGCGTTTTCAAGCGCCGTCCTCTCTGAGGTTTCCAACTGCTCGTAGGGCAGATTGAGATCTTCAAAATGGGACTCTCCGTCGTCTCCGGTATAGATGCGAACGATTTGCATGGTAGCTCCAATAATGGGGGATAGGATTGATGGGCGAATGATAACCGTGGGCGTGACAGGCGTCAATTTAGCTGTTGGCTATCAGTAATCAGCCTTCAGCTTTTCCGGTGGGGCAGATGTCCAGCAAGCAGCAGTTATCGCAAGCGGGGTCTGTTTTGGCGCACGCCATCTTGGCGTGATGATCCCAGAGGGCGTGGAACTCGTTATAGAGCGGCACTTCGGTGGCTATGTGTTTGTGAAAGAGGGCCTGGTAATCACCGTACTTGGGGCGTTCTACTGTGGGGGACATCTCCAGACGATCCATGATCCGACGGGTGTAGGTGTCAATCACGAATGACGGCTTTTCGGCCGCGTAGACCATGATGTCGTCGGCGGTTTCCTCGCCGATGCCGTGGATGGACAACAGCTCTTCCCGCAGCGGAGCCGTCGGCTGGGCAAATAGCCGCTCCAGATCCCCCTGATAATTAACCATGACGTGGGCGGCAAAGGCCTTCAGTTTTCTGGCTTTGGCATTGAAGTAACCGGACGAACGCACCAGCTCCGCCAGTTCCAGTTCTGCTATCTGGTGCACAAGACTAAATGACCAACAACCAGAGCCACGCATCTTGCTCAGAGCCATTTCCACGTTGGTCCAGGCCGCTGACTGGGTCAGGATGGCCCCGGCCACGACCTCAAATGGGCTGTCTCCTGGCCACCAATGTTGGGGACCGTAGGCTGCGTAGAGGCGGTGGTAAACGCCCATCAGCCGGTCGCCCATCGGATTATGTTTAGGCATTGGCCATCGCTTCGGCGTAGGGCCGGATGGGCAACGATTGGTCGAGTTGGATCGAGCGTTCGGTCACCTGGCAGTTGTAGGCGTAAGCCTCCACTCCGGCTGACACCGCCGACCGGAGGGCCTCAGCCAAGGCTGGGTCTGACGGGTCACTGGTGGCAAAGGCAGTGGCATCAGGCCTTTGTATGACAAAGATGACCGCCGCGCGGTGTCCGGCTTCAAGTACGGTCTCCAAGGTGCGCAGATGCTTGGCGCCACGGACGGTTGGGGCGTCCGGAAAAAGACCGACGCCATTTTCCACCAGCGTCACTGACTTTGCCTCGATGTAGCAACGCCCGGTTGGGCCTTCCAGCATCAGATCCAATCGACTGTCACCAAAGGTCACCTCACGGCGCACTTCCGGATATTCAGCGAACTGCTTTAGATGACCGTTCACCACACCCTCTGCCACCAAGGCGTTGGGCGCCCTTGAATCGGCGGACGCCAGGGCAGCCCCCATGTCCACCAGAACAAGGTCAAACTTGGTCTTGCGGTGC
This sequence comes from Dehalococcoidia bacterium, assembly GCA_002730485.1. Next base: position 5,568 of record PCAH01000178.1, on the reverse strand, counting down.
TCACCGGAAACGGGTCGAACCAGCACCCTCCAACCCGGGACGAACAACTCTTTCATGCGGCCCGAGTTGGCAACATGTACCCCAACCTCTTGGCCGTCCACCTCGACCCGGGCCAGAAAACGGTTGACCCGCTCCAGAAAGATACCCTCAACCAAGTTATCGCCCAAGTCCAAATTCAGTCTCCTTTGGCCATTCAGGTACCAAGCCCGATTATGGTAACTCGAGGGTTCGATTGCTAGCAATATCAACGCTGATATTTGAGCGAACCTAACGGGGTTTCTGGCTGGCCGTCGTGTATACTTTTTACACTCGAAACCACGGTCAAAAGGGAGAACGATGAGCGGCTTTACGGATAGGTTGGACCAGGCAGCAGCGACGACGAAGAGTTTGGTTTGCGTGGGTCTGGACCCAGACCCAGCCAGGATGCCGGTTTCCGACGCCTTTGAGTTCAACCGGTCCATCGTCGATGCCACCGCAGAGTATGTGTGTGCCTTCAAGCCAAACCTGGCTTTCTATGAAGCCATGGGCCTGCCGGGTTTGCGAGACCTGGAAAAGACCATCGAACACATCCGAAGCGCCGCTCCCACTGCCATCATCCTTGGTGACGCCAAGCGGGGAGACATCGGCCCCTCTGCCCAGGCTTACGCTAAAGCCATGTTCCAGGTTTGGGGGTTTGACGCTCTGACCATCAACGCCTGGGGCGGTGAGGATACGGTAACTCCCTTTTTACAGGACGAATCAAAGGGGGTGTTTGTCTGGTGCCGTGGTTCCAACCCCGGCTCGGCCGACTTTCAAGATGTCCAGATAACCACGAAGGAGGGTTCAATGCCCCTCTACCGGAACATGGCCCTCTCCTGCCAACAATGGAACACCAATGGAAACCTGGGATTGGTTGCTGGTGCCACTGTACCGGAGCAGTTGGCAGAGATCAGGGCCGCCTGCCCCACCATGCCACTGCTGATTCCGGGGGTCGGCGCCCAAGGTGGCGACTTGGAAGCTGCGGTAAGACAGGGGACTGACAGTCGAGGGCGCGCTGCACTGATCAATTCATCAAGAGGCGTCATCTATGCTTCCGGTGGGGCCGATTTTGCCGAGGCTGCGGCCCGCGAAGCCAATAAACTGCGCGAGAGTATCAACGAGGTACTTGAAACGGACGGAAAGGGATGGCCCTAGACCTGAAGATCGGTGACGTGCTGCAGATGAAGAAGGCCCATCCCTGTGGTGGTTCGCTCTGGACGGTCACCAGGCTGGGCGCTGACATTGGCATGAACTGCCAGGAATGTGATCGGTACCTGTTGCTGGCCAGGTCGCAGTTGGCCCGAAGTCTAAAACAGGTTATATCTTCAGACCAAGAGACAGGGGACGAACCGCCAGATTAAACCCGCGATCAATGCCTTATATACAGGCTAGTCGTTATCGGATCCCACTTGAGCGGCGCCTGGAACCTCACCCGGGTGTTCTTCTTCCCAGGACCATAGCTCGGCGTGGAAACCGCGTATCTGGTCGGACATCATCTCAATGAAGTTCCTAACCGCCTGACCGGCGAATTTGCCCTTCAGTGTGCAGACACCGATCACTGATCCAGGGAACAAGTGATCGAGGCGAGAGACGCTGAATCGGTCGTGGTCGTCTGAGTGAAGGGTGAAATCGCTTCCAATGGCGACTCCCATTCCAATCTCAACGTATCGTTTCATGGACACAGTATCGTCCAGGGCCAAGACCACATCCGGAGTGAGTCCTCGGTTCTTGAAAGCCTGTTCCACCTTCTGCCGCAACTGACTATCCGGAGCAGTCAAGATCAGAGGATAAGCGGCGATATCTTCCAGTTTGACCGGCTGCTCACGGAGAAGTTCATGCCCAGGAGGGGTTAAAAGTACGGTGTTGTACTTGAACAATTCCCTGAATTCCAATGTCGTGTCGTCAGCGGGAGGTGATGAACAGAACGCCAGATCGATCTCGCCGGAACGGACTAGCTGGATCAGGGGGTTGTACGAGCGGGCCAACAGTCGGATCCGAACTTCCGGGTAATCTTCGCGGAACCGCTGTATGCCGGAGGGCAGATGATGGGTGACCAAGTCAGGGTAGGCTCCGACGACGAACGAACCGCGCCGCTCGGAGTAGTCCATCTGGGTTTTCAGAGCGTCCACTGAGGTGACGACCGGTGTTACCAGCTCAAGAAGGGTCACGCCCTCGGAGGTCAACTGTATCGGGCGCTTGATGCGGTCAAAGAGGGTGATGCCGAACTCACCTTCCAGCTTTCGTAGGTGTGTGGTGACAGTTGGTTGCCCAAGCTCTAAAGTTCGAGCAGCCTTGGAGACGCTGCGTACCCTCGCAACATGGTAAAAACTGATGAGTTCCCTGAGTTCCAATTTTTCCCCCTTGGAGCACCACTAATCGACAGATATAATATATCATATACTATCCCTTGACAAAATAAGTTGCCAATTTGAGAATGGAGCTACCCGTTGGCACGTTTTGAAGGTATCATTGCGTCTGGCAGTGACTAGAAATCCCATAATTTTTTTGTGCCAAGAGATTGGAATGCCCTACGTAATAACTGAGCCATGCATTGGTGTTAAAGACGCTTCCTGTGTTGAGGTCTGTCCAGTCGACTGCATCTCCACCACTGACGCGGTAGATCAGTACTTCATCGACCCCTCAACCTGCATCGACTGCTCATACTGCGTGTCGGTATGTCCCGTTAACGCCATCTACGACGAATTCAACATTCCATCTGAGTGGCGCCCTTACATCCAGAAGAATCGGCAGTTCTACCGGTAGCCATTTACCGGCGATAACCATCCTCCAAGTTTGACGAGTGGGGCTTAACACGTAGCCCCAAAGCAACCCCCTCTCTCCCGGTTTCTCGGTCTTCTCCCACTCCATGTATAGCCACGCCCCGCGTCCAGTCGTATACTAACCTCCGAAATCCGGCCGCTGCGTACACACGCCCAGGCCGACGTTAGAGGTACCTTCCATGACCCTATTCCTTAAAGATGAAGACGTGGCCCAGTGCGTGACCATGGACGGCATGTTGGAAGCCATTGAATCCATGCAGCAGCACTACGGCAACGGAGAAGCCCATAACATGACCCGCCGCAAGGTCATCGCCGACAGTGGAATGTTATCCGTGATGGGCGGCGGCCTGTTTCACCTGGGCCTGCTGGGAGTAAAGACCTACACGGTGGTCAAGGGCTCCTACTCATTCCAGGTCAGCCTCTATGACGCAAATACCGGAGAGTTGCTCTGCTACACACAGGCCAACCGCTTAGGACAACTGCGTACCGGAGCCTCAACCGGGGTATCCGTGAAACATCTGGCCAACCCCGGCGATGTCACTGTGGGAATCATCGGCACCGGAGGACAGGCCCCGACGCAACTGGAGGCGGTATCCAAGGTGCGGAACATCAAGAGCGTCAAAGCTTTCAGCCGCACCCAAGACCGCAGGGAAGCATTTGCCAGCAGGATGACCGAGTCAATGGGGATAGATGTCTCTGCCGCTGCGACAAATGAGGACGCAGTGCGCGGTTGCGACGTGGTCCTATGCGTTGCCGCGACCATGGATCCGGTGGTTGAGGGTGCCTGGCTGAAAGACGGCAGCACCGTGATCGGCGCTGGCCCCACCACCTGGCGAGCCAGGGAAGTGGACGAAGCCACCATAACCCGCGCTGGAAAGATAATCGTGGACTCCACCGAACAGGCGGGGATAGAAGCAGGTGACCTCTGCAGCGCGGTGGACAAAGGGCTGATCCAGTGGAGCAAGGTCCATGAACTCAGGCACGTGGTGTCCGGTGCGGTGACTGGCCGCGACAACGCAGGGCAGATAGTCTATGCCAAGATCATGGGCACGGGAGTGGCCGACGTCGCTGCCGCAAAACTGGCTTACGATATGGCCAAAGCCAAGGGTCTGGGTCAGGAGATGGACTGGTAGAGGCAGGCGATTCTAGCTAGCCTTTAGGTATTCACCGATCGTAGATATCCCGTACCCTCCCGGCACTGCGGGCAGACTCTCGGCCGCTGCCCTGGCGGTGTCCATCGATGTGAAACAAGGGATGTGCTTTTCCACCGCCGCGCGGCGAATGTAGAATCCGTCCCGCATCACCTCTGGAGAGCCGGATATCGTGTTCACCACTGCGCTCACGCTGCCATCTTCTATGACATCCACCACGTTGGGATGCCCTTCACTGAGTTTCTTGGTGGTCATGTTGACGGGCAATCCCATGGCGGAGATCATTGCTGCCGTACCCTCAGTGGCGTAGAGCAGACAGCCGGCGTCGGTCAGGTTCCTAATCAGGGACACGGCTTCTGCCTTGTGCTGATCGGCAATGCTAAGCAGCACACCGGTGCCTGGTTTCAAGCTGAGATTGGCCGCGAGCAGCGTCTTGGTCAACGCATTCTTGAAGTCTTTATCGACTCCCATGACTTCTCCGGTGGATTTCATCTCTGGCCCAAGATGCCAGTCCACGCCCACCAGCTTCGCCATTGAGAACACCGGTGCTTTGATACCGACCAGGTCCTGTTCTGGCCATAGCCCACCGGAATAACCCTGTTCCCTGAGGGTCTCCCCCAGCATCACCCTGGTCGCGAGTTTTGCCACCGGCACACCGGTCAATTTTGATATGAACGGTATGGTCCGGCTGCCCCTGGGGTTGACCTCGATTATGTAGACAGTCGTCTGTTCGGTCTCATCCTGAGGTGAGAGCGGGCTACGATATGCGGCGCCGCCGTGAATCACAAACTGCACATTCATCAGGCCTTGAACACCCAGAGCTAGCCCGATGCGGGTGGTGTAGTCGACAATCGTCTCCACTTCGCTGGGACTGAGGCTCATACTTGGGTAGATCGCCATGGAATCGCCGCTATGGACGCCGGCGCGCTCCACGTGTTCCATGATCCCAGGGATCAGCACCTGCTCACCGTCACAGATGGCATCAACCTCACATTCCTTGCCTTCCAGGTAGCGGTCGATGAGCACCGGTTTATCCGGGGACATCTCAACGGCCGCAGTGAGATAGTGGATCAGCTCAGTGGCGTTTTGGACTATCTCCATGGCCCGACCGCCTATGACATAGCTGGGCCTGACCACGGAAGGGTATCCGATGTTCTGGGCCACTTTCAGCGCCTCTTCAACAGAGGTGACTGCTGCACCAGGGGGTTGGGGGATACCCAATCGGGCGAGGAAATCTTCAAACTTTTCCCTGTCTGCGGCTATATCTATGGTCTCGGCGCTGGAACCGAGGATGGGCATTCCGGCGTTGGCCAAGGACTGCGAAAGATTGATGGCGGTCTGGCCGCCGAATTGAACCACCGAAGCAGGGAACTCTCCGTCCACTTCTTCGTTTTCGAGAATGTCTCGCACTGACTCTTCATCAAGTGGTTCAAAGTACAGACGGTCACTGGCGTCAAAGTCGGTGGAGACGGTCTCTGGATTTGAGTTGATCATGATGCTACGGACTCCGGCCTCAGAAAGTGCCGTGGCAGCATGCACACTGCAGTAATCGAACTCGATGCCCTGGCCGATGCGTATTGGACCGCTCCCAATCACCACAACCTTCTTGCCCTCCAGGG
>PCAH01000177.1 GCA_002730485.1 Dehalococcoidia bacterium | reverse complement strand
GCAGAAAGAGCATGTGGCCATGCACTGGATCGACGCGGCAGAGGTGCATAAGTTGGAACCACGACTGACACCGTCTCTGATCGGCGCAGTCTACGAAGATGAATCAGTCCAACTGGACAGCTACCGCCTGAACCTGGCCCTTGGCGCTGCTGCGGAGGCCCTTGGCACCCAGACCATCAACCGGAAGGTCACCGGACTCATCTCTGAAGGTGACAAGATCACTGGCGTTTACACCGAAGGGGAAGATGTCCTCTGTGACACAGTGGTGATCTCTGCCGGACTGTGGAGTCCCGAGTTCCAGAAAGACCTGAATTTCCCCATTCCCGTGGGCGCTCTGAAAGGTGAGCGTGTCCTCCTGAAATATGCGGGTGAACCCCTGAAGGTGTTGATCAGTTCCCCCAAACGAGGACACATGATCAGCCGCATGGACGGGTTCTTGAGCGTGGGCAGCACCGGCGGGCGCGATTACGATCAAGACCAGCTTTACCAGGGCGAAGATATGGACCGTATGACCACCGAGACCGCTCGACTGGAGATCATGCAGCGGGCCATTGACGTGTTCCCAGACCTGGAGAATGCGGAACTGGTGGAGCAGTTGGCCGGTTCAAGACCGCTGAGTCCGGACCGTGTGCCGATCATCGGCCCAGTGCCCGGGAAAGAGGGCGTGGTCCTGGCCACCGGACACACAACCAAGGGAATACACCTGGCCCCCGGTACCGCCAGAGCCGTCACCGAATTCATCCAAGGCGGCTGCAAGCAACTACCCGCTGGCATCGACCTGTTCCTGCCGGCCAGGTTCGCCGATATGACCAACGCCGACTTCCAGACCGCCGGTCTAAACGTTGACGAATAACCACTTCTTCTACAGGGATTAAAAAATGAAACGCGCCATAGAGTTCTACAGCGAAGGGTTCAAACTCCAAGGAGACGTCTACGTCCCCGACGGCCTGGCCGCAGGCGAGACACGCTCCGCAATCCTGCTCTGCCACGGCTACACAGGAGTGAAAGACCTGTATCTACCCGATAACGCTCGTGTTCTGAATGAGGCCGGCTATGTTGTCATGACCTTTGACTACAAGGGCTGGGGCGACAGTGAGGGCGTAGCCCCTAACCGTCTGGTTCCCTACAGCCGTGTCGCCGACGTTCAGGCCGCCATGACCTACTTAGGTCTCCAACCCGAGGTGGATGAAGACCGAATCGGCATCTACGGCACCAGCTACGGCGGGGCTACCGTCTCCTGGGTGGGCGCTGTGGACCAGCGGGCCAAGGTCATCGTCAGCGTAGTCGGTATCGGCCACGGAGCACGTTGGATGAGTCGAGTGCGCCGCATGGACGAGTGGTTCGACCTGCTGGATCGCTCCAAGGCAGACCGGGAACAGCGCGCGCTCACAGGCCAATCAGAGATGGTTGAACGGGCGGACATACTCCTTCCCGACCGCCAGTCCGCGGACCTGGCCGCCGCCGCCCGAAAGCTGAACCCCGCCGCCGTGAGCACCATCCCCGTGGAATACGTTGACGACACAATCGGCTTCAATCCAGAGTGGATCGTTGGCCACATATCCCCTCGTCCAATCTTGTTCATCACCAGCGTCGACGACCGGCTGGTTCCGCCGGAAGAGTCGGAACAGCTATACGCCAATGCTGGCGAACCCAAGAAATTGGTGGTCTTAAATGGGGTAGGTCATTACGAAGTCTACGCCGAGCCAGCGTTCACCCAAGTTATGGACGAGACCCTGGCTTGGTATCAGAAATATCTGCCGGCCAAAAGCTAGAAAGCAACACAATTATTAAGCGGAGAGAAGGTCATGGCGATATTACATACCAGGATATTTCAAGCCAAACCCGGACAGGCTGGGCCTTTGGTGGAGCACTTCAAAGTTGCGATAGAGCAGATGAAGAGCCACGGCATGAACTGGGATACTCGGATATCCACCGACTATTACAGCGGCCGTTCCGACCGCGTGAAGGTTGAGTGGGTCGTAGAAGACCTGGGCGACGTCGACGCTGACGTAGCCAAGGTGATGGAGATACCGGAGGCGGCAGCGTTCCTAGGAGGCTGGATAGAACAGCTAAACAACATGATCAACTACTCAGACGCAGACAACTGGACGATAGTCGAGTAGTTTTACCATCCCCCAGGCCAGCAGTTCTCTCCCCCTCACAAGGGGGAGAGTTAGAGAGGGGGCGACGTTTCTTTACGAACCAGGCTCCTATTGGAGAACCTACCCCCATCCTAACCTTCCCCCTGCGAGGGGGAAGGGACTGTTTCCACAGACGGACTAGGCTCCCAGGTCTTTATTTACCTGGTCGAAGACCTTGTCCATGATGCCGATCAGGTCATCAACTTCCCCTCTGGTGATGCAGAGGGGTGGTGCCACGTTCATTCGGTCACCACCGCGAAGCAGCAACCCGTTCTCGGCGAATCCGGCGGTGATGCGACCAGCCAGGTCGGCTTCCGCTGGGAAGTATTCCTTGGTCTTCCGGTCGGCAACGATCTCGATTCCGCAGAAGAGCCCTAGACCACGGACATCCCCGATCATCTGGTACTTCTCTTTCATCTCTTTAAGGCCGTCCAGTAGGTAAGCACCCTGTTTGGCGGCATTGGCCACCATGTCCTCATTCTCCATGATCTCGATGTTCTTGAGAGCGGCAGCGGCGGCGACCGGATGGCCACCAAAGGTGATCACGTGTTTGAAGGAGGACTTGACGCTGCCGACAAAGGCGTCTGAGATCTCGCCACGGGTGATGCAGCCGCCCATGGGGATGTAGCCGCTGGTGATGCCCTTGGCCACGGTCATCATGTCGGGCACGACGTCCCAATGCTCGGTGGCGAACATCTTGCCGGTGCGGCCAAAGCCGGTTATCACCTCGTCGGCAACCAGCAGAACACCGTACTTGTCGCAGATCTCCCTGAGTCTGGGCCAGTAGTTGTCGCCTGGAACCACGCAACCCAAGGGGCTGGAGATTGGCTCCGCGAACACGGCGGCGATGGTCTCTGGGTCCTGGAACTTGATCATCTCCTCCACGGCATTGACGCAGAGTTCGGCGCACTCCTCGGGGGTTTGACCTCCGTATTCACAGCGGTAGGGCAATGGCTGGGGCACATGGAAGACGCCGGGCATCAGCGGTTCGTAATCCAGTTTCGGGTAGAGGTGAGAACCGCCCAGGGCCAGCGCGCCCATGGTTGCGCCGTGGTAGGAGCCGCGGCGGCTGATGAACTTGGTCCGGTTGGGCTCGCCCACCCGCTTGAAGTAGGCCCGACTGAGTTTGATGGCGGTCTCGATGGCTTCAGATCCGCCACTGGTGAAGAAAGACCGGGTCATGTCTCCAGGAGCAATCTGCGATATCTTCTCGGCCAGCCTGATGGTGGGCTCGGTGGTCGTCCCTAGAGGCATATAGGTCAGGCCCAACATCTGCTCGTAGGCGGCGTCGGCAATCTCTTTTCGACCGTAGCCCACGTTCTTCAGCCAGAGGCCGGACATACCGTCGATGGACGTCTTGCCGTTGGCGTCGGTTACGTGGACACCCTCGCCACTGACAAAGATGGTCGGGTCTCCCTTCTCAGCCATATCGGCCGGTTCCCGCAGGTAGACCCAGAGGTGTTCCAGAGCCGATTCCTGTAGGGCTTTTACTTCTGCTGATGAGTGGGTGGTCATGGGGGCTCCTTAAGAATAGCTGTCAGCTGACAGCCGTTAGCTTCTAGCTTTGGACTGCGGGTAGGACGACTTCCGCCAGCATTTCCATGATGGGCTGGAGTTGGTCTTGATCCCGGGTGTTGGGTGAGACAACCAGGCGTTCCAGTCCCATCTCTGCGTACTTTAGGGACCGTTCGATTATCTCTTCCGGTTCTTCACCCAGGGAATAGCGGTTGTGGTTGTGGGTGTCGCCCATGGCGGCGCTGACTGACACGCCGATCTCTGACGGGTCTCGGCCGGCCTTCACCGCCTGCTCTTTCAAGTAGTCCATCCCTTCGGCGAGAGCGTCTGGGGCCAGGGCGGTGGGATGCCAGACTGTTCCAACGCGGGCAGCTCGGCGGATGGCGGCTCTACTGGTGCCGCCGATGATTATCGGGATATAGGGTTTTTGCACCGGCCTGGGTGTGAACTTCATGCCGGAGAATTGGTAATATTTGCCGTCATACGCTGGGTCTTCTTTGGTCCACAGCTCAACCATGACATCGAGCATCTCATCGCTGATGGGGCCCCGCTCGGCGTAGGGGCTGCCCATGGCCTCGAGTTCTTCTTCGATGACGCCAACGCCCACGCCCAGCATCACCCGACCACCGGACAACACATCCAGGGTGGAGGCGACCTTGGCCAGGCGGATGGGGTTGTGGTACGGGAGCACCAGCACGCTGGTGCCCAGTCCGATGGTGGTGGTCATGGCGGCCACGTAGGTCAGCACTGTCAGCGGCTCATAGTAGGGTTTGTTGCCGATGCGGTCATAGACGTAACTGGCATTGAAGACGTGCTCGCTGGCCCAGACCGAGTCGAATCCCAGTTGCTCAGCACGGACGGCCAGGTCGATGACGCCCTGCACATCCTCCATGCCCTGATTGTTTGATAACGAATAACCGACTTTCAAGTGAAACTCCTCGGGAAATAAATGCCGGACATAAGTTTACATGCCCCGGGTAAACGCCACAAATCCAACGCTGACCAGGGATTCAGGTTGAAGCCCTTTCCCGATTCAGCTAAGCTGAGCGCTACTAGCTGAAACCAGAGAGCACCGATCAATACGATCGGCGCCACGGAGTTACCACATGGCCACCACGGCAGCGAGAAGGGTCCACGCATCGGAACGGGGCGATATCGAGGGGATGCTGCAAAGACGGGTCTCGGGCGAGGTCAAGTTCGACCCGTTCACCAGAGTCCTCTACAGTACCGACGCTAGCATCTACCAGATGGAACCGGTGGGCGTGGTCATCCCCCGCAACGTGGATGATGTACTGGCTGTGATCGACGTCGCCAATGAGACCGGCGTGCCGGTGCTGCCGCGGGCTGGCGGCACCAGCCTGGCCGGACAGACTGTGAACCATGCCATTGTCACCGACTTCAGTAAGTACCTAAACCAGATCATTGAAGTAAACAAAGAAGAGATGTGGGCCAGGGTTCAGCCGGGAATCGTGCTGGACGACTTGAACCGCCAGTTGATTCCCTACGGCCTGATGTACGCCCCTGACCCCACCACGTCCAGCCGCGCCTGTGTTGGCGGTGGCGTTGGCAATAACACCTGCGGCGCCCACTCGGTCATCTACGGCAAAACCCTGGACCACATCAAAGAACTGGACGTGATCCTATCCGATGGCACCCAGACCCACTTCCAGCCGCTGGACGCCAGGGAACTTGAAGCCAAGTTGAACGGTGTTGGCTTGGAGTCGGACATCTACCGGGGCGTACGCCGACTTGCCCAGGAAAATGCGGCGGAGATAGAAGCCCGCTACCCGAACATCATGCGTCGGGTGAGTGGTTATAACCTGGATGAATTCGTCACCGACTCGGCGTTCAACATGTCAAAGATGGTCGTCGGCTCTGAAGGAACCCTGTGCGTCGTAACCGAGGTCAAGATAAACCTGGTGCCAAGGCCCATCATGACAGCCCTGGCCGTGGTTCACTTCGAAGACATCTTCGGGGCCAGTGAGGCCGTACAGCACATTCTGGAGCATAACCCATCATCCATCGAGATCATGGACCGGAACGTGTTGGAACGCTCTCGGGCGTCAACCGGCCTGGGCAATAACATGGCTTTCATAGAGGGAGCGCCCGGTGCCATCCTGGTGGTGGAATTCTATGGCGAAACAGACGCCGAATTAACCGACAAGACCACCAAACTCAAAGATGATATGGCTCGTCTGGGCCACGGCTATGCCACAGTGAACATGTTGGACCGCGCTGGCCAGGCTAGTGTTTGGGCCGTGCGCAAGCAGGGTCTGGGTCTGCTGATGAGCATGCACGGGGATGCCAAGCCCCTGCCCTTTGTGGAAGACACTGCAGTCGACCCCGGTAACATGGGCGACTTTGTCCGACGGTTCGATGAGATTGTCCGCAACCACGAGACCGAGGCCGCCTACTACGGCCATGCCAGCGTTGGCTGCCTCCACATCAGGCCGGTGGTCAGCCTCAAGAATGAGGAAGGCGTGGCCAAGATGGTGTCCATCGCCGATGAGATTAGTGACCTGGTGAAGGACTTTGGCGGTACCCTCAGCGGAGAGCACGGTGACGGTATCGTCCGGGGCGTCTGGAACGAGAAGATGTTCGGCCCCGACATCTACAAACTATTTCAGGAACTGAAGGCGACTTTCGACCCGAATATGCTGATGAATCCCAACAAGATCATCGACACACCGCCCATGGACCAAAACCTGCGCTACGGCCCTGATTACCGGGCCCAGTCACTACCCACCAAGCTGGATTTTTCCATCGACACCGACTTCGCCGGCGCAATCGAGATGTGCAACGGCATGGGCGCCTGCCGCAAGATAGAAGGCCACATGTGCCCGTCCTACATCGCCACCCGCGACGAGGAGCACTCAACCCGAGGTCGCGCCAACCTGTTACGGGCTGCCATGTCGGGCAAACTGCCTGAGGGCACCATGACCAGCAAGCGACTCTGGGAAGCCATGGATTTGTGCCTCGAGTGCAAAGGCTGCAAGGCCGAGTGTGAATCGGGCGTGGATATGGCCAAGATCAAGTACGAGTACCTGGACCAGTACCACAAGGCCAACGGCACCCCCCTGCGCAATAAGGTATTCGGTCACACCGCCAAACTCAACGCCTGGGGCAGCCGGACGGCTCCCTTCTCCAACCTGATGGCCAGTAACCCCATCGGCAAGATGATGTCGCAGATGCTCTTGGGCATTCACCCCAAGCGGAACCCGCCCAAATTTGTGCGGAACACCTTTGCCAAGTGGTTCAAGGCGCGCAGCGCTTCCAACGCCCAGGCAACCAACACCGTGGTGCTGCTGAACGACACCTACATGAACTACAACTACCCGGAGATCGGCCAAGCCGCTGTTGCGCTGTTGGAAGCCGCTGGCCTTAACGTGGTTCTTTCCGACACCCAATGCTGTGGCCGGCCCATGATCTCCAAGGGGCTTTTGGACGATGCCAAGTCCAATGCCGTCGCCAACGTCGACCAGCTTTACGCCTATGCCGAACAGGGCATTCCGGTCATTGGCTGTGAGCCAAGCTGCCTGCTCACGTTCAGGGACGAATACCCTGAGCTGGTACGGGATGAGAGGGCCAAGAAAGTGGCTGCCAACTCGTTCATGATCGACGAGTTCCTGGTGCAGTTGCAAGAAGAGGGCAAGCTGACCTTGAACCTTGGCAAGCTGGAGAAGAAGGTGCTCTTCCAGGCCCACTGCCACCAGAAGGCAGACATGGGCACGGCGACATCCATGGCGGCGCTGCGGTTGGCCTCGGGCTACCAGGTTGAGTTGGTCAACGCCGGGTGTTGCGGCATGGCCGGTTCATTTGGCTACGAAAAAGAGCATTACGACCTGTCCATGAAGATCGGGGAGGAATCGTTGTTCCCAGCCATCAGAGCCAAGGACGAGGACTGGGAAGTCGCCGTCATGGGCGTCTCCTGCCGTCAGCAGGTGGCCGACGGCACCGGCCGCAAAGCCCGTCACCTGGTGGAAGTGCTGGCCGACGCTCTGGAGTAGGCCTCCGCGGCGAAAACCGGTTTCAGCGAATCAACAAAAATCCCCCTAAATCCCCCTAAATCCCCCTTTATTAAAGGGGGACCGAGGGGGATTTCGTTTTCTTCAAGAAAAGCCGTTAATAGAATCTAGCCAGACTAATCGTCATCTCCTGCCATTGCAGGCTCGGCTTGGACTTCACCCTCAATGCTAATGTTTGGCAGCCATTCCAACCACTTGGGGAAGTACCAGTTCTTGTCGCCAAGCAGTTCCATGCTGGCGGGCACGAGGACCATCCGTACGATGGTAGCGTCCAAGATGACGGCCACGGCCAGACCAAATCCCATTTGCTGGAACATGGACAAGGGACCAAGGGCGAACCCACCGAAGACTGCCACCATGATCAGGGCCGCGCCAGTGATGATAGAAGCCGTGGACTTCAGGCCGTACATCACCGAACCCGAGTTGTCTCCGGTCTGGTCGTACCGTTCCTTGATGCGGCTGAGCAGGAACACGTGGTAGTCCATGGACAGTCCGAACAAGATGGCAAACAGGAACAGGGGTATCCAGGACTCGATTACCGGCACCTTTTGGAACCCGAAGAGTGTACTGCCGACACCCTTCTGAAACACCAGTACCACCGTACCGTAGGCGGCACCGACCGACAGCAAGTTCATGACCACCGCTTTGATTGGCACTATTATGGAGCGGAAGGCGATCAGCAGCAGGATGAAGCTGGCCGCCAGCACCGCCGCCATTATCAGCGGAACGTATTGTTTGACGATGTCTACAGAGTCCATAACACTAGCTGTATCGCCGCCGACAAGGACCTCGGCGTTGACACCATCGAACGCATCCGGGACATAGATGTCGCGCAATCGGTTCACGCTGTCGATGGATTCCTGGCTGGATATATCACCGGCAATTGCTAACCGCACATCAACCATGTCGCCGGAAGGCGCAGGCACGGCCTCGGCGGTGCCGAAGAAGTCGTCCGATTCTATGGAAACCATCAAGGTTTCAATCGCGTTCTGTACTTCAGGTGTACTGACATCTGGGGCCAGTACCACGACATCTGCTGTGATGATGCCGTCTGAGAAACGGTCTATCAGAGTGTCGAAAGCGTGCCGTTCGTTGGTGTCCTCTGGCAGCATGCTGACGCCGCCCGAGCCAAGGTTCATGGTCAATACGGGTGAGGTAGGGCCAATCAGAATGGCTGCTGTGACTATGACGCTGATCGCCGGATGGGCCCGGACAACACTGATTATGGCTCCCAGAACCCTCCGCTGGTCTCAGCGGACCTGCGGCGACCGATGATTGGAATGGTCAGCCAGTTGACCCGATCTCCCATCAGTCCCAACAAGGCCGGCAGCAGGGTAAGGGCGGCAGCAACGGCTGTTACCACCACTACCATGGTGCCGATGCCAAAGCTCTTGAACAGTACGTCGGGCATGATTAGCATGCCTGCCAGGGCGATGGCCACCGCGAATCCGGAAAAGAGCACCGTGCGGCTGGCGGTGGAACCGGCCATGACTATGGCGTCGTAGCGTTCCAGGCCCCGGTCACGTTCATCACGGAACCGCTGGACTATGAACAGGGTGTAATCGATTCCCACGGCCAGGCCGACCATGGTGGTCACGATGACTGTGAACTCGTTCAGTTCCCTGGCCATGGTGATGACCGCGATGATACCCACCGCAGTTAGTACGGCGACGATGGCCATCAGAATTGGTATCAATGCAGCGACCACTGCGCCGAAGACCGCCAGCATGATG
>PCAH01000176.1 GCA_002730485.1 Dehalococcoidia bacterium | reverse complement strand
GTACTGTTGAATACATAGGTACAAGAAATTCATTAGCACCAATACCGGTTGGTTCCTTTCATCATAATAGTACAGGGGCCCGACAACGATAAAGAAGAGGAGCCCACTTATGTGAGTGGGCTCCTCTTCCTTATGGGATTGGTTTGTCGTTACGATCCAAGCGAATTGTCTGACATTTTGCGCGTATTATCGTTTAGAACGCCTACGGCGCTGCGACGACTACTATTCCTAGAGTAGAAGGTCCATATTCGGTACTAGCACTAGTACTGGCTTGGCAAGAGTAATGCATAGTCCCTTTCGGTTGAATGTAGTAAGTACCGGGAGTTGTTGGAGCCGTAAACGAGAAATCTTGTTCCTCCCTGCCCCCGACGCCCAGTCCGTCAAACAGTGAGTGAATACATCATTCATTCTGACGTAATATTGAACCAAGCAGAGCGGGCAATAACCACTACTAGCGGTGTGGCTCATGGAGAAAGATCCAGTCACTGTGCTACCAGGTTCTACGGTGACGGTGTTCTGACCTGTGCCATTTAGGTCCATCTCAGTCCAAGTGGTGGTACGACCTGCATACCCCCAGCTTATTGGGAATGTATCGGATTCCGGCTCCGCTTCCGGTTCCGTGGCAAAGCGAGTTGAAGTTGGTGTTCGCACTTACAGTGAAAGAGCAGGGAGTATTTTCAGTAGAAGATACTGATATTTCAACTTCGTTTGATAGCGGAGTAGGTTCTTTGGACCCCCCTGAATCAATGCCTACCGGGGTTCCTAAGCCGACCTCAGATTGATCATCGCATCGACATCAATGATCGAACTGACACAAAGTATTCCACACGCCAATCCCGTATACCGGCACAGCCCAGGTCTTTATATTTCCAATCAGGGTTAAGCGGTATATCACTAGGTCTTGTACCGGAACGGCTATATTTTCCCCATTCATTTCCATCAGTTAGGCCCAAAGATTGCACAAAGGTTCGCGCCTCCTCCAACGGCCGATACTTAGGGCCAAGCCAATCCCGAATACCCACCCAACCCCGACCTTCGTAGTAATGCCTTGGATGCGTCGGGATGTTGTCGGGTTTAAGGCCTGACTTGCAATAAGCAAACCAATCCACATAGTTCTTTATTTCTAATGTCTTAACATAGGAACGCGCTTCTTCGAACGGCAAATACTTTCTACGCGGCATATTAAGCCACCTCTAATGGGTCACCATGATTGAACAGTAAGTACCAATGGGATATATCAGACAATGCACACCAGATCCAGGCAAATTTATCGAGTTTGGTTTTTGGTTTTTGGGTTCCCTCCAAATAGAAAAAGGCCTCCGAAAACTAGAGGCCTTCTGTCTTAAATGGTCACAAATTGGTCACATGTGTTGAGTGTTGTTTCATGTCGTATTGTGTTGTTAGCTTCAAATCACTTAACAGACGACACCAGGCAACATAGTGCGACAGTCATAAACATTAGAGCCGAATAACTCTTAATCAGTAGGTCCCTGGTTCGACCCCGAGGCAGTTCACCATGAAATTAGGCAGCAAAAACCCCCTGCCAAACTGGCAGGGGGTTTTTGCTATGGTCTAGAAATAGGAACCGATGCTGAGTGTTTAAGCCACAACATCAGCGGATAAAGCCAAAAGTTTTACGAATTAAGCATAAAAATGGTCGGGGTGAAAGGATTTGAACCTTCGACCTCGTCGTCCCGAACGACGCGCGCTACCCCTGCGCTACACCCCGACTCTCCCCGCTGAGCTCCCTCTTCCCAGTCGGAATTGGGCTCTGGACAGGGCTTCGGGTATTATACCCCAACATAGCCGTAATTGGACGGTAAATCTACAGGTAAATAAAAAGCCCTCCAACACGTTATCGGCGGACTTTTTATTTACCTGAAATATCTTGGTGAGCTACTGAGACAGCATTTTCTTGGTCTCTCTAACTGAGACGCTTTTGTTAAGCGCACCGGTCCACTGGTTAGAGATGGCGCCATCAGTGTCTATGAATATGGTCGTAGGCATACCCAATACTCTGTAATCCTTGATGACGTCCGCGTCATTGGTGAACCCAGCCGGGTAGGTGACTCCCAGTTCCTTCAGCAGGTCTTTTGCGTCGTCCTGGCTGCCAAGCCCGAAGAACTGACCCACGTCTATTCCCAGTAGCAAGGCCCGGTCCTTGTATTCCTCGTCGAACTCCTGAAGGTCGGGCATCTCAGCCCGGCAGGGCGGGCACAGTCCGGCCCAGAAATTGAGCACGATGGGTTTTGGTCCCACTAGACTGTGAAGGTCCATCTTCCCTCCTCCGACCGCCTCTGCGCCCTGGAACATGGTGAAGAAAAAGTTTGGTGCCTCGTACCCAGCGTTGGCAGATTCATCCCCGATTATCGACGTGCTGCTGTTGGCGGCGCTATCGCTGCTGCAGGCAATGGCAGCCACGGCCAAGACCAGAATCAGCGGCATCAAAAACCGCCATTTGCCGGTTGGTCTTCCAGCATCCAAGTTCGAGGGCCGGTTGAATAATGAAAAGCGACTCAAAGTATCCTCCGTTGCTAACCATCGTCGGGCCGGCAACCTGGCACAGTCGCGTACCAGTTGTTACAACTTAGATGTGGCAGCACCGCTGTGGGTTCGGGTTGGTAGCTTAGTAATCAATGCGTCCTGACGCCGCGTGCGGTTTCCTGACCGACTTAGTCTGCCGAGACCGAAGCGGCCATCTGCCGTAGATTTTCCTGGAAGGCAAAGAACCTTTCCAAGACTCTGGTGAGGCGGGACAGCCATTCATCGCCTAGCCGACGCAGCGGCATTTGCATCTGGGTGTTGCCGACTTGCACCGATGGCCCCAACGCCTTCTGGAGGGGGATTCGCGCTCCGCCAACCGGTGTCTTGAGGGCCAGCACGATGGCATCGTTGCCTTGGACGATAGACTCCACACCCACATCTGCGGCCAACGCCCGGAGGGCCGCCAGAGTCAGTAGGTTCTCGACCTCTTCAGGGAGGGGGCCAAAACGGTCTCTAAGTTCGTCACGGATCTCCGGGATGTACTCTGCGTCATCCATCTTGGCCAGGCGTTGGTATACCGCGAGCCTGGTGGGCAGATGGTCTACGTAGTCCTCCGGAATACGCGCGTTCATCGGGAGTTCGATCCTGGGCATCTCCGCAGGCGGGGCATCAGGGTCGGCGTTTCCAGCTTCGTCATCCAATTCGCGCACGGCTTCGTTCAGGAGTTGGGTGTACAAATCCAGTCCAACTTCCTGTATGTGGCCGCTCTGGGACGCGCCCAGGATGTTTCCGGCGCCCCTGATCTCCAAGTCCCGCATGGCAATCCTGAAACCAGCGCCAAGCTCCGATGCCTCCAAGATGGCTTGCAGGCGGTGCTCTGCTCCTTCGGTGATGCGGCGTCCTCTTGGCGCCAGCAGGTAGGCGTAGGCGCGGTGTTCGCTCCGGCCGACGCGGCCCCGTAGCTGGTAGAGCTGGGCTAGGCCGAACCGGTCTGCCCTCTCAAGTATCAGGGTGTTTACGTTCGGCATATCCAAGCCAGACTCGATGATGGTGGTGCAGACCAGGACATCGGCATCGCCGTTGCCGAAGTTCATCATCACATCTTCAAGTTCTGACTCGCCCATCTGCCCGTGGCCGACCATTATCTTGGCCTGGGGGACGATCTTCTTGATCTCGGCGGCCGCCTGGTGGATGGTACGGACTCGGTTGTGCAGATAGAACACTTGCCCACCCCGTTCCATCTCCCGGAGGATGGCCTCTTTGATCACATCTTCGGAATATTCAGACACGAAGGTCTTCACGGGAAGTCTGGCTTCCGGCGGTGAGTCCATGGTGCTCAGGTCACGGATTCCGGCTAGGGCCATGTTGAGGGTTCTGGGTATGGGTGTGGCGCTCAGAGTGAGCACATCCACCTGTTGACGCAGCTGCTTTAGTCGCTCCTTGTGACTAACTCCGAAGCGCTGCTCCTCATCAACCACCGCCAGGCCAAGTTCTTTGAACTTCACGTCTTTCTGCAGCAGCCGGTGGGTACCGATCACGATATCGACGCTGCCGTCTTGCAGGCCTTCGATGACCGCTTGTTGTTCCTTGGGAGTGCGGAACCGGCTCAGGACTTCCACCTTGACTGGGAAGGGACTGAGACGTTCGCTGAAGGTGGCGTAGTGCTGCTGGGCCAGGACGGTGGTGGGGACCAACATGGCAACCTGCATGCCGTCGTTCACCGACTTAAAAGCGGCGCGGAGGGCGATCTCAGTCTTGCCGTAGCCGACGTCGCCGCAGATTAGGCGGTCCATTGGGCGGGTGGTCTCCATGTCGTTCTTGACGTCGACGATGGCGCTGGCCTGGTCCGGGGTTTCCACAAATGGGAACGAATCTTCAAGTTCGCGTTGCCAGACGGTATCGCTGCCGTGCTCGTGGCCCACAGCCAGGGCGCGGGCGGCGTTGATGCGCAGCAGTTCCTCGGCCATCTCCCTGGTGGCGCCCTTCACGCGGCTCTTGACCCTGGCCCACTCGGCGGTGCTCAACCTGGTTAGCGAGGGTGGTTGGTCCTGGGCGCCAACAAACGCGGTAACCCGGTCCAGGTGATCGGTGGGTACGTATAGCTTGTCGTTCTCGGCGTATTCCAGGATGAGGTATTCTTTTTCGTCCTCTTCGTCGCCCAGTCTCGTGGTGCCGGCGAAACGGGCCACACCGTGGTCGATATGCACCACGTGGGCACCTGGTACCAGGTCGGCCAGGACGACTTCTGGGCCGTGTTCCGCTTTGCGGCGGCGGGTGTACCGCTGCTCTTTGACCGTGCCGAATAACTCGGAGTCGGTCAGTAATACCAGTGAGGTTGGCCCCTTGGAATCACCGGGCAGATCAATGGTCCAGCCATCACGGAGGGAGCCTGGAATCAAGAAAACCTGACCCGGCGACGGCGACTCATCAAGGGACTCAGCCTGGGTCACGCCGACGCCAGCTTGTTCGAGTATTTCCGCGACTCGACCTTGGTGCTGAGTGATAGCCACCACGGCAACGTTGGTCGCCTGATACCGGTGTGCATCTGCGACCAGGTCATCCAGCTTGCCGTAGTACTGGGTGGATGTCTTGAATATCTTGTCTTCGTCGTCGCCCACCCAGGTTTGCAGCTGCATCTGGGGCACGCCACTCAGCCGGTTGGAGAACTCCTCCCAGTCCATGTGGGGAGATGGGAAATTGACTGGCAATTCGCCCCGTTCTTCGCGGGCTTCGCGCATGCGCTCAAAGCGTTCTTCAAGTTCCAGGGCTTCTGCTTCAACCCGCCCCGAGCGTTCCAGCACCACCAGTCCGTTGGCGCCGATGTACTCCATTAGGTGGGCCTGGTTGACCAGTCCATTGTAGAAGGACAGAGTCTCCGGATTTGGGGCTGAACCCAATTGCTCCAGTTCTTCGGCCATCCGGTCTCGGACTTCTTCGCCGCATCTGGTGTAATCCAGAGCTTCGGTCCTGCTGGCGATCATTTCTTGGTTGGTCAGACCGGGGAGTTGTTCCCTGGCCGGAGCGAGACGCACTTCGTCGGCCGGTCGTATTGAGCGCTGCGATACCGGGTCAAAGTAGCGGATGGTGTCGATTTCGTCGTCCCACAGTTCTATGCGCAGAGGCCATTCCGAGCCGGTGGGGTAGATG
Source organism: Dehalococcoidia bacterium (assembly GCA_002730485.1). Next base: position 4,503 of record PCAH01000176.1, on the reverse strand, counting down.
TCCAAGATTCCGCCTCGGTGACTGAAGCTGCCTGGAGCCTCGACCACCGGTTCGTTGCGGTAACCCAGGTCCAACCATTGACCGAGAAGGGAGTTGATGCGGACCCGGTCTCCCTTCTTCCACAAGCTCAGCTCTCCGGTGGCGGGAAATACTCCGGCCATCAGCTCCGGCGGCAGGGTATACAGCAAGGCAGAGCCAACGGAGCAGACAATCAAAGGCTGGGTCTCTAGCTCACCGGCGGCAAAATTCCCAGCGTTGGCCAGGGCTGCTAGAGCGGTCAGACGTTGGTTACTGGTGTTGGAGTCCACTGCCAGGCGCTCAAAGGGCAGTACCTCGGGCTCCGGGAGCAGGTGAATGGGCTGGTCCTCTCCCAGGTAGGTGAGCAGCTGGTCGTGGAGGCGTCGAGCGTCATCGGGGCGGGGTGTTACCACCAGAAGTGGGCTATTTTGACGGCACCACAAAGAGGCCAGGAAGGCAGAACGCGCTCCCTGACGCACAGTGGCTGAGGTATCTCCGCTGGGTTTGCCGCCTGCCTGTCCCGAGATGTCTACGTTGGAGCGGTGCTCGGGATGGCGGTCCAGTAGTTCCAGTACTCCCTTGAGGGTCATTGTTGCTTGAGGACTCCGATATCTATGGGGTTGAACCAATCAAAATATAAAACACACGCCGGAAAAGGGGCTGGTAACAAAGCCAGCCCCTTTTCAACCATTCTAGAACCTGAACGCGACTGTTACAAGTTCAAATTGACTGAGGGCAACACTCGGTGATTACAAGCGTGCGTGCTATAATATCTCTCGTTCCAGGCGGTCCGTACCGACCTTATTTTCGCCCAAATTTGAGCCTAAACCACCAAGAAGATGGCCAGAGCAAGTCAAGACAATCAACCGTCCATCAAGTCCGGTTCCGCAGACTCGGGCCTGAGTTCCAGCAACCTCCGTTATCGCCGGATCGTGGTCAAAGCCGGTACCAGCGCCCTAACTAGCGAGGCCGGTTTGGACTCGGAGATGATGTCCGATCTGGTCCGCCAACTTTGTCAGGTGCGTGACGCCTACGGAGAAGTGTTGTTGGTGACATCGGGCGCCATCGCGGCGGGGCGGTCAGCTCTGGGTGCCAGCATCGGAGAGGTGGGGACAGATATCTCCTCCCGCCAGGTCTTCGCTGCAGTGGGGCAGACCCGCCTGATGCACACCTATCAGGAGATGTTCGCCACCCACGGCGCTCAAACAGCCCAAACCCTGCTCACTATCCCCGACCTATCCAACCGCCAGTCGTATCTGAACGTGGGCAACACCCTGCAACGGCTGTTGGAACTGCGGGTTGTTCCAGTGGTAAACGAGAACGACGTGGTGGCTGTCGATGAGATTGGCGAGGTCTTTGGCGACAATGACCGGCTATCGGCTCTGGTGGCCAATCTGGTGGACGCCGACCTGCTGTTGATTCTGACCGACACCGAAGGCCTTTATTCTGCTGACCCACGCACCAATCCAGATGCCACGCTGATCACGGAAGTCGAACAAGTGGACGCCAGCATCGAAAGTTTGGCCGGAGAGGACCTACACCCTTGGGCCAGGGGCGGCATGGCCACGAAACTGGAGGCCGCCAAGCTGGTTACCACGTCCGGCATCCCGATGGTGATGTGCCATGCGCGCGCGGACAATGTTGTTCTTCGCGCGGCCAGAGGCGAATCTGTGGGCACGTTTTTTAAGCCTGCCAACGGCAAGATGGAAGCCCGCAAACGGTGGATGTTGAGCGGCATATCCCAGAGAGGACAGATAGTAGTTGACTCCGGAGCGGCCGGGGCGCTGGTCAAGGACCACCGGAGTCTGCTTCCTGCCGGAATCCAGGACGTCGAGGGTGATTTTGGCCGCGGTGAGTCCATCTATGTGGTGGACGCGAACGGCGTCAAGATAGCCTGCGGCATCGCTAACTACGCGGCCCGGGACATCGGCAAGATCCAAGGGATGAACTCAGAATTGATTGAAGAGACCCTGGGCTACCACTACGGCCAGGAAGTGGTGCACCGGAATAACCTGGTCCTCTTGTAAGGCATTGATCATGACTACCAAGACTGTAGAAGACATAAAAGCGCTGGGCAAACTTGCCCAACAGGCTTCACGCAAGCTGGCCAGGTTGTCCACCGAGGATAAGAACCAGGTGCTGTTGAATCTGGCCGAGCTCCTTCGGACGGAGCAGGAAGCTGTTCTCTCGGCAAACAAAGAGGATTACCAAGATGCCAAGGCCGACGGCCTGGACGAATCACTTTTGGACCGGCTCTTGCTGACCAGCGACCGTCTCAAGGGCACCGCTGATGAGATTCAGAAGGTGGGAGAACTCCCCGATCCCATCGGAGAAGTCATCGAGACAAGCTCCCTGCCCAATGGCCTGCAAACCAGTCGTAGACGCGTACCACTGGGCGTGGTCGGGAGCATCTACGAAGCCAGACCCAACGTCACGGTGGACATCTTTGGCCTGTGTCTCAAGTCGGGCAACGCCTGCATCCTGCGTGGCGGCAAGGAGACCATTCGCTCCAACACCGCATTGGTGGCCCTGCTGAGAAAGGCCCTGTCGGATGCCGGTGTCACCGAGGATGCGGTCCAGTTCGTCGACAACCCAGACCGTGGTCTGGTGGACGCCATGCTCAAGATGGATGAATACATCGATCTGCTGGTGCCGCGCGGAGGTGCCAGCCTGGTCAGATTCGTGGCTGAGAACGCCACCATGCCTGCGGTGACCGGAGGCATCGGCGTTTGTCACACCTACGTGGACAAGGCCGCTGATCTGGAGATGGCGGTGGAGATCGTCCACAACGCCAAGGTCCGGCGTCCATCCATCTGCAACGCCTTAGACACCGTGTTAGTGCACTCTGAGGTTGCGGCCGCGGGATTGCCGCTGATGGCCAAAGAGCTGGCCAGGTCAGGAGTCGAATTGCACTGTGACAGCAGGGCCCTCAGCATATTGGGGCCGGACGCCCCAGGCTCAGCTTTGCCAGCCAACGAGGATGACTGGGGTCGGGAGTTCCTCTCCCTGACCGCTGCCGTAAAGGTGGTGGACTCGCTTGAAGACGCGCTGGGGCACATCGAGACCTACGGCTCGGGCCACTCCGAGGCAATCATCACCGAAGACGACGCAGCCGCCACCAGGTTCCTTGATGAGGTTGATGCGGCGGTGGTTTACGTTAACGCCAGCACCCAATTCACCGACGGCGGCCAATTTGGCCTGGGAGCCGAAGTCGGCATCAGCACCCAGAAGTTTCATGCTCGCGGCCCCATGGGGCTGAAGGAGCTGACTTCTTATAAATGGGTGATTGTTGGCAAAGGACAGACCAGGCCGTAGTTGCGGCGGGGTAATTTGGGAGGGTGATTCTTGGCGGATTTGAAGTTTGAGCGCGAGGTGCGCACACCATATTCAGAGGCGTACTTGGTCATGGAGCAGGAACGCCAGGTTGGTCGAGTGGACATCCACTTCGCAGCGGAGATGGTCCACGTCGCGGTCTCCGTTGATGAGAGTCTGACCCAGGAGACCGTCCAGCAGATCATCGACACCGTGGACGAGGACATCGTCGATTCGGTGGGCATCAACCGCGGAAATTTCGTGGTGCACATCTTCCAGGGTCGCGAGACCGGCGTCCTCAGTGACGAAAACCAGTTCAGCGAAGACGGCAGCGACCACTGATTCCGGTCTTCAACCTCCGAATCCTCCCAAGACACACCTTTTTGTCGTCATTCCAGCGTAAGCTGGAATCCACGTAACTCGCAGCAGCGACATCCACAACGAGCAATATTTCTGGATTCCTGCCTACGCAGGAAAGACGGAATGAGGAGTGATGTTTGTTGCTCCGCATCCCCGCTCGTCCTGAGCTCCGTCGAAGGATGCGCATGAGTCAAACCTCGGTTGGTTATGTCCTACGCTGAAAAAGATGATTCGACGGGCTCACCATGAACGGGTGTGATATGGAATATCAACCACCCAAGGCGGCGATCAAACTAGCCACAGTCGGCCGATCTGATGGTGTTTGGCCACGGAACTCGTATAACACCGACCCCTCTGAGTCCAGGATGAAATCCCCGCCTAGCTGCCTCCAATCACTGGCTGCATGCTCGTATCTACGCAGCCTGGCAAAGTGCTTCAGGTAGGTCCAGATGGTCCTGGGAGAGAATATTCTCAGCAGACTCCCTCGGGACAGGCTATAGGCGAAATAGACGTCCCGCTCCGGGTCTGACAGAACCGGGAATGGCAACTGGAGCTGACGGGTAAGCTGGAAAAGCCGGTCTCTGGGCTCAAAGGAGATCGCCACCACCTCGGCGCCCTTGGCTTTGATCTCACTGTATTGCTGCCGCAACTGCGACAGATGGTCCCTTCAGGGCACTCAAGCGAAGTGTCTCAGGAAGACCAACAGCACCTTCTGGCCTCGTAATTCCTGTAGTGATAGGAATTCGCCCTCTGGCATCGGCAGGGTGAAATCGGGCGCAGGGCGGCCTTTCAGGAGTGATTCGCCGCCTTTAG
>PCAH01000175.1 GCA_002730485.1 Dehalococcoidia bacterium | reverse complement strand
TGGACATCCTGAACAGCCTGCTGGATCCGGTGGGGATTTCGGACAGGGCGCGGTCGTTCATCATCCAGAGCATGCCCAAACTCAGTGAAGGCCGTTCTGTGGTGCCGAATTTCCTGGAAGAGGGACGGCTCATCCACTTGGTCGGCGGGACCAACGGTTCCAGTGACCCGGAGGACGCGGCGCTCCGACAAGCGATCCACGGTTTGAACGACACTCAGGCACGTTCAGTGCTCCTGGGTCTGCTCCAATGGAACTCGGCCGACCAACTGGGCCAGCGCACTCCAGAAGATGTGGTAGAGCGTCTGCTACAGAAAATCCAGGGGAACGACACCGAAGATAAACTACGCCAGGGTCTTGAACTGGCCAGCGACCTGGCATCGATCAAAGGCTCACCGGAACAGGCGCTGGAAGCGGTCAAGAAGACCCTGGCTTCAGCCGGTGCCAACCAGGACGCCTTAGACAGGTTCGCCAAGGTGATAGACCTGATGGTCGGCGACTCCGACGCCAAGGGCCAAATAATCCTGGACTTTGGGTTGGTCCACGGCCTGGCCTATTACAACGGCGTTATATTTGAGGTCAGCCACCCCAAATGGGCTGGCACCCTGGGCGGCGGCGGACGCTACGACACTCTCTCCCGAGCTCTGGGCGGCAGCGAAGCCGTACCTGCCTTGGGATTTGCTTATAACCTGGACGCACTCATTTCGATTGGAGCCAGCTAGGTCAAAGATTGACGGATCAAGAGAAAAATAAGAACGGCAACGGGGTACTGCGGATAGCGCTGCCCAGTGATGGTGAGTTGTACGACTCTACCATGGCCTTCATGCGCGCCTGTGGCATGCCCGTTTCCCGGCCAAACTCCCGGCGTTATACCGGCTCGGTGCCAGCCATCCCCGGGGTGGAAGTGTTGTTCCAGCGCACGTCAGATGTCGCTCACAAAGTGGAAGAAGGCAGCGCCGAGTTGGGCGTGACCGGCCTGGACCGAGTGCTGGAATACCGGAGCGACGAACGTCGGGCTTCCATCTTGATGGAAGATCTGGAATATGGTCGCTGCGATTTTGTCATAGCCGTGCCAAATTCGTGGATGGACGTAACGTCTTTGACGGATCTGGCCGATCTGGCCCTGGAGTTCAGACAAGAAGGCAAGCAGCTACGCATTGCCACCAAATACCCCCGCCTGCTGCGGTCATACCTGTACGAACGGGGCATCAATTACTTCACCTTAGTACCGGCTAGCGGCGCCATGGAAGCCGCTCCCGCCGCCGGTTACGCCGACCTGATAGCCGATGTAACGGCAACCGGCACAACCCTCAGGGAAAACCAGCTCAAACAATTGGACGGTGGGACTATCCTCTCGTCGCAGTCGTGTCTCATCGCCAACCCAGTGACCCTGGCTGGGTCCGAGAAGTCCCTGGCAATGGCCCGTTCCATCGTCGATCTCATGGAAGGACACCTGAGGGCAGAACCCTACTACCGAGTGACCGCCAATGTGAGGGCGTCCACTCCGGAGGAGGTCAGTTCCACCGTACTGGCGCGGCCAGACCTGGCTGGATTGCGCGGCCCCACCGTTGCCCGGGTCTACAACGTTGAGGAACAGGATTGGTTCAGCGTGAGCCTGCTGACCAAGAAAGGAAAGTTGCTGGAGGTCGTCGATCACCTGCGTGACTGCGGGGCCGTCGACGTAGCAGCGTCCCAGTTGAGCTATCTATTTGACGGACACTCAGAGGCCTATGAGGCCCTGTTCGGCAGGAACGCGACGGGTAACAACTAACTGGCTGAGACCCCGCATGACTACTGCGGGTTTATGAATAATGCCAAACCTACCGATGCACATACATCTGGCTAACCAGGTTGCAGAGCGACTGGAACGTAGCTGCGTCTTTGACCATCGGGGCAGCTTTTACCTGGGTTCAACGGCTCCGGATATCCGGGCCATGACCAAACAACCCAGAGAACTGACCCACTTCGCCCCGCTATCGGTGGAAAAGGTCGGCACTGGAACCGAAACGATGTTTCAGAGGCATCCCGAGTTGAACGGAGAAATGTCGCCAGCGTCTCAAGCGTTCTTGGCGGGGTACATCTGCCATCTGGCCGCCGACGAGATCTGGATCACCAGCGTATTCCGGCCGAATTTTGACGTATCTCTGGAAGATACTCGATTAACCGACAACGAAGTGGAAGCAAACATCTGGGATAGGGCCATGCAATTGAACATGGACCGTCAAACCCTGCCTCAGTTGCCCACTGAGGGGCACCCAAGGGAACTGTTGACCTGCTCTGACAAAGACGTGGCGATGCCATTCTTCGAGGATGGGCTATTGACCGAGTGGAAGGACAGGGTCGGGCGCTTCATGGTCTGGGAGTTCACCTGGGACCGATTGAAAAATGCACTGAACCGCCTGTATCGTGATGATGAGAATGTACAGCGTAGCGTGGATGGCTTCCTAGAAGGGATACCAGACACGTTGGAAAAGCTTTACGATAAGATACCTGAAGCTGAAGTATCGGCCTACCAAGAGCGTGCTCTGGCCGCAACCGTAGCCCAAGTTAAAGAATTTTTGCCCGAATAATCTGGCTGATTAGCGCAACTAAGAATGGAGAAATCTGTTGTCTCTTAACGTGATAAACGGAGTCCAGAACGCAGAAAACGTTCTGGTCCGAATCGACCCACTAGACTTGGACTCGCTGCCAGAGTCGGTACTGGCCCGCACGGAAGAAGCCTTCGGCAAAGGGACCACGCCGTTGCAATCAGTACATCAGATGCTGGACGACGTCCGCAAGGACGGCGACGATGCCGTGTTGCGCTACGCCAAGCTGCTGGACGGCTCCGACTTGGAAGAGTTCAGGGTGACCAAAAAGCAGATGGACCAGGCCAGGGACTCGGTCAGCAAAGAATTGTACGAGTCCCTGGAGTTGGCCGCACAACGCGTGCGCGACTTCCATGAATCAACCATGCCAGACCAGTGGGTTGACCGCACTCAGGGCCTTGGCGAACTGATTCGACCATTGGACCGAGTTGGTCTTTACGCCCCAGGCGGCAGCGCTGCCTACCCGTCCACCGTATTGATGACTGCTGTACCGGCCAGGGTCGCCGGGGTCCGAGACGTCATCCTCTGCACGCCGCCCCAACGGGGACAATCACTGAACCCAGCGGTGATGGTGGCGGCAGAGATTGCCGGAGTGGACACCTTGTATCAGGTAGGCGGGGTTCCAGCCATCGCCGCAATGGCCTACGGTACCGCCTCGGTTCCCAAAGTCGACAAGATCTGCGGCCCTGGCAATATCTTCGTATCCTACGCCAAAAAATTGGTCCAGGGTTCAGTGGACATCGACGGTGTATTCGGCCCCACAGAGACCATCGTGCTGGCCGACAAGACGGCCAACGCCAGCTTCTGTGCCGCCGACCTCATAGCCCAGGCGGAGCACGATCCATTGGCGACTGCCATCCTGATCACCAACAGCCAGGAGCTGATTGACGAAACCGAGGCTGAAGTTGACCGTATGCTGGCCACCCAGGCCAGAGGCGACGTTGCAAAAGCCGCCCTCGACCGACAGGGGAAAGTGGTGTTGGTGGATTCTCTGGAAGAAGCCGTGGACCTGGTGAACCGCATCGCGCCGGAACACCTGTGCCTGCTGTTGGATGACCCGTGGTCCTGGGTCGACAAGATCAAGCACGCCGGTGGCCTGTTCCTTGGTGAATACTCGCCGGAGGTCATGGGCGACTACATCGCCGGGCCTTCCCACGTGATGCCCACGGGAGGCACTGCCAGGTTTGGTTCCGCTCTCAGCGTGCACCACTTCCTGCGGACCATGCCAGTGGTTGGCCTCAGCCCCACGGAGTTCCAGAAACTGGGCAAAGCAGCGGTGCACATCGCCGATGCCGAGGGCTTATCCGGTCATGCCACCGCAATTCAGGTCAGACTCGACGAGATAGCCAAGAGCGCCTAAACCCATGACTCAGAGTAACAACATGCCATCGATGCTGCCTCACATTCAGGCCCTGGACACCTATGAGGGTGTCGATCCCATGGAGGTCATGGCCGAACGAGCGGGTATCGCTCCTGACAAGATCATCCGACTGAACGGCAATGAGAACCCTTACGGGCCGTCCCCCAAGGTGGCATCGGCGCTGGGCAACTACAAGAACTACAACTACTACCCCGACCCCGGCCAGCGGAACTTGCGTCGGGTGCTTTCGGGCTACTTGAACGTTGAACCGGAAAAGATCGTTGCCGGTAACGGCAGTGATGAGTTGATCGACCTGCTACTTCGGATGTACGTCGGCATCGGCGACAACGTCATCATCCCGACGCCGACCTTTGGCATGTATTCAATCTCGGCCGGTATCTGCGGCGGTGAAGCCATCGCAGTGGAACGGGACGAGAACTTTGAGATCGACCTGGAAGCCATGAAGGCGGCCATCACCCCCAAGAGCAAGATCATCTTCTTGACCTCGCCCAACAACCCCACCGGCAACATCGTGCCAGAGGCTCAGACCCGCGCCCTGCTGGATACGGGTCTAGTGGTGGTGATGGACGAGGCCTACTTCGAGTTCTGCGGGGACACCGCCATCCCACTGCTGGACGAGTACCAGAACCTGGTGGTGCTGCGAACATTCAGCAAGTGGGCTGGACTAGCCGGACTGCGCATCGGCGTCGGCGCTATGGACCCCAGTTTGGCCGCCACCATGATGGCCATGAAACCGCCATACAACGTGAACTTGGCAGCGGAAGTCGCGCTTACAACGTCTCTGGAAGATACGCCCGGACTACTGGAAAGGGTGACCGAGATCGTGGCTGAGCGCGACCGGATGATACAGATGCTGCAAGACGTGCCCAACCTGACGCCGTGGCCGTCACGGGCCAACTTCATCCTGTGTGAAGTTCCAGAAGGACGTGGCCAGGAGATTTTTGACGGCCTATGCAGTCTTGGGATATTCCTGCGCTACTGGAACAGCGGACGATTAAAGAATTTCATCAGAACCAGCATCGGCCTGCCCCATGAGACCGACGCGGTTGTGGAAGCATTTAGGGAGCTGTGTGCTTAGATCACACAGCTAATCGGTGAGGAGGGAGTGATGCCACCTGAGGAACAGGCAACAAGCCGAACTGCGACCATCGAGCGCAAGACCGGCGAGACAGATATCAAATTAACCATGAACCTGGACGGCACGGGTGTCTACGACGTGGACACGGGCAACGGGTTCTTGGACCATATGGTCAGTCAGATATCCCGTCACGGGTTGATCGACATAGACCTGAAAGCCAAGGGCGACGTACACGTCGGCTGGCACCACCTGGTGGAGGATGTTGCGATCACCTTGGGAAGAGCCTTCAACGAGGCTCTGGGTGAGGCCAGAGGTATCCGCCGCATGGGCAACGCCATTGTTCCGCTTGACGAAACGCTAGCCATGGTGGCGCTGGACTGTAGCGGCCGTGGTTACGCCGTGATCGAAACTACCCTGGACGAGATCATGGTGGAGACCTTGCCTGGGGCGTTGGTGAAGCACTTCTTTGAGTCGTTTGCCCTGGAAGGGAAGATCAACCTGCATGCCCAGATAATGACCGGAGTAAGCCCCCACCACAAGGCAGAAGCTCTCTGCAAAGCCCTGGCCAGGTCACTGCGCGACGCCCTGGAACCGGACCCCCGCGCCCCTTCTGCGATTCCCAGCACCAAGGGGACGCTCAGCGGCTAGGGGCTAGGGCCGCGTGGCAACCCAGACGAAGTAGTGGCCGCCGCCCTTACGGCCGCTGCGGGCTCGGACTTTGACCTCTTCCGCTTTGAACCCGGTCCGTATCAGCCTTTTGGTGAATGCCGGGTCTGGATCTGTGGACCAGATCGAAAGCACGCCCTTGGGTCGCAGAGCGTCGAACGATGTCTGCAGCCCGTTGTTGGTGTAGATCCAGTCGTTGCCCTCTTGAAACATCGCCTGCGGCCCATTGTCCACGTCTAGCATGATGGCGTTGTAGTCATTTCTGCCAGCCTTGATCACTTCGGCGACATCTTCCAGTTGGACCTTGACTCGGCCATCTTCCAGGGGATGTTCTGCCAGATGGCCGAGGAACTTCTGGTTCCACTCCAGCACCTCGGGGACAATCTCGGCGACCACCACTTCCGCATCTCGTTTCAGCTCGTTCAGGGCAGCCCTCAGGGTGTACCCCAAACCCAGTCCACCGACCAGAACCCGCACGTCGGGATAGTTGGTGATCTTCTCACAGGCGAGTTTGGCCAGGGCATCTTCCGACCCGTGTACCTGGCTGTTCATGAGTTCCTGGCTGTCTGCCTTGATCGAGAACTCGGTGTCGCGTTGGTACAGACGGAGTTGTTCTCCGTTTCTTGAGGTTTGTGCGGTGCCTAGGAGTATCCAGGGGATCAAATTGGCCTCTTATGGTTTGGGTGGGTGTCTGTTGTGTTGAGGTTTGGTTGTAGGGGAGAGTCGCCCCCACCCTAACCCTCCCCCACAAGTGGTGGGAGGGGACTTGTTCTAATAACTTGAGGGGTTAGCGGCCTTTTCTGGATAGGAATTCTGGGAAGGCTTCTTCTACGCCAAAGCCTTTGACCACGTTGGTGGTGTAGTTTTTCTCGTTGACGAACTGGTCTTCCAGGCCCTTGGTCATGTCCTGGAGCAGTAGTCCCTTGATGGCCTGTACTGAGCTCCGGTGGTTGCTGGCGATCAACTTGGCGACTTCCATGGTCTTCGCCCGCAGTTCACTGGCGGGGACCAGGTGGTTCAACAGGCCAATCTGGAAGGCCTCTTCGGCTTCAACCACTCGGGCGGTGAACAGCAGTTCTTTGGCTTTGGGCCACCCAACTTGGTTGGGCAATGTCCAGGTGCAGTTGATGCGACCGTAGGCCGCGGCAAGAAAGCGGAACTTGGTGTTTTCACAGCCGATCCGGATATCGAGACAAGAGGCCAGCACCGCGCCACCGCCGTAGGCCAGGCCGTTCATCATGCCGACGACCGGTTTCGGGGAGGCCGACAACTCATAGATCCAGCGGGCATGCTCTGCCTGACGGCTGTCTCGCTCCTCTTCGGTACGGTTCTTTGCGTCTTCTCGCTGTTCGTGGATGTCACCACCGGCAGAAAATGCCTTCTCTCCGGTGCCTGTGAGCACGATACAGCCAATATCGTCATCGGCGTTGGCCGCAACCATCGCGTCGTGCAGGTTTGTGTTCAAAACGTGGTTCATCGCGTTCAGAACCTCGGGGCGGTTCAGCCTGATGATCGCCACACCGTCTTCGTTCTCTACAGAAACGTGTTCGTATTCCATCATTCCTCCCAGATATTAACCTTCCCCACTAAAGGGAAGGGGTTGATCGATCATTTGATTCGCTCTCAGATTTTACGGTTAGGGGTGACGGCCAGTCAATTTGGGCTGATATTGCCGTTGCTTATGGTAAACTCTGAACGACGCCCAGGCGTGAATCAATAACGACGTAAAGACCTCTGTCGATATCGAAGTTTTGTATCGGCGGCAACTTGGAAGCGACCGTACCTGAGGAGGTATTTGATTTGGTAAAGATGAATGCAGGCGTTGCTGTAATCGAGATGCTGAAACAGGAGGGTGTATCCCACATATTCGGCATCGTGGGCTCGTCCTTCCTGGATATCTTGGACCCTCTCTATGACCGAGACGACATCAAATTTATCGGCACCCGGCACGAACAGGGCGCCGCGTTGATGGCCGACGGCTACAGCCGCATATCCGGCAAACCCAGCGTCTGCTTGGTGACCAACGGCCCTGGAGTATTGAATCTGACCTACGGCATCGGCTCGGCCTTTGTTGCCCACTCACCCGTGGTCGTGCTGGCGCCATCCGCCTCCAGGAACCATCAAAACCGGGCCTCCACTCAGGAGTTCGACCAGGTGGCCCTCTTCAAGCCAATCACCAAAGCTGCTTTTGCCATCAACAAGATCGAAGTACTGCCCGAGGCCCTGCGTCACGCCTTCCGCGTAGCCACATCCGGAAAGATGGGTCCGGTGATGATAGACATCCCCCGCGACCTGCTCCCCGGCGCGGAGATCGACCTAGACCTCATGACACCCGACGCCTATCGCCCCGGCCAGACCCGGTCCAGGGGAGACCGTGACCTGATCGACAAGGCAGCAGCGGTCCTTTCCGCGGCTCAGCGTCCGGTCATCCTGGCCGGCGGCGGAGTCCAGTGGAGCGACGCCGGTGAAGAAGTCTGCCGTATGGCTGAACTGACCGGCGCAGCCATCGTCACGTCCTACGGCCGGGCCGATGCAGTACCCAACGACCATCCCAATTACCTGGGCCACCTTGGCCGGTTGGGTTCCCTAGAAGGCATCGAAGCGGTGCGCCAGGCCGACACAATCTTGGCTGTGGGCACCCGACTCAGCCAATCGACCACTTTCTATGACAACCGGTTCATACCGGCCGACGCCAAGATCGTCCAGATCGAGATCGACCCGCAGGAGATCGGGCGCAACTACCCGATCACCGTGGGAATCGAAGGCGATGCCAAGGCCGTCATGGAAGGCCTCTTGGAGAAGGTCCGAGAGGGCGAACCCAAGCCCAACGCGCGGTGGGTCTCTGAGATCGGTGACCTGGCCGCCAGGCGCACCAACCGTCTCGACGATGAGGGCAAGGACACTGACATGCCCATGAAGCCCCAGAAGGTCTACGCGGAACTGAGGAAGGTCATACCCCGAAATGCCATCATTGCTCTTGACGCCGGGTTGGCCCCCAACTACGGCCAGGACCGGTTGAATTATTACGAGCCTCGCAGCCTGATAACCTCCCTGGACCTGGGCGGGTTGGGCTTCAGCTTCCCGGCGTCCATCGGCGCCAAATTCGCCGCGCCAGACCGGCCGGTGATCAACTTCAACGGCGACGGTGGTTTCCTGTTCAATGCTCAGGAGTTCTCCACATTGGTGGAAAACAACCTGCCGGTGGTGACCGTGGTCATGAACAACGGCATCTGGGGTTCGGAGAAAGCCTACCAACGGTACGCCTTCGATGAGCGTTACGTGGGCGCGGACGTCACCAACCCCCGCTACGACAAATATGCGGAGATCTTCGGCGGTGCCGGGTTCTACGTGGATCGCCCAGAGGACATTGGCAACGCCATGATCGAAGCCCTTAACTGCGGCAAGCCCAGCATCATAGAGATACCTACAGACCCAGACGAGATGCCCCGTCCGGCCCGCCTGAACGAGGTCCAGGGCCCGACCCAATAACCGACTTGCCCCGTATTTTGATCCGGTTCGCTTGATCAAAATACGGGACGATAGAGATAGACAATGGAACAAATAATCCTGCCCGACGCCATAAACCTGGAAGACGACGCCGTGGTGATTCTGTGGGAGGACGCCCACCGGAGTCCGTTTCCTCATCGGTATCTACGGCTCAGGTGTCCGTGTGCCAACTGCGTGGACGAGATGAGCGGCAAACGCACACTTGACCCTGACACCGTGCCCCAGGACGTTAAAGCAGTTGACCAGATGCCTGCCGGAAAATACGGGGTGCAATTCCTGTGGACCGACGCCCATTACACCGGCATCTACACCTATAAGGTGTTACGTGCTGCCTGTCCCTGCATCATCTGCGGGGAAGCCAGAGCCATAGCCAACAACTCGAACGGGAATTCGACTGAAGACACTGGAGAGATCCCAGGCGGGAACGCCTAAACGACCAAACCAAACGTCAATCTACTTGGAATCTTCAGCAGGGGTTTGGTCTCGAGACCGAAGGGGCTTTTCCAGCGAGGCTTTGAACTTAGGGGCTGTAAAAGTGTTGGATTTGAAGGCAAAATTGGACAGTTGGCGCTCGGCCGGTTTACCGCATTGCTTGCAATCGGCGGGATCATCGGACTGGGTGACCGGACGCATCACTTCAAAATCCAAGGCGCAACCAGCGCAGTAGTACTCATATATGGGCATGGGAACCTCCTAAATCTGAATCCATTCTAGACCCCGTGGCGACCGTTCGCCACGTACATCCAGAATCAACCAACAGGGAGATATCATGGCTGAAACAGCAGACGTAGTAATCATCGGTGGCGGGGCGGCAGGCTGCGCCGTGGCCTACTACCTAGCCCAATCAGGGGTAAAGTCAACAATCGTGGAGCGTGCCGGACTGGGAAACCAGGCCTCCGGAAACGCCGCTGGTGGCCTGAACCCCCTCACCGGCATAGGCATCCCCGGGCCGTTGGGCAGCTTTGCCTGGGAGTGCTATGAACTTCACGGTGAGATATACGAAGGCCTAGTACAGTCGACGGGCATCGACTACCAGCACCGTACCGTGGCCAAGATTGACCTGGCCTTGGAAGAATCAGAGGTCGCAGGACTCAAGGAGTCGGCAACTCGCATCGACGCTGCAGAAGGGTTCAACGCCAGATGGCTGGAACCCGACGAGGTGGCCAAGCTTGAACCGAGGATCTCCCGCGAGATCATGGGTGGCATGTACGACTACGGCAACACCGCCGCCGACAGCAACAAGCTGACCAACGCTTTTGCTGCTGCCGCAGGCAACATGGCCGGTTCTACAGTCCGCGAAGGCAATGTGCGCAGTCTGGAAGGTAGCGGTGGCAAGATTGACCGCGTCATCCTGGAAGACGGCGAGATATCCTGCGGCCAGGTGGTGATGGCCCTGGGGCCATGGTCGCGCCGGGCCGAGTCCTGGCTCGGAACTTACATCCCAGTAGACCCACTCAAGGGTGAGATCCTCCGGTTGAAGCTGGACGGGCCTCCCATCGAATATGACATCTCTGGAGCCGGAGCCGCCATCTACCCCAAGCTGACCGGTTTAAATTGGTGCGGCACAACAGAAGACTGGAAGGGCTTTGACCTGAACCTGTCAGAAGATGTAGCCAAGCTGATTCGGAAACGACTTGGGCGGGTGTTCCCTGAGTTGGAAACCGCTGAATTGGCTCTGCACACCGCCTGTCTGCGTCCGGTCACCCCCGACTGGCTGCCGGTGTTGGGACAAGCTCCTGGTTGGGAGAACGTCTACCTTGCCACCGGCGCCGGCAAGAAGGGAATCCTGTTGGCCCCCGGAATCGGCAAGTCAGTAGCCGACCTGATGACCACCGGCGAGACCACCCTCTCAGTTCAGGGATACGCCCCAGAGCGGTTCGCCACCCAACTGGACTAAAAGACCGCATTTAGAAGGACTAGATGGCAAGAGATATACGCATCACCGCCGGTAGTGTGGTGGTTGAAGCCGAGTTGAATGATTCAAAGACCGCTTCTGCAGTTTGGGACGCACTATCAATCGAAGAGCGGGGCAGCACCTGGGGCGACGAGATCTATTTCCGAATCCCAGTTGAAGGCGAGTTGGAAGACCCGCATGAAGTGGTGGAGCTTGGAGACCTGGGCTACTGGCCTCCGGGCGGCGCGTTCTGCCTGTTCTTCGGGCCGACTCCAGCCAGTCAGGGTGACGAGATCAGGCCTGCCAGTGAAGTCACCGTCATCGGAAAGATAAAGGGTGACTCCACCGTGTTGAAAAGCGTTTCTTCTGGAAGCTCTGTTCTTATCGAAGCAGTCTAACCCGCTATTTTCCGAACTGAGCGGTGACTCCGGTGGTATCTCTGGACACAAAGATGTGACCACCGGCGATCTGGTCTTCAAGGGTTACCCGACCGTACACCAGCAGCACAAATGTCTGGGTATCACAGCCGATGATTGCGTCGGGCCGTTTATCGCTGGCCAGCTCCATGATGGCTTTATTGCCGCCTCCGGCGACGATGTCGTAACTCTCGGCCCCGGCTCCAGTCAGCTCGAACCTGAAGCGGGTAGGTGAGGCGATATTGACGCCCGGGTCGAACAAACGGCCAACCACAAACACCGGGAACATCTCCAGTATCGAAGGAAGGGCTTCCGCTGACAGCACCGGCGCGGCTTCCAGTCTGGAGCGGCAGTCCCACTCGTGTACTATCAACTCGACTAGACGCAGATTCAGGTAGGTTTCAACGGAGATCGTTCCGGCCGGGTGGTAGCAGGGCTTGTCGCTATCGACCTCTTCCAATCCCGCCAGGGCATCATTCAGCTTGGCACAGTTTTCGTTAAATTTTTTCACCAGGTCGTCGCCCAAGCTCTCTCGGAAGTCGATGGCCACCTGGGCATTAGCCCTCAAACGAGCGTCCATATCGCCCACACCTGCGGGTGGAGCCCCTTCCGGGGCAGAGCCGTCACCTCCGGCACCCCGAACGATATTTGGTGCGAACCGATCTACACCGCCCGTTAAATGGGCAATCACATCCCGCACTTGCCATGCGTCGCAGGCGCTCTGAGTTGACCAGGCCTCTGGCGACAATTTCTTTAGAAATTCGCCCATTCTGGCAGACTCAGCTTTTATCAACTGCGCCTTCTCCAATATCGAAACCATACGAATCTCTCCTAAACCCATGCCTGACTATCGGATCCTGCCTGCTGTAATCCGTCTGGCGTTGGCGGTATTATAGTGGCCTCTCAGCTTTACACAATACGTAATACGCTCATCAATAGACCCTGGTTCAAATCGACTTTCTAGTCGATCTTCCGGGTCATAACTCAGGAGGCCGATAGTGGCATTAGGTTGGGCAATCATCGGCGCGGGGATGCACCCGCAGCAGAAAGTGGCTCCGGCAATCGGGAGCACACCGGATTCCGAGTTGATAGCGGTATTGAGTCGTGATCAAGGCCGGGCAGATGCCTTCGCCGAGAACCACGGAGCGCAGGTAGGTTATTCCAATATCGACGACCTGCTGGCCGATTCGAGGATTGACGCGGTATTTGTGGCCTCGCCAAATGCCATGCATCTTGAGCACACCATCAAAGTTGCGAACGCCGGCAAACACGTCTTATCCGAGAAGCCGATGGCAACCTCCGTGGATGATGCCGCGGCCATGATCCAGGTCTGCCGTGATAACGGGGTGAAGCTGGGCCTGGGGTTTGAACTGAGGTTCCATCCTGCTCACCAGCTGGCCCAAGACCTGGTATCCCAGGGCAAGCTGGGGCGCGTACGCCTGCTCCAGGGACACTGGGGACGCGGCGAGCGCGGCGAACCGGAACACCTTCCCCGCACTGGCCTACGCGGCTGGTGGGAAGACCCGATCGCCATGGGCGGCGGCTCGGTGATCATGGGTCTGGGCGTACATGTGTTCGACCTGATGCGGTTTGTCACTGGCCTGGAAATCACCGAGGTGGTGGCCATGACCGACGGCCAGACCGATGCCGGGCCCCTGGAGCACATCGCCAGTATGGCCTTGCGGTTGGAAGACGGCACCATCGCCAACGTCAGCTGCGGGCGGATGCTGCCAGACACACTGAATAACTTCACCGTCTACGGCACCGATGGTCGGTTCACTGGCACTGCCACCGTCTGGGAAGCCCGCATGGGTTCCCTGGAGGTGGTCAGCGAAACGGTCAACCAAACCCAAGAATTTGAATACGACTACCTGGCCAACTTCGTCGCCGAGCTATCCGATTTCCATTCAGCCTTAAAAGAAGACCGAGAACCCGCCGCCACTGGCACTGACGGCCTACGTTCCACGGAAGTCAACTCAGCGGTGATTGAATCCGCCAAGACTGGCAGAGCGGTCAAGATTGATCGTCGGGCGGTTTAGCTAATCGATAGATATGGTTGACGGTCGGCTGGGCCGTTGCTACGATTCCCACGCCTAACATAATAATAAATACGACGGAAATAATAGAGGGCTCATCATTATGACTACAACAGAGAACAACCAGGCACAGGGTGCGTTGGTCGGCTTAAAGGTCTTGGATTTTGGCCAGTACATTCCCGGCCCCTTGTTGGGCATGCTGCTGAGCGACCAGGGAGCCGAGGTGATCAAAGTTGAGCGCCCTGGCGGTGATCCCGCCCGAAGCGAACCCGCGTTTAGCACCTGGAACCGGGGTAAGCGCTCCATTGTCATCGACCTGAAAACACCGGAAGGCCAGGCCAATGCAGTAGCTCTGGCTAAGCAGGCCGACATAGTGATAGAGAACTACCGGCCCGGCGTGGCTGACCGCCTGGGCATCGGCTATGAAGCCCTTTCCAAAGCAAACCCACAGTTGCTGTACTGCTCTATTCCTGGATTTGGCGAAGACAGCCCCTACCGCAACGAACGCGGTTGGGAGGGGATCGTCTCTGCCTCCACCGGCACCTACCAACCCTACGACGAAACCGAGGAGCCTTTGTTCCTTCCGCTGCCCTCCGCCAGCACGTTCGCGGCCATTGTCTCCGCAGTGTCCGTGAGCATGGCCGTGGTGGCCCGAGACCGCAATGGCAAAGGCCAGCGGATAGAAGTGCCCATGCACAGCGCCATGTTCTCGGCCATTGGTCGTAACCTGGTCCAGCTATTCGACATTGACCCGCCCGCCTTGGACGAATTCCCTCGTAACGTCATGGCCCACCAGTATTTGTGCAAAGACGGCAAATACATCCAGTCTCAAGGTGGTTATGCGGTGTTTGTCGGCCAATTGATGGCTGCTGCCGGACGTCCTGAATGGGTTGAAGAATTGGAAGCTCTCTACAATATCGAGACTGACCCCGTAGTTATTGCAATGTGGAAGGGACGCTTTGAGGAGATGTTCTTGGAGCGGGACGCCAAGCAATGGGAAGACGACATCGCCGCCGCCAATGGTGTCGGCACGGTGTGCAAGCCCGTGGAAGAATGGCTGTCCCATCCACATGCCCTTGAGAGCAAGATGGTCATCCAGATGGACGATGCTGAACACGGCATCATGAAGCAGCCTGGAGTCCAGGTACGCTTACGAGGCACGCCAGGAGCTATTCAATTCCGCGCGCCAACACTGGGTGAGCACACGTCAGAGATTCTTGCCGAGTTGAAGAAAGATACCTCGACGCCGGCAACCCCTAAATCCGGCGGCGAAAGCATACTGCACGCATTAGAGGGACTCAGGGTCTTGGATCTTTGCATCGTTTTGGCCGGTCCCACTTGCGGTCGCACCCTGGGCGAGTTCGGTGCAGACGTCATCAAGATTGACGACCCGTCACGTCCCTACAACATCCCAGGCAACACTGACGTTAACCGCGGCAAACGCAGCATCCAGATCAATCTCAAAACCCCTGAGGGTTTGGAAGTCTTCTACAAGCTTCTTGAAAAAGCTGACATAGTGGTAGAAAACAACCGCAAGAGCAGTCTGGCTCGTTTAGGCATCAGCTTTGAACAGTTGAAGGCACGCAAACCAGACATCATCCACGCGTCGCTCAACGCTTACGGCTTTGACGGCCCCTGGAGCGAGCGCCCAGGTTGGGAACAGTTGGCCCAAGCCACCGCCGGCATTCAGGTGCGACGCGGCGGTCGGGACGGCACTCCCAAATTGTTGCCCTACCCCATGAATGACTACGGCACCGGGTTGATGGGCGCTTACGCCGTCGCCTTAGCCGTTCACGAGCGCAACCGCACCGGCCAGGGTCAAACAGTGAACAGTGGATTGGCCCTCACCGCCGGGCTCCTGCAATCGCCTTATTTCCTGGACTATGAAGGCTACGAGCGTAACGAGCCCGAGGGCTTGGGTGTGCGCGGTTTCGACGCCAAGTCTCGCCTCTATGAAGCTGCAGACGGCTGGATGTATTTCCACTGTCCTGACGACTTTGCCTGGGGCAACCTGACGAATCTTGATGATTTCTCCGAGTTGTCTGCCGGCGATGACGCCGCCTTGACCCAATCAATTGCCGACGTGATCTCCAGCAAGTCCATCGCCGAGTGGAGCAAGCTAATCAACCCCACCGGCGTCAGCGTCATGGCCAACCGGATGGTGGAAGATTTCCGGGACGATGAAGACATCCGCAAGGCTGGATTGATCGTCAAACGGGACCATCCCGACTTTGGTCAAGCGGAGCACTTGGGCAGTGTGGCCAGACTTTCTGAGACGCCAATGCGAGTTGGCAATCCCACCCCGTTACTCGGTTCAAATACCGACGACATCCTAGTCGAAGCCGGGTATACCAGAGAGCAAATCGAGTCGATGAAATTATCTGGCGCAGTGGTCCAACGCCAAGGGTAGAGGGGTCTACCTTTGGAAGACATATTTACACTAACGGCGCGGGAAGAAATAGAGATTGCGGTGCGCTTATTCATCGCTGCTGTATTCGGCGCCGCAGTTGGATATGAACGGCGGAGTTCCGACAAACCTGCCGGACTCCGCATCCTTTCAATGGTGGCCGTGGGAGCTGCTCTCTTCACAGTTATCTCAATCTACGGTTTCGAGGCTGCTGATCATTCCCGGGTCGCCGCACAGATCGTAACGGGTGTGGGCTTCCTTGGCGCAGGCACCATCTTGCGCAGCGGCAACAGCATCTCCGGCCTGACCACCGCAGCGACCATCTGGGCCACTGCAGCCATCGGGATGGCCGTCGGATCAGGGTTGTACATCGCGGCCACTGGAGGCACCGTGTTGATGCTGGCGATCCTCTATATCTTTGCCCCGCACCGAAAACCGGAAGACTGATCAGATAATCAAAAAACTAAAAAGAGGCCCGGTCTTCAGGAGACCGGGCCTCTTTTTAGTTTGCTTGGGAATATTGTGCTACTCGATTGGCTCTAGGCCCAGGGCGATGCGACCGCTGAATCGATGCTGCCTGGGCTCCTGGAAGGGATGGTACTTGGCAGCCTGAATGTCGCGGAAGCGACGCTCCAAGCCCATTCCCCTGAAGTACCCCTGACCGCCCGCCACTGCCATGGCCTTCTCGACGGTGCGGACTGCAGCGTTGGTGCCGTTGGTCTTGTGGGCATAGACCAAGCTCGATTGTTCCTGGGTGGGAAGGCCGTCTGCCGCACCCATCCGAACTATCTCTCCAATGGACATCTGGGCGATGAGCAGTTCGTTGTCCATGGCTCCGATTTGTTCTTGGATCGTGGTGTCGTCCTTCTTGGATGTGGCTCTCTCAAATGCGATGTCCCGTGCAGATTCGGCAACACCGAGGTAAACCGACATCACCAGGGACCAGGCGATGGGCGAGATAACATCGAAGAATTTATGCCAGACACCCTGGGGGCGGCTCAATGAGACGCCGGCCTCAGGTATGAACACGTCCTCGATTTTGATGCTGTTGGAGCCCGTTCCCCGCATGCCAAGGGTGTCCCAGTCGTTCAGGACTGTGACTCCTTTATCGTGCAGGTTGACGGCAAAGTGCAACACGCTGGGTCCGGTTTCCGGGTCGTTGTAGACACCGGTGGTCAGCAGCAGATCGCCAGCCGTCGAACCGCTCCCAAAGACCTTACGGGCACTGAATCGGTAGCCGTCTTCAACCTTCGTCAACTCGCCGGAGCCTTCCAGCCAGTCAGATCCTCCGCTGCTCACCAGAACCAAATTCTCGGCAG
>PCAH01000174.1 GCA_002730485.1 Dehalococcoidia bacterium | reverse complement strand
TTGGCCCGCCATTGGGCCAGCCAGCCTTCCCGCTCTGACTGTACTTCTTTGGCCGTGGACTGGTCGTCCTTCCGGCTGTTGCCCACGATCTCCCGGCAGGCTTCAATCAACTGGCGCAAGACCAATTTGGCGTCGCCGACGATGGGCAGGTCGATGTTGTAATCCTTGTTGATGTCCGAGGCGTCATTGGTCGCCTGTATCAGCGTCTTGCCAGCGGGGATGTTCATCACCATGCCGTGCTTGGTGAAACTGGTGCCGATTCCGCAGATCAGGTCTGACCGGCGGATGAAGTGGTAGGCGTGACCAGAGATGGTTGGGCCGGTGCTGCCCAGGGCCAATGGATGGACCTCTGGGAAGGCGCTCTTTCCCAGCAGCGTGCTGCAGACAGGCACCTGGAGCAGTTCTGCTAACTCCAGCAGTTCGTCGGAAGCCTTGGCGTAAAGGACACCCTGACCGGCCATGATCACCGGGTAATGGGCGGCGCAGAGGGCCTTGGCGGCCGCTTCAACGTCGGCGGGGCTGCCCTGGCTGGCCGTTGGCCGGCTGGGGACGTAATAGAAACTCTCTTCATTGACCTCTTCCAGCGCAACATCGGCTGGAATCTCCACGGCCATGGGA
This sequence comes from Dehalococcoidia bacterium, assembly GCA_002730485.1. The sequence continues at coordinate 22,993 of PCAH01000174.1, read as the reverse complement.
CCGCCCCGACCCTGGCGCAGACCGGCAAAGGCCCGGCGCATGATATCTGAGGTGCGGTCGGGCATGTTTATCTGTTCGATGGCCTTGGTGATATCGGCGTAGCCCTTCAGTGAATCGTAGTGCGGGTTGATTCCGGCCTTGTCTCTGGGATGACCCAGGGGCAGCAGAAGCACTGGTACAGAGTCTGAATAGGAGGTGGCGATACCGGGGTAAGCGTTCTCGGCTCCGGGCCCGTACTGCATGGCAAACACGCCCATGTGGTCGCCGTTGCTGACCCGACTGAGCCCGTCGGCAATACCCACTCCGACCCGCTCTTGTCGGCAGACGATGGGCCGGATGCCGCCAAGGGCTGCTGCCTCGATGACCGGGGTTGTGGGGAAACAGGGAAGGTATTGCACTCCCTCCCTTTTTAGAATCTCTGTGATGGCTTCAATCGTGTTCAATTGGGGCCGCCTCCTGATTAACGTCTCTATTGATGTTGTTATTGATGCTTCTTGGTGGCTGCAATGGCATGGTTACACGGCCCATTACGTTGGGGAAACAGTGCAAATTACAAGCCCAGTTTTTAGCCACGGCGAGTATACCACCGCTCACGAGCAGAGGCATTAACATAATGAGGTCTCTTGGCCGGGCTTTCAGATAGGTGTCGAATCCGATCCAGACGGGGTGGTCTTGGAGCACGAACGAGACAACCGCACCGATGGAACGGCGAATTGACGGGTTTGGGATCCCGTTTTATAGTTCGCTCAAACTGGCTCAGACCTACAAAAGAATGCGCGCCGAATGCACACCCTGGCCCGCCGTTCTGCCATCGGGTTCATAGCCCTATCCAACATGCACCAGCGAGGAGAATCATGGTGACCGACAAAGAAACTGAACTGCATTACTTTCCACTCCTTAAAGACATCGCTGCCGGGGAGAAGCAGCACGGCATCTATATACAGGCCTGGGCGGACAAAACACAGGACCCCGAGTTGAAAGCTTGCCTCTCGATGGTGGCTGACCGAGAGTTCAGCCACCATCACATCTTCAAGCGACGCATCTCGGAACTGGGTCACACCTGGGTAGAGGCCAGCGAAGACCCTGTCCTAGAAGAACGCCTACGGGTGAACGGCTCAGATATGCCCGATGTCGAAAAAGCACGTTTTGCGAAGGACAAGATGGCTCAACGACCGAGCCCGACGACTCGAGAAAGGTGTCAAGCGGCGATGTCTGATGAGACGGTAGATTCACTGACCCGGTCGTTGCTAGCCTGGTTCTCAGACGTGGAGGTAGACTCGAACTTCCATCTAGGACAGTCCTATGATCGCCTCGAAGCTAACCTGGGGTAGGCAGAGCAAAAAACCTTGTGCGGCAAATATTGTGGCCGCTAGATAAGGTAGACCTAGGCCTTATTGAGTTCTTCGATGCGGACTGCGCTGGGTTTCAATATGGCGTAGAGGAAGTCGTTGGCCGGAGTGGGCACATCCAATTCCCGGGCCATGCGGACCACGGTGCCGGTCAGACCTTCTAGTTCAACGGGACGTTGGTCGGTGAAATCCTTGGCCATTGATGCCCGGCCCTGGCCGGGGAACCGATCCAGAGAGTCCATGGCCCAGGCTAGAGAATCTGCCATGATGGGCGCGCCGCGGGCTTTGCCCACAGCGAGGACTTCTTCGATGGCATTTCTGATCAGCTGCCTGGTCTCCGGCTTGGTGCGCATCTCTTCATAGACGCAGTCGGCGGCGGCGCAAACGGCGGCCGAACCTGCGATGTAGGCAAATTTCTTCCAGAGCATTCCGGGCATATTCTCATGTAGGTTTACCCGCCAGCCAGCTTCCTGGAACCTTTGTAGAAGGTTTTCACCGCGGCGGCTGATGCCCACGTTCATCTCGCCGAACGCGGCGATTCCGGGCCCTCCCTGAGTGACCACACCCGGCTCGGTGATTCGTCCTTCCATATAGGCAGAGCCGATCATCACGTGGTCGTCGCCGACGGCCTCGGCCAATATCTCTCCGTTGTCGATACCGTTCTGCAGCGTTAGGACCACGGTCTCAGGGCCGATCAATGGAGCAAGGGCGTCGACTGCGTCAGAGTTGTGGTACATCTTCACCGCAAAGATCACCAGGTCCTGTTCGCCGACTTCAGAAGGGTTATCGGTGGCGTCACCCTGGACCGTGAAAGTGCCGTCCAACTGGCTTTCCACTCTGAGGCCATTCTCTTTGATGGCCTGTAGATGGGCGCCCCTGGCGATGAACGTCACCTCATGGCCAGCTCGGGCCAAGAGTCCTCCAAAGTAACCGCCCACGCCACCCGCGCCGATTACCGCCACCTTCATGTCGTCGCTGGCTCCTATGCCCATTGGTAACCCAACTCCGTATCTAGCTGATTATTCCCCGTGTTAATAGAGGATACCCTATTCTCGGTTTTCCACCGGGTAACTGAACTCTTCACGCAGGTCTCGTTTCAGCACCTTGCCCATGACATTGCGGGGTAGTTCGCCGACGAAGACAACGGAACGGGGCCGTTTGTACCCGGCGAGCCGCTCACGACAGAACTCTATTATCAGTTCTTCGTTGGTCCGGTCCGCATTGCCAACCACCACCGCCCTGACCTCTTCACCCCATTCCACGTCCGGCACGCCGATAACCGCCGCGTCGTCCAACTCCGGATGGGAGCGGAGCACCTGTTCCACTTCCTCGGGAGAGATCATCTCGCCGCCGCGTTTGATGAAGTCCTTGGCCCGGCCAGAGAGATAGATGTAGCCGTCCTCGTCCTGGTAGCCCAGGTCTCCGGTGTAGATCCAGCCGCTGCGCATGGTATCTCGGGTGGCCGATTCTTCGTGCCAATAACCCGCCATCATGCGGGAGCCCCGGGCCACGATCTCGCCGTTCTCGCCCAGGGTCACAGACTGACCCTCTTCGTCTACGATATCGACTTCTACATCATCCAGCGGCTTTCCAATGGAGGTCAGGCGTTTCAGCTTGGTCTCTATCTCTTCGGGGCTGCCGTCCAGCACGTGGTCGTCCGGGGGCAGCATGGTAATGGTGGATGCGGTCTCGGTCTGGCCAAAGGCGTTGATGAACCGTGCCCCAGGGAACTTTTCAATGGCTTCCCTGATGACCTCCAATGGCATGGGAGCGGCACCGTAGGTGATGACGCTGAGGGACGATAGGTCGTAGTCCCCAAATTTAGGGTGCTCCATCAGATGCTTCAACATGGTCGGCACCAGCATGGCCCGGTTGGCCTGGTTTTCCTGGGCCAGTTGCAGCCACTCTTCGGCATCGAACTGCCGCATCACCACCAGTGTTCGACCGCCGTAGACCGCCGCCAGAGCCGCCTGCAGTCCAGCTATATGGTAGAAGGGGACCGTGATGAGGTTGTTTTCTTCAACGTCTGGATCAGCCGGTTCTACCGTTGCCAGGAGGTACGAAGAAAAGCTGTCGTGGGTCAGCATCACGCCCTTGGGGACGCCCGTGGTACCTGCGGTAAACATGATCACGGTGGTGTCATCGTCACCGGCTTCTGGGAAGCGCATCTGGTCTGGCGACGACTCGGCAAGCAGCTTCTCGTAGCTGGTACCGTTGCCGGTTGGTTCACCGTCCAGGACGATTATTCCCTCTGATGATCGGCTGCCCTCTGGAACCAGGGGCAGGTATCTTTCACCCAAAAGGAGGCAGGTCGGCGATGCGATCTCCAGCATCTGGGCCAGTTCTTCTGTCTTGGCCCGGAAGTTTATCGGCACGTAGATGGCGTCCAGTTGGGAGGCCGCGAAATACGCCTCGATGCACTGGTTGGTGTTGACCTGCATGGTGGCCACCCGGTCCCCTGGGCCAACCCCCAAGTCGGAGAGTCCGTTGGCCAGCCGGTTCACCCGTTCTGCCAGTCCTTCAAATGTGATGGTCTGGCCGTCGAATACCACCGCGGCGCGGTTAGGGACAATAGCGCCGGCGATGGTCAAAAATTCAGAGGTATTCATCAGTTAAGTTCTCGTCTAGTTTCCCATGTATTAGCAGGATAGGCGGGTGGCCACCCGACCCTCTAATTCCAGCGCTCGGGGCAGGTCCAGGTCCATTCCCTGTCCCAACAACTGCTTCATCGCTGCCACTGCTGCAACGGGCAGAGCGGCCAATTCATCGGCCAGCCGCCAGGCTAAATCGAGAAAGGACTCCGGTGAAGCCAGCCGGGTCACCAGACCCATGGACAGGGCTTCTTCAGCCAGGATCCGTCGACCGGTCAGCAGCAGGTCCATGGCCCTTGATGTGCCAATCGTCCTGGGCAGAGTCTGGGTGCCGCCAGCCGCTGGAATCATACCCAATTGGACCTCTGGCAGGGCAAACGCCGTTCCGGTGGCCGCGATCCTGACATCACAAAGAAGGGCTATCTCCAGGCCGGAGCCGATGCAATAGCCATGCACTGCGGCGACCACTGGTTTGCCCAAGTTTACCAGTTGTCCCCAAACGTCCCTTTCCCAGCGTACCTGGCGGGCTATGACCTGGGACGGAGCGGAGCCAAACTCGGTTAGGTCGGCCCCGGCGCAGAAACCACGGCCCTCCCCGGTTATCAATAGACAACGGATATCAGAGTCTAATTCGACGGCGGACAGAGCTTCTGAGAAATCGTCCCGCATTTGGATGTTATAGGCGTTGACCACCTGGGGACGGTTCAATGATATATGGGCTACTGCGCCGTGTTTCTGAAACAGCAGAGTTTGGAAGCCGCCTGCATCGGACATGAGAGGTGCTTAGGCCTCCGGCACGGCCCTGGCGTAGAGGTCATCCAGATCCACTTCGGTGTAACGGAGGCCGATATTCTCCAGGTTGTGGGCGTCGCTCACTTCCATCAACATCAGGTCATGCTCCGACGCTATCTCAGAGACCTGTTCCTTGCGGATGTGCCAGTTGTGGATGTAGTTGTCGATCTCTATCGCGTGGATGTCCGGCTCGATCAATATCTCCGGAGAGTAATAGCCGGGGTGGCAGTAGGTGCGGAAGACACCGCCGCCGTCGGGCAGATATAACTCGGCCACCTGGTACTCGGCAAATGGGTTGGCCTCGGGGCGAACCTCAATCTCCCACCCGGGGAGAATGACCACCTGTCCCGGAAAGTGCTTTTCCACTATCTCGCGAAGTTCCATACCCCATTCTTTATTGTGGTGGTCGGTGATACCGATACCATCGATGCCCCGGGATTTGATCTGGTTAACGATCTTCTCCGCGATTTCCACCGTCGGCGGCACGAAATTGAAGGCCTCCCAGGGGTGGGTATGGAGGTCTAGTTTTAACTTCAAAAGGATTCCCTTTTTATATCCAGGAGTAACGGACTAAGAGCCGTCGAAATTTGGCGAGCGTTTCTCTAAGAAGGATTTTAACCCTTCTGCCCTATCTGATGTGGATTGCAGTATAACGTTCAAGTCGGCTTCAAGTCCCAAACCCTGCTCTAAGGAAAGGTCCATTCCCTTTCCTACCGCCTCCTTGGCGTAGCGTGCGCCGATGGGACTGCCGCCGGTTATCTGCTCTGTGATCTCAGATACCGCCGCAGCCAGGTCATCCGCCATCCGGTTGACCAGTCCAATGGAAAGGGCTTCGGCAGCGTCCACCGATCGTCCGGTCAGCAGCATGTCCCTGGCCCAAGCTGGGCCGACCAGCCGCGGTAGTCTTTGTGTGCCTCCGTCTTGGGGAAGTGCCCCCTTGGCCAGGCCGCCGAACCCGAACCGAGCAGTGGGGACACAGATGCGCAGGTCTCCCGCCAGTGCCAGTTCCAATCCAGGGCCTGTGGCGTCGCCGTTCAACGCCACCAACACGGGGATTTTCAATCCAGATATGGATTCTGCGGGTCTTTCTACTGGGTTGGCCTCGCTTTCTATGGAGAATGACTCTCCGGCAGCGGTCAGAATCAGCAGCTGCAGGCCGTCGTCTTCGGCAACCGTGCGGCAAGCTTCCGACACTGCATAGGCCATCTCCACGTCAAGTTGATTGCCATTGTCCGGCCGGTTCAACGTGAGCGTTGCCACTGGAGGGTCCAACTGCAAGATCACTGGACCTATTGTCATAGACTCGGTGATAGGGGTTCCTCTTTACGGTGAAATATGCCCAGAAGTTTAAACAAATAACCAACTAACGAAGCCGGTTTAATGGCCAATAAATAGTAGGCCCGACGCGCGAATGTTGACAAGGTGTTGTGCCAAGCCTAACATGGTTTGGCACTCCTGAATTGCGAGTGCTAATCCCACGTGAGAATAATGCCGGGCTACCATATTGTCCCGGCGATTTAGAAGGAGGCCGCGGTGGCAAACTTTACGCCATTGGGAGAACGTGTGGTGGTGAAGCCCAGCGAAGGTGAACAGACCACAAAGGGTGGAATCTACCTACCCGATACCGCCAAGGAAAAACCCCAGGAGGGTGAGGTCATCGCCGTTGGACCCGGCCGGGTCAGCGAGGATGGCAGCAGGATTCCCATGGAACTTGCCAAGGGAGACCGCGTAATCTACTCCAAGTTCGCCGGCACCGAGTACAAAGACGGCGACGATGAACTGTTGATTCTTCGGGAAAGCGACATTCTAGCGAAGATCGGCTAACCAGCAAGACCTATTTCGAACAAATCGACAGGGCGGGCAGAAGCCCAGCCTTGACCTACCTGCAGGAGGATTAGGATGCCAGCAAAGAAGTTGGCCTACGCCGAGGAAGCGCGGAAGGCACTCCGTGTCGGAATCGACATTCTGGCTGATTCAGTGAAAGTCACCCTCGGTCCCAAGGGCCGTAACGTGGTGTTGGACAAGTCGTTTGGCCCGCCCCAGGTGTGCAGCGACGGCGTCACCATCGCAAAAGAGATCGAGCTTCCCGACCAGTTTGAGAACATGGGCGCGCAGCTTCTAAAAGAAGCCGCCACCAAGACCAATGACGCTGCCGGTGACGGCACCACAACCTCCGTTGTTCTGGCCCAGGCCATAATCAACGAAGGTTTCAAGAACGTCACCGCAGGCGCCGATCCCATGGCCATCAAACGGGGAATCGAGCGAGCAGTAGCTTCCGTTGTTTCGGAAGTACAGTCCATGGCCCAGATCGTGGAGACCAGAGAGCGCATCGGCCAGGTCGCCAGCCTCTCCGCCCATGAAGAAGCCATCGGTGAGACCATTGCCGAGGCCATGGAAAAGGTCGGCAAAGACGGCGTCATCACCGTTGAAGAGTCCAAGGGTTTGACCGACGACATCGAGTATGTCGACGGCATGCAGATCGACCGCGGTTACATCTCCCCTTACTTCATCACCAACCCCGACCGGATGGAATCGGTGATGGAGGACCCCACCGTGATCATCACCGACAAGAAGATTTCGGCCGTTGCCGACATGCTTCCTGCTCTGGAGAAACTGCTCCAGGTCGGCAAGAAGAACGTGGTAATCATCGCTGAGGACGTGGACGGCGAGGCCCTGGCCACCCTGGTGGTCAACAAGCTCCGCGGCACCCTCAGTGTCCTGGCCATCAAGGCCCCTGGCTTCGGCGACCGCCGCAAAGCCATGCTTGAAGACATTGCCATCCTCACCGGCGGCACGGTCATCAGCGAGGAGACCGGCCAGAAGCTGGACGCGGCCACCGTGGAAGACTTCGGTTCCGCCCGCACCATCACGGCCACCAAAGACGAGGCCACCATCGTTGAAGGTAAGGGTGACGATGCCGCCATCCAGGGCCGCATCACCCAGATCAAAGCCCAGATCGAAGACACAACCTCTGAGTTCGACCGGGAAAAGCTCCAAGAGCGGATGGCCAAGCTGTCCGGCGGCGTTGCCGTAATCAAGGTCGGAGCCGCCACCGAGATCGAACTTAAAGAGCGCAAAGCCAGGGTCGAAGACGCCCTCTCCGCCACCCGTTCCGCGGTGGAAGAAGGTATCGTCCCCGGAGGCGGAGTTGCTCTGGTTCGCGCCAGCCGCGGACTGGACGGCCTCAAAGACGTTCCCGCCGACGAACAGGTCGGAGTGAACATCATCCGCCACGCCCTTGATCAGCCCCTGAAGTTGATCGTTGAGAACGCCGGGTTCGAGGGCGCAGTTGTCCTCAACCAAGTCAAACAACAGGCAGACGACTACGGCTACGACGCCGACATCGGTGAATACGGTCCCATGATGGACCGTGGCATCGTTGACCCGGTCAAGGTAACCCGCTCCGCCCTCCAGAATGCGGCCAGTGTCGCGGCCATGGTGCTCACCACCGAGTCCGTGATCAGTGAGATTCCGCAGGCAGCCCCGGCAATGCCGGCCATGCCTCCCGGTGGCGGAATGGACTTCTAAGGAGTTTCACTCCAGAGTCCCCGCAACAAACGCAAACCAAAAGCCACCCCGCTAATCACGGGGTGGTTTTTTATTGGACCCTAATTAAGGGTGATTCCCTCTCCCACGCATGGGAGAGGGTTAGGGTGAGGGCAACGGTTCAAGTAAGTCCAATTGGCCCCTGTCAGGAATTCCGGTTGAGGCGGTTGGACGCCCCTCCGTGGAATATCCACTCCGCTGCCGCTATAATGCGTTGCTGCTGAACAACTCAGCATGACCAGACAGCACCTGATATCCCAAAAGAAACAGGAAACCCCAATGACCAGCGCCCCCGATAACCCGGCAAGAAACGGCAAGCTCTACCCGTCTGGCAGAGACGCCCTGGAAGGAATCTCGAACGGGGCCACTGTTCTGGTGGCCGGGTTTGCCGGTTGCGGGATACCGCAGAACCTGCTTCGGGGGCTGGCTGGGACCGGCGTTTCAGAGTTGACACTGATAATCCAAGGGGCCTGGGTACAGGAGCCAGGTGACTTCACCGTTGCGGACCTGGTAGCCGCCAGACAGGTGAAGAGAATGATCTCACCCATGCCCTTTCATCCGGTGCACGGTGGCCCGGTGAAAGAGGCCTGGGAGTCTGGCCAACTGGAACTTGAGATCGTGTCCCAGGGTGTATTGGCAGAGCGGCTTCGGGCTGGAGGTGCGGGCATTGGCGGGGTATTCCTGCCCAGCGGCTCCGGTACCAGGTTCGCCGAGGGTAAAGAGCTGCGCCAATACGACGGTCGAGAGCACGTGCTGGAACTGGCTCTAAAGGCCGATTACGCCCTGCTTAGAGCCGAAGCAGCCGATACTCTGGGCAATATGGTCTACCAGGGGACCAGCCGCAACTGGAACCCGACCATGGCCATGGCCGCTGGCACCACGGTGGTGGAAGTCGACGCCGTCCACGAGCCAGGTGGGATCGACCCGGAACTAGTGATCACCCAGGCGATATTCATCGACCGCCTCGTGCTGTCAGCCTAACAACAGGAGATTATTGGAATGCCAGGTAACCGCCTAGAACCGTCCAACATGGTGGGCCGCGCCGCCCAGGAGCTATTCCCTGGCGCTGTCGTCGCTTTGGGCATGGGATTACCCTGCCATCTGCCGGGTGAACTGCCGGCCAATGGTGGTGTTTGGTTCATTGCGGACAGCGGCGCCCTGGGATTTCAGAGCCAGGAGAGTGATGAAGGCGTGGTAGATTCTGGTGGCAATGCTGTAGCCATGCTCCCTGGCGGCTCATTCACCGGAGTGGTGGACGTTGCCGGTATCCTGCGGGGCGGGCATACCGACGTTGCATTCTTGCAGCCGTCACAGGTTTCTGCCACCGGAGATTTTGTCCACTGGACCACCGAAGAGACGGCCGGGTTATCTGCCCCAGGTTCGGCAGTGGACATGGCCTACGGCGCGACTACAGTGATCGCGATCATGCCCCACCAGTACCCGGGAGAGCGATCGAACATAGTCGAAAAATGCAGCGTTCCTGTGGATGGAGTAGGCCGAGTAGACATAATCATCACCGACGTCGCGGTGATTAAGGTTGTGGCCACTGGCCTGGAGTTGGTGGAGACCGCGCCCGGCTGGACTGCTGAGGAGATCATCGCCATCACAGAAGCGCCGCTAACTGTCGCGTCAGACGTTAAAGAGATGACCTTTGATGTTCCGACCCTTGAGCCGCTCAACAAGGTCTACCCAACTGCTATCGACGCCCTTAGTGACGTACCGGAAGGCTCAGTCATCAATGTTGATGGCTTTGCCGGACCCGGTGGAATGGCTCACTACCTGATGGTCGGGCTGCGTGACCTGGGTGTAAAGAAGTTACAGTTGATCAGCAATACAGCCGGTGTGGCCCGGGTCAGCGCCTTTGGTTCGCCCAACATAATCGACCACAGCATCCTGGTGGAGAACAACCAGGTGGTCAAAGCCACTGCGTCATACCCCGTTTCACCGTCGGCATCCCGCCCCAGTGCCTTTGAGGAGGCCTACAACCGGGGCGAGACAGACCTTGAAGTGGTTCCCCAAGGTACCCTAGCGGAACGTCTCCGCAGTGGCGGCGCCGGTGTGGCAGCGTTCTACACGCCCACCGGGGCAGGGACGCTGCTTGGCGACGGCAAAGAAACCAGGAACATCGACGGCAAAGACTACATCTTGGAAACCGGGCTGCGGGCTGATTTCTGCATCATCCGTGGCCACAAGGCAGACACCCTGGGCAACGTGGTTTACAAAGGTACCTCCCGAAACTTCAACCCTGTGATGGCCACAACGGCCAAGGTCACGGTGCTGGAGGTGGACGAGATTCTGGAGCCCGGCCAACTTGGACCGGAAGAGATCGTCACTCCCGGGTTATTCGTTGACCGCATCGTGGTCAGGCCGTCAGATTTTTCAGCGTACCTAGATATTTAATCGAGCGAACAAAGGGCGAAGTGATGGAATCGTTAGCTGACAAAGAGCGTCTGCCCCGGGAGATCGTGGCAATGCGGGTGGCCAAAGAGCTGCCTGATGGTTCCTACGTGAACCTGGGTATCGGTATCCCCACCATGGTTTCCAGCTTTGTACCAGAGGGGCGGACGGTCTTCTATCACAGCGAGAGCGGTATCTTGAACTGCGGTCCCCTTGCTGAAGAGGGTGATGAAGACATTGACCTGATCAATGCCGGAGGCCAGTACCTGCAAACCGTGGGTGGCATGTCGTTCTTCGATTCGGCAGAGGCTTTTGCCATGATCAGGGGTGGTCACGTGGACGTTACGGTGCTGGGCTCCCACCAGGTGTCCGCCACCGGAGACCTGGCCAACTGGATGCTCCCCCAGCGAGGCGTTGGCAACGTGGGCGGCGCCATGGACCTAGCCACCGGCGCTTCCGGAGTGATCGTCGCCATGGAGCACACGGACCGGAACGGCGAACCCAAGATCGTCCAGGAATGTACCTTCCCATTGACCGGCAAAGGGTGCGTCTACTTGATCGTCACCGATCTGGCCGTGATCGAGTGCAACGGTCAGGGACTGACCCTCAAAGAAGTGGCCCCGGGTTGGACACCAGAAGAGGTGCAGCAATTAACCGGGGCCACGTTGACTATCTCGCCTGACGTTAAAGAATTTGAACTCTAGCCGTCAATAAATAACAGTTGAGCATCGACTATATGGAAGCCAGTATCGACGATTTCTGCAGTCTCGTTCAAAGTATCGTAGATCAAGACCTTGGAACGGTCTCCTCCGGCGTAGAAAGGCTTGATCAGTATGTAGCCGCTGTCGGCATCGATGGTTGAGTTGAATCCGGTGACCTCCGCCGCCGAGCTTGGCATATCGAACTCATATACGGTGAATACATCTGGATTCACCAGGCTGGCGGCCAGAATCTCTATCTTGTAGCCACCAGAGCCCTCCACGAACCCCGCCCAATAGGCGAACCCGTCTGAGATGACCACATTCCTCCAGTTGGAAGGATGAGAGGTATCCCAGTCTTCTATCTCAAAAGCTGTCAGGTAATAGTCGTCGGGCTGACCGGTTACAGGGTCGACGTCGAACACGCCGGTCAGGGGATTCGACTTGCTGGGGAGTTTTGCCCCGTATAGGGCGTCACCGCCGGAGACCCAGGCAAACCCCAACTCAGGTTTTGCCATCTCATTCGTATCCCAACGGGAGTCGAAGGGCGAGTTCATGTGGTCGCCGGGTTCATTGTAGAAACCCCGGGACATGGACCATTGTTCGGTGCTGCCGGTCTTGAAGTAGACCTTGTCTCCGGCCACTGCGTAACCCGGGTCTATGGCATCCTGCTGAGTTCCCCACTCAGATTCCCGACTAAAATCGTCGGTGTCGTACTCGGTGATGCTCATTGCGCCGCCGTTGGTGAACTTGTTGGATACGTACAGACGGTCGTCCACCGTATACGGGCGCTTGAAATGAGGCGCGTAACTCGGAGAGGTATAGGAGTCGATCACAGTCGCATCCCCGGTGTCGGCACGGAATAACACCACGGACTTAGAGGTGCTTTCAAGCCCGATAAAAGCAGTGCCAGTTACGGCTGATGTTCCCGGGGCCGTGACCAGTTTCTTTACTGTGCCGTTGCTGCTGCCTCCACTTACGGCTAGAATCAGGCCTAAAGTATCTTTGGGAAGTATCTGATCTGGGGTGGGGGTTGGAGTGTCTGGGATGCGGCTGACACTACTGTCACCGCTGTTGGGTATGGGGCGGAGATTCCTGTCCGTTTCCGGTGTTCCCCCAATCGGCTCGGGTGTAACGCCACCGTTGATGGTTGTGGTAGTAGTCGTGGTCGTTGTGGTGGAGCTTTCCTGAGAGGGCCGCGGCGTCGGTTCGTCGCTGACCGGAGCTGGCGTTTTAGTCTCGGTAGGTGTTGACGTGACCTCGACCGTGGTGGTGCAGGCGATCGCCAAAACCAAAGCAATATTTAGAATCAGCGGCAATTTCCACCACATAGTCGATTTCCGTTGCCCTTGAGAAACCGCTTTTGGTCGGTTACTTGATGAGAAATTCTGACGCATACTGCCTCCCAATTCAGGGCTGATTTTTGTTCCCTTGCCCTATTGGTGGTTACTTTTATCTTCGGCTTATATTTATGGTAAAGCAATGTAAATGTATAAAATGTGGCTCTGCTCACATCATTTATGCATTTAAAATGCTGTGGCGTCGTTCGTCTGAATGACGGAAGCGGAACACGACCCAATCGGAAAGGATCATGACGTATAGTTAGGTGAAAACCGTTCGAAATAAGGTTAAACTGTTTTTTCATTGCTGATGACCGATTCGGTATTTGATGTCCACAGTGTTTCACAGGGGAGTGCAGGGAATCAGCAAGAAAAAGACAGCGGCTCTAATTCAGTGAGTCAGGGTGACGGCTAATGGACCGGGCTCACTAAGAGTGTCCCATTCTTAATTTACTATCAGCCACCGGATAGTTATTTGGTTGGTCTGACTTGTTCGATTGGTTGGTAGGTATGGATATGAACATATGCCTATTGTGTTTTCGGCGACCAACGAAGTACTTGACCCCATATTGGCAGACGTGGTCAAAGGCAACCAAGATAAGGTGGTCGGCTGGTTAAGGGAAGAGTCCGGCTCTTGGGGGTTCTTGGCCGGTCAGGCGGTTTCCTCAGTGCGACAAGAGGCCGGCCGCGACCTGGATGACATGGAAAGAAGGTTGGTCTGGAGTCGCATGTGGTGGTGGTTGGAACAAGTACGTGACCGGGTTCAAGCTGCCATCTAACCAGCCACTCCAACTGCCATCGGATGGCGACACCTGAATTTTACCGTTTTAGACTATGCCTGTGGCGCGGGTATTCAGATATACTTGCCCTGAGTATTTCGCAAACCTGCGCCCTCTATAATGATGCCCGAACCAATAATCACTGCCACCGGCATACACAAGACCTACGACACCGGCACCGTAAAGGTAAACGCCCTTAGGGGTGTTAACTTGAACGTGGAGCGCGGTGAGATGGTCGCCATCATGGGGCCCAGCGGCTGTGGTAAGACCACCATGCTGAACTGCCTCTCTGGCCTGGACGAGATCGACTCCGGCCAGGTGGTGATAGACGGTGTCGTCCTCCATGATCTACCCGATGATAACCGCAGTGACTACCGCGCCCGCAACATGGGTTTTGTCTTCCAACTCTACAACCTGCTTCCGGTGCTGTCAGCAGTGGAGAACGTGGAACTGCCGTTATTGGTGTCTGGAGTCAGCCCTGCAGAAGCCCGCAGGCGCTCCATGGAGTTGCTGGAACTGGTTGGGTTGAGTGACCGGGCACAACACCTCCCAGGTGAACTTTCCGGCGGTCAGCGTCAACGCGTGACCATCGCCCGGGCGCTGGTCAACAATCCATCCATCGTCTGGGCCGACGAACCCACCGGTGACCTGGATAGCGAGACGGCATCAGAGATCATGGATCTGATGTGCGATCTGAACGTTCAGAACGGCCAGAGCTTTGTTCTTGTCACCCATTCTAATGACGTCGGCGAGCGGGCACACCGCATCGTGCGAATGCGAGACGGGGCCATAGTGGATGACGGCAATGGCCACGTCACAGAACCCTAATACCAACTTTTAACCACCCGGTCTTCTAGACCAGGACCAACATGGAAGAGCTGTTCGGTGTCCCCATGGACACCATCATGGTTGTCCTTTTGGCGCTCTTTTTGCCGGTGTTAGCCGGTGTGGTAATCATGGCCTGGCGTAACCGGGTGATGCTCAAGCTTGGTCTCCGCAACATCCCCCGCCGCAAGTCCCAGACTGCACTGATAATCGTCGGCATCATGATCAGTACCCTGATCATGGCGGCCGCGTTCGGCACCGGCGATTCCATCACCTTTTCCATCCGCAAGAACGCAATCGACGCCCTGGGAACCATTGACGAGATCATCGTCTCGGCCAGGGCTGATGAGTCAGACACCATTGGCAGCTTCAACTATTTCTCCCTTGACCGTTACGAACAACTGAAGGTGGAGCTGGCGGATTTTGACCTGATCGATGGCCTGGCCCCCGGGATAGGCGAGTTTGCTCCAACTGTGAACACTCGAACCTCACTGAGTGAAGGGCAGATGCAGGTGACGGGGGTAGACCTCGACTCCCTGGAAGGTTTTGGACGGTTTCATCTGACCAACGGGCAGGAGATCGACCTGGAGACGTTGGGGCCAAACGATGCCCTGATCAACGAGGAAGCGGCGGAAGAATTGGACGCCCAGGCCGGTGACGAACTGGTCACATTTGTCGACGGGGACAGCATCAACTTCAAAGTCCAGGGCGTGGTGGATAGCGGTGGCCTGGCCGGTGAAGGCTCCACGCTGCTGGTGCGCCTAGACCGAGCCCAGGAGATGTTCGGACGGGAAGGCCAGATAAACTCCATGGCGGTCTCCAACCAAGGCGGGGTATTTGGCGGCGCTGAGGTCAGCGATGATGTCACAGACGCCCTGCGAGTGCTGTTCACTGACCGTGAGATCGCCGGTCAGCTTCAAACCCTGCTCAACCGTCAGGATGTCATCGATGAACTGGAAATCCTGAGGCCGACCCTCACGGCGGAGTTGGCGGCGGATTTGGCTGTGGTTGCTAGAGGGCTGGCTGAAACCGTGCTGGCCGACGACTTCATCGGGGCGTTGGCCGATGAAGATGTCCAGGAAGAAGTCTTAAACGCCGTGCACCAAGCAGAACTGGCCGAGGTGGAAGGTCAGGCCAGTACGCTGTTTGCCGGTCTGGCCGAATTCCGAGTCCTAGACATCAAGAAACAGGTCTTGGACATTGCCGACCAGGCGGGTTCCGGCGTGACCAGTATCTTCATCATCATGGGCTTGTTCTCCATCATGGTGGGTGTACTGCTTATATTCTTGATCTTTGTGATGCTGGCGGCGGCTAGGCGCTCGGAGATGGGCATGGCCCGGGCCGTGGGGGCCAAGCAGCGGCACCTGGTCCAGATGTTCGTCTTTGAAGGCACGGCGTACTCTCTGATCTCCGGCGCGGTTGGTGTTGCCCTGGGTTTGGGGGCAAGCTCCATAATCGTCTTCATGGTGAACCGGATATTCCAGTCCGGCGGGACCGGAGCTCCAGAAAGCTTCACCATGTTCGCCCACTTCGAACCCAGAAGCGCGGTGGTTGCATACTGCTTGGGCATGGTGATCACCCTGGCCACCGTTGGTATCTCGGCCTACCGGGTTAGTCGCTCGAACATCGTGGCAGCAGTTAGAGGACTACCGCCACCGGTCCAGCAATCCCAAACCCCGTACCGGAAGCGTCTGCTGGCACCGCTTTGGGCCTTCGCCAGACCCCCCTTACTCTTCGGTACCGGCCTATGGGCCTTGGTCAGAATGGATATCGGTCGCGGATTAGGTCTGCTGGTGACCTCGACGTGGGCGGCAGCTACCCTACCCTTCGGGCTGATCGGTGCCATCGCCCAAGCCCTCTGGGTGCCCATGAGCCATGGCTGGATGACAGTGGTTGTGGGAGGGTTGTTTACCTGGCTGGGTATTGAATCCGATGAAGCAGCGCCCCTTCGTATTGGGATTACCCTGGTAATTATCGGAATCGGCCTGTCCCTGCGGACACTTTCCCACCGCACCGGAGTGCGGACGGATATCGGTGACCGCATCGCCTACACGTTCATGGGCGTGGTCAACCTGGCGTTCTGGATCATCCCGTTCAGCGTTCTAAGAAACATCTTTGGCGATATCGAAGGTGGCATTGAAATGTTCTTCATCTCCGGAATCGCCATGGTGGCCGCCGCTGTCTGGACGGTGATGTACAACGCCGACCTGCTTCTCAAGTTATTGACCTTTGTGACCAAACCCTTCGGGTGGCTCAGACCGGTTTTGGTTACAGCAGTGGCCTACCCCATGGCTGCCAAGTTCCGCACCGGTCTGACACTGGCTATGTTCGCTCTGGTGATCTTCACCCTGATCGTCATGTCGATCCTCACCGAAGCTTTCAGCGCCGCAGTAGGTGATTCGGAACGGGTGGCTGGAGGTTGGGATATCCAGGCCACCGTGAATGCCAACACTCCCATAGACGATATCCGGCTGGCCATCGATGACCGGTCAACCCTGGACAACCAGGACATAACTGCCATTGGCGGGTACACCGCGTTTCCGGTGGAGATCAGGCAGGAGGGCGCGGAGGAACAGAGTTGGCGCTTCTACGGCATCCGGGCCGCCGATGACCAATACCTGCAGCAAACCGACACCACGCTGAAGTTGATAGCCGATGGCTACGACAGTCCAGAGGAAGTCTGGGCGGCGGTCCAGAAAGACTCGAACCTGGTTGTAACCGATTCGCTGATCGTTCCCTCCCGAGAACAGTTCGGTAACGACGAGATACCCTTTGAACTTGAAGGTGTCTACTACGAGGACACCGAGATGGAACCCATTGAAATAGAAGTGAGAGACCCGCGCACCGGCACGGTTATCCCGCTGACCATCATCGCGGTCACAGACCGTCTCTCGGACGCCTTCGGTGAACTGGGACAGGGAATCATCGCCTCTCGAAAAGAGCTTGACGCCGCCATACCCTTCAAAATTCCGACCACCACCTACCGGTTCAAAGCCGCTGACGGTGTAGATGTTCCCGCTCTCTCTAAAGACCTGGAGTCGGCCTTCCGAGAAAATGGCATGGAGAGCGACGTATTGTCCGAATTGGTGGATGATATCGCTGCCGCCAACCGGGCCTTCAATTACCTGTTCACCAGCTTCATGGGACTGGGCCTGATGGTGGGCATCGCCTCGCTGGGGGTGGTCAGCCTGCGCGCCGTTGTGGAACGGCGTCAGCAGATAGGTGTGCTTCGGGCCATTGGCTACCGACGGGGCATGGTGAAACTGAGCTTCCTCACCGAGTCTTCATTCGTGGTGATCATGGGGGTGGCCATCGGCGTTGGTCTGGGCACCATCATCTCCTACAACATCGTCAAAGACATCCAGGAAGATGTCGAGACCGTCAGGTTCGCCATTCCCTGGCTTCAGATTGGAATCATCGTGGCCATCGCCTACGTATTCTCCCTGGCCACCACCTACATGCCGGCGCGGCAGGCCTCCCGCATCTATCCCGCCGAGGCCCTCCGCTACGAGTAATCTCTAAAACCGAGGAGACCCGAAATGACTGCCAAAACACCCAGCAACAACGGCGAATTCAGAGTGATTGGCACCACCCCGATTAGGCATGACGCCACCGACAAGGTGACCGGCCAAGCCAGGTATGGTGCAGATATAAACATGCCCGGTCTCCTCCACGGAAAGATACTCAGGAGCCCCCACGCCCACGCGATAATCAAGTCCATCGACGCCACCAAAGCCCTGGCGCTGCCCGGAGTGAAGGCGGTTGTGACCTCCGCTGATTTGCCAGTCCTGTCGGGCCGTCCGGTAGATGTGGCCGAGGGTGCGCCGTTGAACCCAAGGTTCCTCAGTAACAACGTGCTGGCCAGCGGCAAGGTGCTGTACAAGGGACACGCGGTGGCCGGAGTGTCGGCGACCAGCGTCCACATCGCCGAGGAAGCATTGTCACTGATCGAGGTCGACTACGAGGTGCTAACTCCGGTGCTAGACGGCAAAGAGGCCATGGAACCAGGCGCCCCCATCCTCCATGACCGGTTGTTCCACTCGGAGGGCGAGTTTTTCCGCGCCGGTGGACTCAAGGACGATGGCGACCAGAGTGAGCCCACAAACATTGCCAGTCACTTCGTCTTCGAACTGGGCAACCAGGAACAGGGGTTCAAAGAGGCTGATGTGGTGGTGGAACGGGAGTTCCGCACCAGGCCTGTACACCAGGGCTACATCGAACCCCACAGCGCGACCGCTCGGTGGGACCGTGATGGGCGGGTGACGGTCTGGGGCAGTTCCCAGGGCCATTTCGCCATCAGAGATTTCACCGCGCTGGTGCTGGGCGTACCAATCTCCCAGGTGAAAGTGGTTCCCATGGAAGTGGGCGGCGGATTCGGCGGCAAGCTGGTGGTCTACGTTGAACCCGTGGCGGCTCTGCTGTCCAAGAAGACCGGCCATCCGGTCAAGATAACCATGACCCGCGCCGAGGTCTTTGAGGGCACCGGAGCAACTGCCGGTGGGTACATCAGAGCCAAGATAGGGGCCACAAAAGACGGCAAGATCACCGCCGCTGACGCCCATTTGGTCTATGAGTCCGGTGCTTTCCCTGGGGCCTTGGTCAACCTGGCTTCAATGACGATCTTCGCGCCATACGATATCCCGAACGCCCGGGCAGAGGGGTACGACGTGGTGGTCAACAAGCCCAAGGTCGCCCCCTACCGTGCACCCTTGGGCCCGCCCGCCGGGTTTGCCGGTGAGACCTTGATAGACGAGCTGGCAGCCAAGCTGTCCATGGACCCTATCGAGTTGCGTTTGTTGAACGCTGCTAAGGACGGCACCCGCCGGATAACCGGCATTCCGTATAAGAAAGTCGGCTATGTGGAGACACTTCAAGCGGCCAAGGACCACCCCCATTACAGCGCGCCGCTCGGAGGCCCGAACCGGGGCCGCGGAATTGCCACCGCTGTCTGCAACAACATCACCGGCCCGGCCAGCGCGGTGGTCAGCATGCAGGCCGACGGCAGCGTTGGCTTGGTGGAAGGTTCGTCCGACCTTGCAGGCAGTCGTACCGCCGCTGCCATGCACGTGGCCGAGGTACTGGGCATCGCTCCCGAGGACGTACATCCTTCGGTCGCCGATACGGATTCCATTGGGTATACCGCCATCAGTGCAGGTAGCAGTGCCGTCTACAAGACCGGCTGGGCGTCCTTCGAGGCGGCGCGTGACCTTCAGCGTCAGTTGGCTGCCAGGGCCGCGCTGATCTGGGATGTGCCTGTGGAAGAGGTGGACATCAACGACGACATATTCACCCACCGCCCCAACCCGGAGTTGCGTCTAACCCTTAAGGAAATCGCCGCCAGACAGAACACCACCGGTGGGCCCTTGGTTGGCCGCGCCGCCGGAGTTTGGGGCGGAGAAAGCCCTGGCTTCGCAGCGCATATAGTGGACGTTGAGGTTGATCCGGAGACCGGAAAAACCGACATTCTCAGGTACACGGCCTTGCAGGACCCCGGCACTGCTATCCATCCTCTCTACGTTGAAGGCCAGGTACAGGGTGGGGCGGTACAGGGTATCGGATGGGCGCTTAACGAGGAGTACGTCACCGACGACGAGGGCCGGATGTTGAACGCCAGCCTGCTGGATTACCGGATGCCCACCGCATTGGACCTGCCCATGATCGACACCCAGATCGTGGAGGTACCCAATCCCGAGCATCCCACTGGAGTCAGGGGAGTGGGTGAGGTCTCAATAATCCCGCCGGTTCCGGCAATAGCCAATGCCATCAACCAGGCCATCGGCATTCGCATGAGCGAGACACCCATGTCGCCGGGTGCCGTACTTGAAGCCATCTGGGAAAGGGATTCCAAGTAAGGCTCTGCGTGACAAGTGACTGTTCCGAGGCGTCAGTCAATGCTCCAACTGGGGTTCTGGCTGGCCTCGGATTGCAGATGATCTACGATCCAGTCCTTAACTGAATCTGCGATATAGAAGGCGGGCATCATCAGGTCTTTGTCCTCGAATGCCTGTCCTTCTGACCTGGCCTGCTCAGCGGACTTTGATCCAGGGAGCATCCGAATTCCAACCCTCAGGTTGGCCACCTCGGGTTTGATGTCCCGCAGAAACGTTAATTTTCGTTCCACGGTCTCTGCTGTTTCTCCGGGTGCGCCGAAGGTCTGACCGACGGTGAACGGGAGGTCACCTTCCTCGCAAAGACGGCACACCTGTTGCATCTGGCCCAGTCGAGCCGACAGGTCGTCCGGGTCTAGGGCATCAACCACTAGGTCGCCGATTATCACCATTCCGCACCCGGATTTCTTCATCAAGCTGATCAACTCCGCGTCGCAGCCACGGGGAGCAAGTCCGGTATTCCACTCTATGTCCAGATCGGCGTCGATCAGAGCTTGGCAAAAAGCCTTGGCGTTATCCGCCGGGACGTTGAAACCGTTGGCGATGAAGAAGAATTTGCTTAGGCCCAGTCGTTGCTTCATGTCCTTGATCTCGTCGATCACTTCCTGGATGGGCCGCAGGTTCTGCCGGTGCGCTTCGTCCTCGTTCCCTCGATTGGCGAACCATTTGGTGATGACGCCGATGCCGAATCCTGCCTCAGCGTATTTTTCCAGGTCCAATTCTTCCAGACGAGGCGGCTTCATCACCCCTGAAGTTGTCTGTGGCGCAGTGATTGTGATCTCGCCGTCAGACCTGTACACCAAACCCGGCAAGTCCTGATAAGACTCACCACGTTCGAGCCGGTCAGCCAGGTCGGAAAATGCGTCGCCTCCGCTGCCGGCGACGCCGACGTCAGGTCCTACGTATTCAAAGCAGTCATATGGGAAAATGCTGAAAGCAGGTCCACCGCAGACGATGGTGGCTTGGCTGATGGACCGGATTAGGTCGGTGACCTCCTTGGTTACGGGAAGCACCGACTCAGGATACAGATTGCTGCCGTTATCCAGGTTGCGGAGAGACAGACCCACTAGGTCGGGTTGAAAGTCTTTCACCGCCCTTTCCACTTCACCGGCGTAGTCTTCGGCAAACATGAGGTCCAGCATCTTGGTGGTGTGCCGTTCCGGGTCAAGATACCCAGCGATGTAGGCCAGCCCCAAGGGCAGGGGCTGGGCCTGGATGTTGTTCATGTAGCGACCGTGGCGGTTGGTCGCAATCAACAAGATTTTCATGGTGGTTTCTCCGGCGTGAGCCTCACGGCACTAGACTAAAACTATCTATCGGCGGTACTACATTCGCTTACGGCGTGAGGATCACCTTGCCGCGGGCTCCCCGGTTGGAGAGGTGTTGGTGGGCCTTGCCGATCTCGGCCATTGGCAGTATCTGGTCGACCACCAGCTTGACCTTGCCGTCGGCGATCATGGGGAACATCTCTTCCATGGCACCCTTGTGATCCAACAAACCCCGGGGGGAACGGCCCATGCTAAACCCGACCACCGTCCGATTCATGGTGGTGATATCGGAGCCCTTCAGGTTGGTTGGCGTCTGTGACGCGTTGCCGTAGCTGACCAGGGTACCAAACGACGCGATACAGCGCACGCTTTTCTCCAAAACCTCGCCGCCAACGCATTCGGCCACCACCTGAACGCCGTCACCGCCCGATTCCTCTTTGACCACTTCTTCAAAGTCGGCCTCGGTGTAATTGATGGTCACATCGGCCCCCAGAGACCTGCAGAGGTCAAGTTTGTCCTGGGTGGACGCCGTGGCAATCACCTTGGCGCCCCAGGCTTTGGCCAGTTGAATCAGAACCGTGCCTACGCCGGACGCTCCGGCCTGGACCAGCACCGTGTCTCCCGACTTCATGTGGCCCCTGGATTGCAGGACGTGGTAGGCGGTCAGGAACACGATTGGCATGCCGCCTGCGACCACCGGGTCCAAGGAATCAGGGTAGGGAAAAACCAGATTGCCGTTCACCGCTGCGTACTCGGCGTGACTGCCAGGCCCCATGCCCATGACCTTCTGGCCCACCGAGATCCCAGTGACGTCGGAGCCAACCTCGGTCACAGTTCCGGCGCACTCCAAGCCCATGGAAGAAGGCAGGCCAGGACCGGGGTAGTTGCCGCCCCGTCGCAGGACATCGGCGTAGTTTACGCCAGTCGAATCCACCTTGATCAGAACGTGGTGGGAACGGGGAACGGGCATGTCCACTTCTTCAATCTTGAGAACGTCCACATCACCGAACTCATTCAGTCTGACCGCTTTCATCTGGGGATTCTCCTTGGGATTGGTTTGTTGGCAGCATTTTCCCCCATCTCCGACTCCGTCGCGAGTCTTCCCGATAAATCGGGGGACCTAACCTTCCCCCAAGGGGAGAAGAGACAGTATTCTTTCGCGTTGAATTGGGGATAGACGAGCGTTGCCCGATCAGGGTTTAGTTATAGCCCCGGAACTCCGTGGAGGTGAGCACGTCTTCGTTGATCAAGTTGATGGGTTCACCGCTGGTGAAGGCCCGTACGTTCTCGATCACTCCAGAGTAAAAAGCCCGGTATCCCTCTTCTGTGACATAGCCCAAATGAGGGCAGATCAGGGTGTTGGGCGTTTTGAATAACGGGTGATTCAGAGGCAACGGCTCAACGTCAAAGGTATCCAGAGCCGCGCCGGCAATGGCCTTCCGCTCCAATACGTCGATCAGGGCTTTCTCATCGACGATGGGACCCCTGGAGATATTTATCAGGTAGGCAGAGGACTTCAT
>PCAH01000173.1 GCA_002730485.1 Dehalococcoidia bacterium | reverse complement strand
GGCCCCTACGGCGATGCCCAGGATCAGAAGGATGGTAATAGAAAGGCGTATGCTGCGGGAGCGCATCGGCTATTTCGACCCGTTGTGGCGGCTTTCCGGCGTGAGTTGTTCGGCCAGATATCTCAGTGCATTGGCAGCCATTTCCAGGGCTTGCTCCTTGGTTTCAATTTCTCCTGCGGCCCGGGCCTCTTCGACACGTTCCAACACGGCGCCAATCTCTGGCCCCGGTTGAATATTGAAGTGGGTCATCAGGTCTGTTCCGGTGATGAGGCGAGCGGTTGTCGGTGAAACCGGCTCGCTGGTGCCTACGTGGAGGATATGTCCGACCATTCTAGCATGGTTCAGCCATTCCTCATGTACCAAGTTGGGCCCTTTTGCGCCCAAATAATCCGCCATACACAGGAACAATGTATCTATGGCAACATCGCCTACGTCCCGGAAGTATCGGTGAATCGCCCGATTGGTGGGCCATTCGTCACCGTCTTTCATCCCTGTGGGACGTAGGTGCTGCTCCACCATCTTGCTCACCATCTCTATGCCCTTGGTGCTGACACGAAGATGGCCCAGACGGGAGGCTGCAATCTCGGCACCCTCCTCGGAGTGGCCGAAGAACCTGGTACGGCCGGTCTCGTCCTCGAATTTGGTCTGGGGTTTGGCGATGTCGTGGAACAGCGCCGCCAATTTCAGCACTGTGGCCCGGTTGTGCCCGTCGGTAGCGTGCTGTTCAAAGTGGACCTTGCTCTCCGGGGTCCAGGGCACGCAGGAGTAGACGGGCGAATTCTGGTGTCCCTTGGTGACAAGTTCCGCAAACTCCACCGTGTGCATGGTGTGCCCCCAAACGTCCCAGTAGTGGGCGTTTGGCTGGTCCACCCCCTTGGCGGTCTGAAGTTCCGGTATCACCTGCTCAAAGAGGCCAAAATGGTCCAAGACCTCCAGCTGAGCCATGGCACCGTCCAGAGATAGTATGTTCAGGAACTCTTCTCTGACCCGCTCCGGAGAGACCTTGGCCAGGAGGCTGGCGTCGGCGGCGATCAACTTGGAGGTGTCAGGGTTTATGCGAAATTTCAACTGCCCGGCAAAGCGGATGGCCCTCAGCAAACGGCCTGGGTCGTCTTGAAAGACCGTGGGGCCCAAGGCACGAATGGACTTCTGAACCAAGTCAGCACGACCGCCAAGGGGGTCGATCACCTTGTCCATGGCCGGCCAATCTTCCAGCCGTATGGCCATGGCGTTTACGGAGAAATCCCGACGCTGCAGGTCTTCTTCGATGGTCCCGGAATACCCGTCCACATCGATGGTCCAGGGGGCCAGATCCTGTTCGGACACCTCATGGCCCGCCCAGCCCTGTTCGGTCTCGTTCTGGTTGGAGTCCTGAATGCCTGAAGTCACCACGCGAATCACACCGTGGGCCGCGCCAAGGGGAATCACGGTGCCGCCAAATTTATCGGAGATGGCTTGGGCCACAACCGTGGGGTCACCGGACACTGCTATGTCTATATCGTGACCAGGCTTGTTGTAGAGCAGCCAGTCACGGACAAACCCGCCCACCAAATAGATATCTACGCCCAGAGCGGCGCAACAATCAGCGAGTTTATTTAGCATGGGTGTACAGCATAAGCGTCAAAGCGTGGGAATTGATTGCCAATAGGACGCAGGGTGATGCTGGGCTGAGTTTGGAAGCGCTGAATTAAACAGGATTTAATTTTGATCGTCTTTTGCGGAGATCTCCGCAGCCAACGCCTGATCCAATTCGCTGTTTTCTTCCTCGTCGTGTACGTATTCTTCTTCCAACTCGCCGTCAAACTCGCCTTCTTCTGGGTCGTGTTCGTAGGTGATCTTTTGAAGACTCTCGTGATCGACCAGATGGTCGATGTACAAGATGCCGTTCAAGTGGTCAATCTCATGTTCCAGAGCCTGGGCCAAAAGATCCTCGGCATTGAATCGGTGGATCTTCCCGTCCAGTCCCATGTGTTTGACCCTTACTTTCTCGGAGCGTATGACCATACCACGATAGCCAGGAACGCTCAGTCAACCTTCTACAACTTCGCGCTCACCCTCCGTCTTCATGACCTCTGGGTTGATAAGCACCAACGGCTCTTCCAACTCTGGGGTCTCGACAACCGCGACCTTCTGAAGGGAACCCACCTGATTGGCAGCCAAACCAACACCGAACTGGGATCGCATGGTATCGATCATGTCTTCAACCAACGTCTTCAGTTGGGGGGTGACTTTCGCCACCTTACTGGTCTTTCTGCGCAGAATCGGATCAGGCAGCAGGCGCATGTCCAAGATTGCCAAGGGGGCCACCTCTCAGGTGTGGAGATTCAGGTTGCCGGAGGCCTCTGTCCATGAGGCTCTGTCCCAGGAATATCGAGACGTTAACCATTATATTCAACCCCTCTTGTGAGGTAAAGGAGCGCCAACTCTTGTGAGGTAAAGGAGCGCCAACCTCAACGTGCCTAGAGGACGTGTACCGGGTCCACATCCACGGTGCATCCCTGGGGGAATTCCACGCCATCTATGAACCGCAACAACCCACGCCCTCGGAGGATCAGGTGCCAGCGGTAGCGGCCTCTGATGCGCGATGGTACCCCTGGTGCCGGACCGACCACATCGACGTCGGTCAGCCCTTGGGCCTGAGCCCGTTGTGTCAACATTCTTCCCGTATCCGTAGCCTGACGCAGGGCCTGGACATCATTTGGGTCTTGGAACACCAGGTGGATCTGCTCGTTAAACGGCGGGTTGCCTAGCTCGAGCCTGGACTCGATCTCGTATTCGTAGAGAGCTTCGTAATCCTGGTTGGCTGCGGCCTGGATGGCGTAGTGTTCAGGGTTGTAGGTTTGGACTATTACCTGGCCCATATCTTCGCCCCGACCAGCCCGCCCAGCCACTTGGCACAGCAGACCAAATGCCCGCTCTCCAGCCCGGAAATCAGGCAGGTACATCCCGATGTCGGCTAGGACGACTCCCACCAGGGTCACATTCGGGATATCAAGGCCTTTGGCCACCATCTGGGTTCCCACCAACACCTGGGTATCGCCGCTGGTCAGGCGGGCCATGGTGTCCTCGGTGTCCTGTCCGGCGCGGGTCGTGTCGGCATCCAGGCGGTCAACGGTCACACCAGGCAGCAGTTTTCTGACCTCTTCCACAACCCGCTGGGTACCGGCTCCCAGTTGCCGAATGTGAGCGCCCTTGCACTCGGGACAGGTCTTGGGCATTCTGCTCCGGCGATTGCAACGGTGGCAGAGCAGTTCTGCCTGGTTGCCCTTTTCTTGGTCTTGAAACGAATGAAAGGTCAATGAGACGGAACAGCTACGGCACTCAACCACGTGGCCACAGTCCCGGCATTGGACGATGGACGAAGCACCTCGCCGGTTCAAGAACAGTATCGCCTGGTGCTTCTCTGCGACACAATCCTTCAGGCCCTGGGCCAACGCCCGACTGAAGATGCTCCGGTTACCTTCCCGAAGCTCCAACCGCATGTCGCACACCTGCACCTGGGCCAGGCGGGAAACCCGGTCTGGGCCTGCGCTCACCCGATCCGGAAGCTCCAATAAGGTGTGACTGCCCCGGGTGGCGGCAAAGTAGGTTTCCACATCCGGTGTGGCGCTGCCCATGACCACCGGCGACCCGGTCAAGCGTCCCAACTCCAGAGCGGAGGCCCGGGCGTGGTACAGGGGGTGGGTCTCTATCTGCTTGTAGGTCCACTCATGCTCTTCGTCGATCACGATCAGGCCAAGATTGGCTACGGGTGCGAACAGAGAGCTACGGGGCCCTACCACCACGTCATACTTGCCCTCGCGTATATCCCACCACTGGTCAACCTGCTGCCGAGCGGTCAGACGACTGTGCATGACCGCCACGCGACCTGGGAAACAGGAGTTCACCCGCTCCAACGTCTGGGGCGTGAGGGATATCTCGGGCACCAGGAATATGGCCTGTTGCCCACGACGGACCACCTGGTCAATGGCCCGCAGATAGACCTCGGTCTTGCCGCTTCCGGTGATGCCATGGAGCAGGAAGCTGCGCGGCTGTAATTCAGGGTCTTCGAGGGCTGCTTGGATTTGTGAGAGAGCTTCTTCCTGGTGAGTTGTGAGAGTGTGCTGTCGACGGTCGGTGGGTAAGTCTGCTCTGGTGACGGTTTCCGAGTCTGCCCGTACCCATTCCATGGCCACCAAACCCTTGCTGAATAGTGCCTGTCCCACGCCGCTGCCAAACTCCTTGTTGGCCAGGGTGGAAGGATACGGAGCGCGCTGTTCTCGTATGGCGGCGAGCAGTCCGTCCTGTCGCACTGGCAGCACTGGTTCATCAGCATCGGCCGCGTCGGATGTAGCTTGCGACGGGATGAGGAACGATTCATACTTGGGCGCTACCCGTGGCCTGGGCATGGTCAACTCGCGCTGCACCAGCTTCTGGTCGACCATCCGGGTCAATTCACGGGCACCGTTCCGGCCCAGCAGCTTGGTGAAATCGGCTTCCAGCATGCCGGCCCTCTTCTGGGCCAGATCGCCAAACGCTACAACCCACTCGGGTCTCACTTTGGAGTCGGCTATCTCCACACCAGGCACGACGCTGATACGAGACCGGACGTGGTTTTCAAATCCAGGCGGCAACAAGGGGGCGATGGCGGTGAAGAGGGAACAGCGGTAGTGCTCGCTGATCCAGCGTCCCATCTGTAGGTGGTGAGGGCCTATGAGTGGCGAAGGTTCAACCGGCTGGAGGATATCCCTGGTCTCGGGAACGTTGGGCATCTCAACCAGTCCCACCACCAGACCCTGGAGCACGCGTCGTCCGAAGGGGACCCAGACGAGTTGGCCGGGTTCGACGGTGAATCTTGGCGGTATGGAGTAGGAGAATGTCCGCGAAGGGGCCATCACCGCGTCCACTGCCACTTCCGCGTATCTCAAGCTATTCATAAATCATGCTGTTCATAAATACCGGGCAAGAGTCCGTGGTGAAGATGCCTCAAAAAAACCGGCGCCGATGGGTTGAAAGCTGATTTAGTTCTGGCCTAAAACTAACACGGCCCGCTGAGTGCGGGCCGTGATCTGTTTCGTTATGACTCTTCAGTTTCCTCGACGGGAGGGTCTTCAGCTGCTGCTTCCTCTTCGGGTGGGGCCTCTTCGGCTGGTTCCTCGGCCGGTTCATCAGCGGGAGCGTCTTCAGCTTCGTCAACCGCCGTCTCTTCCAGCTCATCAGTGGCCTGGCCTTCAGACTCGATGATTTGCTCTTCCGCTTCAAGCTCTTCCAGTTCTTCGGCTTCAGCGTTGGTCAGAGCCGCTTGTTCCTCAAGCTCGGCCATGGCGGCGGCGGTAGCTTCCTGTACCTTGCGCCGTTGGACGGGGTTGAGTTCCTTAATCCTGGCAGCCCTGCCCTGCAATCCGCGCAGATAGTAGAGCCTGGCCCGACGTACGGAGCCATACCTGGTTACTTCCAGGGACTCGACCAATGGGGAGTGAAGGGGGAACACACGCTCGATACCGATACCGGCAGTGATGCGGCGCACTGTGAAGTTGGCGGCGGGGCCTTTTCCGTTGTTGATCCGGATGACCACGCCTTGGAAGACCTGGATCCTTTCCCGTTCGCCTTCCCTAATGCGGAAGTTCACGTTGACGGTATCGCCAGCGCTGAAATTCGGGATCTTAGGGTTGGGTGCTTTTTTGAGTAACTGGGCGGCGTCCATCTGGTCTCACTAACTCGTATTTCGATTTCAATACCAGGCAAGCTCCAGTGTTTTAAGCCACAGGTCGCCGCCGATGTATCTCTGGTTTTGGAATAAGGTCTGCCGGTCTGGTCACCGGGAGGTCCGTGTGCGGTTGCCCTTTTTAGTGGTGGGCGGTAGTGGACTCGAACCACTGACCTCTTGCGTGTCGAGCAAGTACTCTAACCAACTGAGCTAACCGCCCGCACCTAAAGCAGTGTAACAAGGGCCGCTTTCGCCAGTCAAGACAACGCCTGTCTTCACACGACACCAGCACATGCCCCGTCGCATGCTAGTATGAAACCACTGTGACCATCAAAACCACACGCTTACTTTTGCGCCCGCTGGAGATGTCCGACGCACCGGACATACAACGGCTGGCTGGCGACAAAGATGTGGCGTCCACCACCCTGAATATCGAACACCCCTACGAAGATGGTATGGCTGAGAAATGGATCACTTCCTGCCAGAAGATGGCCGACTCCGGGGAATTGATCAATTTCGCCATCACTCTCCAGACCGATGGCAATTTCTTGGGAGCTATAGGCATCCATTTCCAGGAGACTGAAGGACACGCCGAGATAGGATATTGGGTTGGCAAACCCTATTGGAACCGGGGTTATGCCTCGGAAGCAGCCAAGGCGGTGGTTGAGTATGGGTTCACCGAACTATCATTGGACCGCATCTACGCCGCCCACTTCACCCGCAACCCGGCATCGGGCCGAGTCCTGAAGAATGCCGGAATGCTCTACGAAGGCTCCCAGCTAGGCCCAACGATCAAATGGGGAAACATGGAGCAACTGGAACTCTACGGAGTATCTAGGAAACAGCTTCTAGAGTCCCAATCGACACAAAAGCAGACGAAAATCCCCTCCCCCTCACAGGGGGAGGGTTAGGGTGGGGGCTACTCTCCATCAACCACCAACCCCCACCAAAAGGAACCGCGCCCACTTAAACGTAGTGCGGCATCACCTCATTGGTGAACAACTCAATGGACCGCATCGCCTGCTCATGGGACAGGTCACCCCACTGGAACGCGCCGACAAAGTAGTTGGCACCGGTGGCCACGTACTCATCCATGTACTTTCGGATGGTCTCCGGAGAACCAGCCACGGATCCAAACCCCGCTCCGCCACCGACGGGGTTCGCCACACGACCCTGGAGATTCTGCCGACGCTCGATGCGCTCTTCATCCTCCAAGGTGGCTGCCAGGTCGCGGCGTTCTTCGTGGGGAATATCTCTTTCTGGGATGGCGGCTGGTCGGGGGTTCATGCCCTCGCCTTGAAACTGGGTCAGGCCGCGCCTTTCAGCCTCCAGTCTCCGGGGGGTTCCCAAGTTCCAGGAGTAATGGTCCCAAGCCGGTTTGGCCTGGGCCATTGCCTCTTCGTCGGTATCAGCCAGTAGTAGATGCACCACCAGACCGATCTTTGGCTCTGTGCCTTGGGCCGTGAGAGCGCCCACGCCCTGATGCTTGGACCACTCCTCGCGGTAACGCTTGACGTTGGCCTCAAAGCTGTCCAAACCGCCAACGATTATCGTATTCATGCCATCGATCGCCGCCGTCTCCACATTTCTCATGTACCAGAAGGGTGGCATCGGCTGCTGCATGGGTCGTAACCGCATGGGGAGATCGTCAAAATCGTAGAACTCGCCTCTATGAGTCAGTACATCATGGCTGAGGCCGTTCTGCACCGCCTCCAGAGTCTCCCGGTAGCGGGCGTAGTTGGTCTCCACGTCCGAGTCTTGCCCCCAGAAGTAGGCTTCAAAGACACCACCGCGTCCGACACCGATCTCAAGGCGTCCACCGCTGAGGTGATCCAGCATGCAGTATTCCTCGATCAACTGGACAGGATGGTGGAGTGGCAGCACACAGATGCCCGGCCCAAACCGAATGTTTTGGGTGCGCTGAGACACCGCCGCCAGAAATACGTTCTGGGACGGAGCCAGGCTGTGCACCGCCGGAGTGTGATGTTCGGCCAGGTGATAGGCGTAATAGCCAGCTTTGTCCAGTACCTCAATCTGCTGAATCCGCAGATTGTATGTTTCCTGAAGTCCCAACCCGGGAACCGGCTCTATGTGGTCAAATACGCCAAATTGAAGGGCCATCTACCGAATCTCCTCGCCTATCGTGTGAATATTCCAGTCGCAGTTTACTATCGCCGTCAAATCAGCGTTTCATCACTAATCTAATTCTTCCGCTAGGCCTCGCCGTGCCTTCGGCAGCCCCCAAGCGCCGATCAAGAATACAAATGCTCCCAGCAAGCCAACCGACGACCCAATGGTGAACACGTCCTTGAATGCCCTGATGAACGCCAAACCGTCAGGCTCTGGGCCAACGACCAACGCCGCCAGATGGTGGTCGGTTCGCCAACCGAATATGCCGCCGATCACCGCCACGGCAAGTACTCTGCCACATGACTGGGACAGCGACAGTGCAGCCCCCGCCGTGCCAAACCTCTCTGAAGGAACCGTCCCCAACATCAAGGAATAGGCCGCCGCCTGGATCAGACCCAGTCCAGCGCCAACGATCCCGATACGAAACCCCACTTCCCAGAAAGCAGATTCGGTGTTCAGCAGGCTCATCATAAATAACCCGAATGCCATGACCGCCAAACCGCCGACCCCGACTGGATGGTAACTGAGCCTATCGCAGAGCCAGCCTCCCGCACCCGAGGCCACCGTGTTGAAGAATGCCAGGGTGGCCAGCATCATCCCCAATGTGAGTGCGCCACCGGCCAGACTATCGGCAATGTAGAAGGGAAAGATGAACCAGATAACAAAGACGCCGAAGTTTGCCAGGAACATGCTCAGGCAAGAGATCGTAAAACCCCTGAGCCGCAACAGGTAGCCAGGCAACACCGGCCAAGCCGCAGAACGTTCCACCTGCCAGAAAGCCGCCAGGAATACCGGCGCCAATGGCAACAGTACCAGTACCACCGGGTCGGTCCAGCCGCTGGACCGGCCCAGCCTCAATCCAATTATCAGGCATAGTAGCCCGGCAACCAGCAATACGGCTCCGGTGACATCAAAAGCGGGTCCGCTCCCCGTGGTTTTCGCGCTCGGTTTTAGGAACCAAATCCCCAGGATGATGGCTATCACAGCAAAGGGAGTCCGCCCCAAGAATATCCATTCCCACCCGAGCCAGCCGACTAGGAACCCAGCGCCGATGGTGCCGGCGAACATCCCCAACGCCTGGCTCCCCACCGCAAATCCCATACTCAAGCCACGCCGTTCCACCGGGAATACGCTGGCCGCAATTGCCGGTGAGACAGCGAAAAGGCAGCCGGTACCCACCGCTTGCAGGACCCGGAATCCGACCACCGTTTCCAGATTCGGCGAGAACGCGATGCAGAACATGGCAGCCAGATAGGTGGTTGCGCCGAAGACGTACACCGGCTTCAGCCCAAACCGATCGCCAAAACTGCCAGCGCCCATGACCAAAGCCGCCTGGGTGGCGATGAACGCCACGATCACCCACTGGATCCTCTGCAGGTCCGCATCCAGGTCGGCGGTCATGGAGGGCAGGGCCACGTTGACGGACGTGTCCAATGCCGCCAAGAACATGCCCAGGGTGGCGGCAACTCCCACCAGCACATTGCTCTGGCTGGTGGGCCCGCTCTGCACCTCTAATTTCGATGGCTGTTCAGGAGAAACGCTCATAAGTACCGAATTCTACTCTTTCAACGCTGGAATTAGATACGCTTGGCTTTGGCGGCCCCATCGGTTTACGGCGGTTTTCTGATTGCAATGCCCTGCCGCTTGTCTTAAAATTCCGGTGGTGTTTAGCCTGCAGTTTGGGCTTTTTCACCTGTCCAATTATTCAGATCAGCAAACTCAGTAACCAGTTAGGTAGAGGTCGCCAAGTGGTAGAAGATTCCGGAAGATTCGACGCCCTGCTTCAAGAAGACCGCACTTTTCCTCCTACAGAGGCGTTCAAGGCCCAGGCCAACATCGCAGACCCTAATGTCTACGAAGAAGCCATGCGTGACCCTGAAGCATTCTGGGCCAAGTTTGCCGAGGAACTGGACTGGGTCAAGAAATGGGACACGGTACTGGACTGGAAACCGCCCCACGCTCAGTGGTTCATCGGCGGCAAGCTGAACGTCTCCTACAACTGTCTGGACCGTCACCTGACCACCGACCGCAAGAACAAGGCGGCCATCATCTGGGAAGGAGAGCCCGGAGATCGGCGCGTCTATACCTACTGGGACCTCTACCGCGAGGTCTGTCAGTTTGCCAATGGACTAAAAAGCCTGGGCGTAGGGAAGGGCGACCGCGTCACCATCTACCTACCCATGGTCCCTGAACTGCCCATATCCATGCTGGCGTGCGCCCGTATCGGCGCGGCCCACAGCGTGGTCTTCGGCGGGTTCAGCGCCGAGTCCTTACGTGACCGGCTGAACGACTCCGAATCGAAGATCATGATTACCGCAGATGGCGGATATCGCCGCGGTGGAATCGTGCCTCTGAAGCAGAACGCCGACGACTCCCTGGACCAAGAGGGCGGCGCTCCCAGCGTTGAAAAAGTCATTGTCCTGCGACGCACCGAGACCGCAGACGACAAGATGGTAGATGGACGCGACATCTGGTGGCATGACCTCATGGAAGGCCAGCCACTGACCTGTGAGCCGGAGCAGATGGACAGCGAGGACATGCTCTATCTGCTCTATACCAGCGGCACCACCGGCAAACCCAAGGGTATCGTCCACACATCCGCCGGATATCTCCTGGGCACCTACGCCACATTCAAGTGGATCTTCGACATCAAAGAGAATGACACCTACTGGTGTACCGCAGACATCGGCTGGGTCACCGGACACAGCTATATCGTCTATGGCCCGCTTTCCAACGGCGCAACCTCAGTCATGTACGAGGGCTCGCCAGACTATCCAGACCGGGACCGGTTCTGGGAAATAGTTGCCAAGTACGGTGTGAGCATCCTATACACCGCACCCACCGCTATCCGGACCTTCATGCGCTGGGGCGAGAGCTACCCGCAAAAGCATGATATGTCTTCCCTACGTCTCCTGGGGTCAGTGGGCGAGCCCATCAACCCAGAGGCCTGGATCTGGTACCACGAGAACATCGGCGGCGGTAGATGTCCGGTGGTGGATACCTGGTGGCAGACCGAGACCGGCAGCATCCTGATCGCGCCGTTGCCTGGAATCACCACCTTGAAACCCGGTTCAGCCACCAAGGCCTTCCCTGGAATCGATGCCGCTATCCTGGACGACCAGGGC
>PCAH01000008.1 GCA_002730485.1 Dehalococcoidia bacterium | reverse complement strand
CACGTGCGAGGCCAATGCTGCGGATGGAAGGTATTGGTAGAGGTGGGTAGATTGGGGGTTGCAACCGAATTCGTGGGTATGTTGGGGGTGGTTCGAGTGCGGGATGGGCCAGACTCAGGTCTTGTGCACGAACGTGGCCATTGATGAATACGGTATGAATAGGTGTCGTGTAATAAAAACGTGTTAGGTAAAACATCGGAGGACCTGTCCATTCAACATTGACCGGTTCGTCATTTACGGTTCCATAAAAAAGCCAATGATGGGGACAACTGCGCGTGGTCGTTAATTGAATCTTCGTGGCGGGTCTCAATACAGATCGAATACGTTGCCGGTCTTCATTAGTCATATACGACCATTCGTTTTTTAATTGATCGAGAGAAGAATAGAACACACAATTCGGATCCAATCTCGAACGGATAAACTCAATAAATCGTGTGGTGTTGCTGCTGCGACGGTGTCTCCATGTCGGCATACATTTGGAGGACACCAGTTCAAAATGTTGTGGAAAGTGCCGTCGCACCCCCAATGACTTGTCCGACGACACATCGTTCTGTTTGAGTTGTTTCTTAATCGCCATTCCTCCGCATTTCGGGGTATGGATGAGATGAATCAGAATACGATAGGGTGGTGTATTAAATCCTCTGGAGTAATTATGCAAGGGTGAACCGCTCCGAATGACCGTCACTACAGTGTCGGTAGGCGGTGTCGGCGGTGTTGGTGTAGTGGTTACCGGTCGGCGTCGCCGGGTCGTGCGCTTGGCCGATGGCTTTCGGGCGGATAGGGTTCGGGTTCGCTGTGGTTCATTCGGTGCCAACAACGCTTGATGCGAAGAGTCATACAACCCCATCCGTTCACATAGATAATGAATCGCTTGGTGGTCACGTTGTTGATGTTTGCCTTGTAAGTGGAACGTGGCCCGGTGGTACGGACGGGAACTCTTTTGCTGGAAGGTGTTGCGGAGGGTGTCGATCCATTGGCGGACCTTGGTCGGGGAGCAGTTGCGGAAGATTGTGTAGGAGCGAGGGTGGTCGGTGAGGATGGTGTAGGGTGGAGAGGGTTGGGTGTGGGAAGTGCGGGAAGTGCGGGAAGTGTGGGAAGTGCGGGAAGTGCGGGAAGTGCGCAAATGATGTGGATTGGATTGGGAGGGCATATGTCAAACGACTGGGTAGGGTGTGAGTGTGCGTGAGTGTGCGTGATGGTAATTGTGTGTGTTGGTAATGGAGAGGTGATAGAAAATAGAATGTGCCGTTGTGAAGAAAGTGAAGAGAGTGAAGAGAGAGAAGAGAGAAGAGAGAGAAGAGAGCGCCTCAAACATCCCCTTTCAACTCCACAAACGTCTTCTCCAACAATCCCACCACCTGCTGCAACCGTGCCTCGTGCTGTTCACGGTACCCCGCCTCCTTCTGAGCAAACCGGTCCACGTGGGTGCAAATGCCTTCCACCACCGTCCGGAGCTGGGACAGCTGTTGGTCAGTCTTTCGGGTGTGGGTGTCGTATTTGCGGGTCGTCCGGTCTTCGAGGTCCGCACGGGCTTGTTTGGTTTCCGTACGGAGGTCGTTCTGTTTGGTGTCCATCAGGGCGTGGAGTTCGCGCTTGGTTTCGGCGAGCTGACGGGTCAGGGATTCGTTCTGGGTTTTCATTTGGGTAATCAATTCCCGAACACTGGACTGCACATCCTTTTTGAACGTGTCCATCTCTTGTGTCCGGGTCGCCTCCTGGGTGGCACACTGCTGCACAAACCCTTCGTGGGTCTTCCGTACGTCCAAGACAGCCTTGTCCAACCGTTCCAAATGGGTGTCGGTGGTGAGATGGCGGTCGTGTGCGAGGGTGTCGGCCCGTTGCTGCTGGTCCTGCAGGGTTTGGGTGGCTTTCTGTTGGTGTTGGGTGAGGTCCTCCCGAAGCGTGTCGATGAGTTGGAGAAGGTCTTTGTGCTGTTTGGTCACCAGGGATTCGCATTGCTGTTGGCCTTCCTGGTGCAGCTGTTGGATGTGTTCTTCGACACTCTCAAACCGGGTCTTGAACACGTAATCGATATTGGTGCATTTGGCATCGACGTGTTGCACATCGTTGGTCAACCCTTGCACCGCATTCGCATACCGTTGGTCGATTTCGCGGGCCTTCTCTTCGGCGTGGGTTTTGGCCCCCGACACTTTCCGTTCCACATCATCCGACAAGGTCGTTTCGACATCCGCCAGTTTTTTGGTGACGGTTTTGGTGTCGAACGCTTGCTGGGTCTGGTGCTGCTTCAATTCGTGCTGCAACCCGGCAAGGTTGTCGGTCGCGTGGGTCTCGGCTTCCCGCAACGATTTCGCAAACTCGGCACGTGTCCGGTCCAGATGGTGGACCAACGCCTCCGACTGTTTCTTCCGCTGGTCTTCGATACGGTCCGTCCACCGGTCATCGGCCGTATGCAAATCGGTTTGGGTCTCTTTCAACAAGGCACGAAGGTCCCCCAACTGTTCGTGTGTCTTGATGTCTTTGTCGGCCCGTTCTTTTTGTAGGGCATCCACCGTTTGGAGGAGTTTCTTGTCCGTGTCTTTGACAGTTTTCTCAATGGCGTGGTCAATGGCGGTGCGCAGGGTGCTGCTTGCGTCGCGGATGGCACTGTCGGTGTCGGCGGAAAGCGTTTTGTGCAGGGTGTCGGTTTGGTGCTCGATTGTGTCAAACCGTTTGTCAGTGGCACGGGACGCTTCTTTGGCAGCTTGTTCGTGGGCATACACCAATTCCCGCAATTCCCCCAACGCCTCCATCACTTCTTGGCGGGCCGCAATGGTGGCTTTCGCGTTGCTCTGTGCGGTGTGTTTGATGGTCTTGTTCCAGGGAGCGGTCTTGAGGTACTGGATGATTTTCAACATTTTCAACGTCGACGCATCGATGTCACGGAGTTTGCTCTGGACCGTGTCTTGCTCTTGTTCAAACACGTGTTTGTCGACCGTTTGTCGTTCGGTGAATTCTTGAATGGACTCTTTCAAGGCCTTGTATTTGCGGTCACCGGTTTCGTTCTGCTTGTTCAACAGTTTCTTGATGACTCCGATTTCGTCTTTGTTGACGGACCGGTCCGAAACGGTGTTGACCTGTTGTACGACACTCTCCATCAATTGGTTGTGTTCTGACAATTGGCTGTTGAATTGCTGGTATTGGGAATTCCCCATCGATTTCCAATGCTCGAACTGGTATTTCTTCCATTTCTCGTTGGTCGTTCGGTATTCCTGGAGTTCTTGTCGGACATTGTTGTATTGCCCGTCCATTTGTTTCCGGGTGGTCGCCAACATCGAGAGCACCAACGGCACACTCTCTTGGTTCGGGTTCTCGACAAACTGTTTCATCCATTGCATAAACGACGTGTCGACATCGACCCCGTGAAGCAACCGCCACGCACCACTCGGCCCGTCGTAGAGGTAAAACCCGGCTTCGTGGGTCTTGGAGGCTTGAATCTGCAAGAACACTGTGTTGGGGTCCGGTTGCTGCAATTTCAAACGGGTCGCTTCCGTGCCAATGTGGTCGAGTTTCATCCCCAGCATACTCTGTCCTGGGTCACCCTGGGCACCCCGTTCACCCGCCGACCCTTGCACCCCACACAGTTTGCCGACGTGTTGCAAGGCGTCGTTGGTGACCAGGCTTTCTTTGACGGCATACCCACTCTGGACGATGCTGCTCTCCAACCCACGACGCATCTGGTACACACAAATGTCTTCGGACCGTAACGTGAGAGAGAGTTTCCATTCGTCGGTGTCCGATTGCACGGTGGCACGAAGAGTGGCGTGGTATTCTCGGAACAGTGCCTGGATGTTCTCGACGTAGGGGCACCCGACGGTCAATTCCAGGTCGAGTTCACCGGTGTACACGAACAGTTTGCCGTGGTCGCCGGTGTCGGCTGATGATGTTGATGAGGAAGATGTCGAAGACGATGAAGAAGACGCCGTTGACCCTAATGATTCTGTCGGATGGTCAATGATGTAATACGTATTCGGGACGAGATTCAGGCTTTTATGCACAAAATCCCGAAGCAATTCGACACTGGGAAACGAGGTCTTGATGATGGCCGGTCGACCGTGCCCCCCGTCTGTCCCCGAATCGCCGGTTTCGCCCCGGTCACCCTTCGCCCCAGGGATACCCGGCAACCCACGAGGCCCTTGTTTCCCTTCCGGACCAATCGGCCCCGTCGGACCGACCCGACCCCGTTCCCCACGCTCCCCCGAATCCCCTTTCTGTCCTCGCTCACCCTTTTGTCCACGAAGGACCTCTTTTTGGGATTCGGTCAACTCTTCAAACGTCAAGGCATCACCCTGTTGCCCACGCAACCCCCGCTCACCACGTAACAATTGCCGTTGCACATCCGTCAAATCATCAAAGGTAAAACACTTCCCCGCCTGGCCGACGGCCCCCCTGTCCCCGGTGTCTCCTTTGTCTCCGGTATCCCCTTTCTCGCCCCGAATGAGCATCCGTTGCTCCTTCGTCAGGTCTTCAAAGACCATCGGTTTCCCCTGTGGACCGGCCACCCCCCGTTTTCCACGCAGTTCCTCTTTTTGGGCGTGGTTGAGGTCACCGAACCGCAACGGTTCACCACGCTCACCCTTGGGCCCACGCTTGCCCGTCGCACCGGGTGGACCGGGTGTTCGTTCGAGGGTTTGTGTGGCACTGTGGAGCTGGGTGACTTGCTGTTTGAGCTGTTCCACCGACGCAAAATCGGCCACATCGGTCGATGCGGTGGCAGAGGCTTCTATGACGGTGGTGTCCACGATAGGAGACGGGGTGGACTGCAGGTCGGTGATGTCGATGGCTATACGTGCGGTATGGCTTGTTGTGTTGCTTGTGGTCTTGGTTGTGGGATTAGGGGGCAAATGAAACCGGATGTGCACCGCATCAATGTCCGTCGCAAACACCGTATTGGCCGAAACCGAAAACTGTCCGTCTTCCACCAACACGGGCACAATGATAGGGGCAGTTACCGGACAAGAGCCACGAATCGGTTCCAGCACAATCTGCATCGCGGTTTCACCCTGTATGGTTCCGCGCACCATCCATTGCAACACAAAATGAGGTTGGTTGGACCACCGAAAAGGGGCAATCGCTTCATCGGTCAACACGGCAAACGGTTGGGCGAGCTGTTCCAGTGACCGAATGGCCGTGAGGGTTTGAGACACGCCGGTGGACGCGAACCCTTTCTGTTTGCGCTGCACACGCCGGTTCTGTGCATCCGCCTGCCGGACGGCTTCGGTGTCCGCCATCTCTTCGATATCGTACGATTCGAGGTGGAGACGGTGGAGACAGAGTGTGTGTGCGTCCGGCAACTGACCCATATCGACCCGAACCATCCCCAGCACACACACCGGGTAGGCCGTTGTCACATCGACTTTGGACCCGGCCCGTTTTCGGTTTCGGTACGAGGCCACCGCCGCACACAGACGTTGTCCATCCATTGCAAACGTAGTGGTGGATTCCCCCTCGGCCATTTCCCATACATCATCGGTAGCTTGCACGACTTCCCATACTCCCGAAGAAGCATCGCACACGTAGAGACCCCATTGGTAGACACAATCGGGGATGGTTTGGACAGCCATCTCTAACACCAGTCGCCACGCACGATGTTGGGTATCGCAACCACCCGTTTCGGTATGTTGAACAACGGTTCTCAACCACGATTCAGGCAACATCATACCCGTTTGAAACACGTGGTGCTGACTCGTGTCCCGTTGAGGAGAGTACACGATGTGGTTCAATGTACCGCCCGTGTCACCCGTGTCACCAGTGCGGGGCGTTTCATCAACCGTGTACGCCGTGTTGAGGCTGATGCAACCACCCGAACAATGGGCCACGGTTGGTAATTCGCTAAGAGTGTCGGTCAACGACGGTGGCATATCGGTAGGAGACCACTGCATTGGGGTCGACGCGTGAGGAATGGTGTGGGATGTGTCCGAAGAGGTGCTCATTTGGTAACAATACACACAATCACACGTGAGTTGAATTTGCACACGTGAGTTGAGTTTGAAAGAGTAATTGAACTTGGCGCAAGGAACGCTAAAGAATGGCCCTAACATAAACGCATAATCACAATCGTGATGCGTTCATTAGGCACACTACACTTTTACACACACTCTTTCCTTACTCGGGTTTTCCTTTTTTTGGTTCTTCATTGTTCTACGGATACGCACACATACAATGTCTTCCACTGTACTGACCGAATCTCCTGTCAAACAGTTCAATACGACTGTCTATGGGTTTATCAATGACCTCAAAACGATTTTTGGAGAACATGACAAAGACATTCAAACACTCCATATGGCGTGTGATATGACCAAAATCAATGTGCGATTGGTCTTGACACCGTTTCAATATTACATTTCGAACAACCCTATTTTTGTCAAGCATATGATGGATATGAATGTGGATTACTTTTTAGCATACGATTATACAGAGATGGTCAAAGAAAACGAATTCTCCGATGATTACAACCACAAACTCATCCAAAAGTTCCGTGAAGCCACTACACTACACCGACACAATCCACAGACCGTTGAATCCATTTTCAACTGGTTCAAAGTGATGATCTACCACGCGTATCGGGACGAGGGGAAAGACCCCCAAAAAGAAATGCAACGGTGTCAGCAAATCGCGGTTGACAATCGCGCAACCCCCACGTCGTCTACCACGGCATAGGTTACCACGGCATAGGTTACCACGGCATAGTAGGCATCGAATACGACATCGTCAACAACGTGGCATTCTCATCTTGACCTTGTTGGTTCAACCAATGGTATTGTTCCGTCAGCCATTCGTAGGGTGTCGTTGTATCCGGCTGGTCAATCATCAGGTACACCATACAAGTGACCGCCACCCACAATGCAGAACAGAGCATATTCGATTGAAACTGGTGGCGATGCTTCGTTTGAGCCAATGTCTGGTTCGACTTGTTGAGTGTCTCATCCATATCATCGTATTCCGTTTGCAAATCGCTGTAATCGCTTTCCAATGTAGTATACTTTTGTTCCCAATCCTCAATATCTTCTTCGTACCCAGTGTTGACCTCCTTCAGATGGTCACATTCTTCCGCCAGTTGTTCACGGTCTTTTTGGTGCTCTTCCTTCATTGTGAAACACCGGTCTTGCATCTCTTGAAGTCGCTGATTGAGTGCACAAATCTGAGCACACATCTCCTGTTGTTTGTCTGCGTATTTGCACATCATTTCGTGAAGACGGGTGTCCGTGTTGGGAGATGGAAGTGATGTGGAAGATGTGGAAGAGGTGTTGGAAGAGGCTGCCGATAACATTGACGGATGGAGTCGTCCGTCTGCATTCGTTATCGTCGACCCATTCGCCATTGCCTTGAGCTTACTCAATTCCCGTCGTGTCAATTCATCACTCTGACGGGCCATTTCTTGGGTGGTTTGGCGGGTAATGTACCGCGGTGGCTTCCATACACCATCCTTCAACGGAGACCCACTGAAAAACGAATTGGACACGTCGTCATTGAACGTTGTCGTATAGGTCACGCAAGGGGAGGATTGAGTGGATGAGCTGTTGGATGTGTTTCGTGGGCGCTTGACCGTCGGTAGAGAGGCTAAGGGTGTGGATGGTGTTGAGGACGCGGATGACATTGAGGACGCACGAGTGAGAGATGTTGTTGTGGTGGTCGGTGTGTGGGTGGCCGAAGTGGATGGCTTGGTGGAAGAAGAGGATGAAGAGGTCGTTGACATTGTTGTTGTTGTTGGTTTTGTTGGAACGCGAGAAGGTTGTCGGTCGATAGCGATAGAACAGTAATGAATGGGAATCGGGACAATAAGGCGGAATCGAAAACGAAGTAGTAGTGTTGCGAAAAAACGGAGACGATGTGGAAAGAGATAAAACGATTATGGCAATTGGCCGGTCGTTTCGGGTGTATTTTCTTGTTCGGTTCACGGATGATGTTATGAGATAGTATGATAGCTGTGTGATGGTTTACTCCCATACGACCCTCCGCGATACATCCGCCTCCGTCTTCAATCGGTCCACTTTCCTCCGACACTCGTGTATTCGCCGACACAGTTCCATCGCTTCTGGCGAACGATGCACACACTGTTCCAACCCGTCCATAATCTCCTCTATCCAACAACGTACCGTATCACAGGTTTCGTACGCATGGCGCACCAATGAAGGCATCCGGGTCACATTCGTCAACCGCCCCAGGCATTCGTGAAGCACCGTGAGCGGACAACCGGAATCACAACCGGTGTGCACGATAGGATCTATTCTCGATGAAGGGGATGATGATAAATGGGGTGGAGGTTGCAGCGGATGTCGCAAACGCCACGGCAACCATCGTACCCGGGTCTCCCAATCCTGCCACCAATCGCTGTCAAACACCTGCAGCACCTGCATATGATGAGTCAATCGTTGGCGATGAGCGATATAGAGGGGCCATGAACCGAGGTAGGTGCCAATGTGAGCGAGGACCGACTCTGGAAGACAGGGGAGAGGAGAGAGCGACGGAGTAGGCATCGGATACGATGGATGGGATTGTGAATGGATTGTCCTGAGGCAACTCCATTCGATGTGTTATGTAGAAGGGGGTAGTGGAAGTGTTGGGGCTGTTGGAGCTGTTGGAGCTGTTGGAGCTGTTGGAGCGGACGGCAACCCATATACTACTTCCAACCGTTCTCCCATTTCTCCCAAATGTTCTTTCGCCCATTCCAACGCTTGTGCCAGCAACAACTGTCGCCGAACAAGGGGCGACCGTGACCCGAACCGTCGTCGTTGTCGTCCGTGCGATTTCAACCGCCATTCCACTTGCAACGCCGCCCGTTTGTTGGTGCCGAACCCTCGTATCACACACCACAGTTGACACGGTGCGAATCCACGAGTCGCTTTGGCCCCACCGACCAATTCACCGTCGTGTTGTCGGAGGCGTCGGGTGAGGTTGTTGGTGGAACCGGCGTAGGTGCGGGTGAAGGTCGGGTTGGCGATGAGGTAGCAGAGGTATGGGGGGGGAGAGGGTTTTGACGAGGAAGGTGTCATTTGGGTGGATAGGGTATATACGATAGATTGTATTATACACTTCTATACTTCCTACCTCTATACCTCTATTACCTCTATTTTTCCCTTGCGTGTGTTGTTCTTTGTGGTTCTTTGTTGTTCTTTGTTGTTCTTTGTTGTT
Source organism: Dehalococcoidia bacterium (assembly GCA_002730485.1). The sequence goes on along the minus strand of PCAH01000008.1, from coordinate 274 downwards.
CACGTGTCACAATGCCCTCTCGCCCACCGACCCACTACTACGCCCAATCCTTCCCGACCCACCCGACTACCCATCTCCCTACCGCATACACTCTCCGTCCCCTCCTGACCGACCCGACCCTTGCGTCGGACGATGTGATCATCATCTACTTGTCTTCGTTGCATTTTGGCACGGACACACCTCAAACCGCAACCCCCTATTTGCACTGGAACGATATTGATGTGAATGCATTGGAACGCCTCATGTAAATCCACATCACTTGACACAAATCAGT
>PCAH01000172.1 GCA_002730485.1 Dehalococcoidia bacterium | reverse complement strand
CGCGGGATGGCTTGTCGATCCAAAGTCGGCTTAGTCAATCGGTCAGCTGCTGAACGTATGTTGGGCGATGCTGTTTAGGATCCAAGCTATCGAACGACAGAACCTTGGCAGTAGTTGCATAGAGTTTGGCGGTCTTGAGGGAGATAGGGAGCTCCGGTTGGACACGAGTGTCTAAATGGGTTCAGTAATCCCGATAAGTAAATACTATTATGTGAATCTCAGGAACCAACCTGTCCTTTTTGATACAGATAAATCCCCTTATTTTTTTTGGAGGCGGATAACCGGGACTTAACAGTCCATGCGGCTGAGTTCTGTCGTGTGCAGTGTGTGTGTGTGTGGTTGGATACAGGGGCACCTCCTCCCGGTGTATCCGTCGGCGGACTCTCGGGGCCGCCGCATGGACTGTTGTCCCGGTTAACCCGCTATAGGAACTTTAAATATATGGAGTTGCAGGATCATGCTTGGAACCAAGATTCAGAGATTGGCTCAAATTATACTCCCAATAAAGGAGAAAATGGAGGCCTATTGCTTCAAATGCCGCGCCAAACGTGAGATTCAAGACGCAAAGGTTGTCACCCTTAAGAATGACCGCCCCGCAACTGAAGGCGTTTGTCAACAATGCGGAACTAAAGTTTTCCGTATTATGGCGCCATCAAAGTGACGGTAGAATTTCGAAGGTTTGGCAAGCATTCCTGTAGGCAATTGTACTGATACGAAGACGTGTGGAAATCTTAAACCTGCAGGAGTTATCACAATGGTCAACTACCCTCCTAACGAACAAACGGAGCTAACCTGCTTTGATTCAAGGTGGCCAAGAACTATATGCCAGTCTTAGGGGTAGATCTGAGGACATCCAGCAAAAAATCCTCCCCTTTAGCTTTACTAGATGAAGATTCTCGATTGATTTGGCTGGGTAGTTTTCGGGAAGATATAGAGTTAGCCGATCTGGTCAAACAATTGCGACCAGATCTGGTTGCCATCGGCAGCCCGTTGAACCTGCCAGCTGGGTTATGCTGTTTGGATAAGTCATGCGGATGCTGGTTTTCAGTACAAGATAGAAAGAGCCGGTTATTGGAATTGGAGCTGGCCAAAATGGGGATCAGCTGCTTTTATACCAATAAAGTTTCCATAATCAAAGACCTAATATACAGGGGTATGCGCCTCAATCATGAATTGCGGTCTGAGGGTTACGATGTGATCGAGGTCTATCCCCATGCCACCAAGATGCTGCTATTTGGCGATAATATGCCGCCTAAGAATAACCCTAACAGTGTGAACTATATGATTAGCCGTCTGGAGACCATGGTTTTTGGAATGGACAGCTATATGGTGGACATCGATAAGGATGTTTGTGACGCTATAATTAACGCTTACACTGGTCGACTGCATGTCAACTTCGACACAGATATGTTGGGCGACCCAGATGAGGGGATGCTGGTACTACCCAAACTCTCCAATTAACCACTCTAGATCCGCAATCAAAATTCCCACGTCAGGGCTTCAGGTCTTTCCGTGGGCTTATTTTTAATTTAAGTTCATTGGCATAAGATTTGAGGTACTGTATTTCGATGGTCTAATGTCGTTCACGGAGCATCAGGAAAGAGAGTGGGACTGCAGAGACTGCAATTAGGAGCAGGGCAGGAGCTGCAGCTCTAGCGAAAAACGCCTCGGAAGCCGCTGACCAAATAGACGTTGCTAATGTATCAAATCCTACCGGGCTCAATATCAGAGTTGCTGGCAGTTCTTTCATCACTAGTAAGAATACAAGTGCCCAGCCAGCTAGTAATCCGGGTCTGGCTATTGGCAAGGTAACCGAAGAGAAGGTCCGTATTGGGCTATTGCCTAGGCCTCTAGCAGCTTCCTCTATCCTAGGGCTGATTTGCAGCAGTGAAGACCGTACCGATCCTAAGGCAGGAGAGATGTATAAGATCAGGTAGGCCAATAGTAAAAGACTAGTGGTCTGATACAAGGCAGAGGCATAGCGGGCGCCGAAGAAGACAAGTGCGAGAGCGACGGCTATCCCGGGTAAGGCAAAACTGATGTATCCAACCCTCTCTAGTAGGCCACTGAGAGGACTGGGATAGCGGACGGACAAGGTTGCTACAGGTAATGATGCGACCAACACGATAGTCGCCGCCAAAGCTGAGATATAGAAAGAGTTCCCAATTGGTGCCCATGCAAAGTTGAGTGATTCTCCTGCAGAGACCCCGCGGACTACCCAGTATCCTAAGATAGACATCGGCATTGCAAGGGATGCCATTACTACCGAGAAACAAAATAAGAGAGCTATCCATCGCCACTGACCTAAACGCACTACTTCCAGCGGTCTGGATACGGATGAGGTACTACTGTGGTAACGGGCTCTCCCTCGGCTAACAAATTCCAAACCCACTACCATTAGAGCAAAGACTACGAGTACTAGTGAGAGTCCTGCGCCCAGTGTACGGTCTAAAGCCGATTCGTATTGAATAAATATAGCCCAGGTGAAAGTCTCGTATCTTAATAGCGATACCGCACCAAAATCAGACAATGTGTAGAGGGCTACGAGTAATCCACCTGCTGTTATGCCTGGACGTAGTAAGGGTAGAGTAACGCATGCGAACGTGCTCCATTTACCGCGGCCGAGACTGCGAGAAGATTCTTCCATTGCGGGGTCGATACGTAACATCGCACCCCTGACGGTAAGAACTATGTAAGGGAAGCTCAAGAAAGTTAGTGTCAAGAATGCCCCAGGAAAACCATGTATGTCGGGTAGTCGATCTATACCGAATGTGACTTCAAGCGCTTTCTGCAACATCCCCTTTGGGCCTAATGCGGCTACAACCACGAAACCTGCTACATACGTTGGTATCACTAGAGGCAAAACGGATAGAACAACCCAAACACGCCTGAAGGGAATATCAGTACGCGTGGTGAGCCATGCTATTGGAACTGCCAGAATAGTAGATGCAATGGTGACCGACATCACTAATACGACTGTTCTGCCAAGAATATCAGCGATTCGTTGACGGAATAGAACGTCTAGTACGTCGCTTTCTCCAGTAGCAAATGTTCGGATTGAGAGATATACCAGGGGAAGTATAAGAGCGCTGCCAACTAAAAGTGCTGGTGCTAAGATCACCAAAGGAGGTATGTTCCTTGTTCCGGACAGAGCCTTTAGACTAGCTGTTCTTATGGATTTGACGGTGATCATTACGGAATACAATGGTTTCTCGGGAGGCCTCTATGTTTATCCTGTGTGGCGTGTGCGCAATCTATGGGAGCAAACGAGATTTTTAAGACGCCGGGATCAGGAATCTCTGTTCGACAATGTATGGCGCGTGCTAGTGGTATGCGGCTAGATGTGAAAGACTTGGATACGCCTGCTAAAGAATGCTTACATGATCATTTAGAGTGCTTCTGATCACTACGATTATATTCCATATAACATGTCTATTAACATTATTGTTATGTATAGACGATTAATTTGGGTGAGGATATGTCGATAAGTCTTCCAGTGTCAAACCTCTAGGCATTTTAATAGCGAATTTCACGACTAAACAGGTATGATTTACTAGCTTTTACGTTGGTGCCGTTGACTGGTTGTTATCTTGAAGGATAGGGTTGCGAATTCGCATTTAAAGTTCATGTTTAGTCTGATCTAAGTAAGCACATCACTATACATTGACATGGCAGGGTACTATGCCTACACTTATCTCAGTGAATAACTGGGCATTATATCCGTATTGTGTTGTGGATAATCACTCCGCTCAGGACACAGATGACACTTTTAGATCGACAATCATCAATTGCTAGGGATATCACTTCCGTGGCCTTGGAATGTAAGGAATTAGCCAAGAATTTTGGCGGTGTACCAGCGGTGTCAGGTCTTAACCTTAGTATCGCGAAAGGTGAGATTCTTGCGCTCCTAGGTCCAAGCGGCTGCGGAAAAACAACAGCGCTTCGTCTGATTGCCGGCTTCGAGAATCCTGACCAAGGTGTAATCGTCATCGGTGGCCAAACAGTTAGTGAAAATTCTGATACCACGCCGCCAGAACGCCGGCGGGTAGGAATGGTCTTTCAGGAAGGGGCCCTATTTCCTCATCTCTCTGTAGAGCAAAACATAGGATACGGTCTACCCAAGGACTCTCACCGCGAACAACGTGTGACGGAGGTTCTGGATCTCGTTGGCCTAAGTGCACAGAAGAACCGGATGCCTCACGAATTGTCCGGTGGGCAACAACAACGGGTAGCATTGGGACGGGCCCTAGCACCTCAGCCAGAGGTTCTTTTATTGGACGAGCCGTTCTCTAATTTGGACTCAAATCTTAGAGATCAAGTTCGGCGCGATGTCCTAGCTATACTTAAGGCCAGCCAAGTTACTGCTATATTTGTCACCCATGACCAGGAAGAAGCTTTGTTCTTAGGAGATGTTGTTGCGGTCATGAATGATGGCCGTATAGAGCAAACCGGGACACCTGAGGCCATATTCCACCATCCAATGACTAAATTCGTGGCACAGTTTATCGGTATGGTAGATTTCTTGCACGCCGAAGAAGGCGACGGTGAACTCCATACCGAAGTTGGAACAGTTTCTTGGCCTGAGTTGGCGTCAGAGTTACCTCAGGATCCGGTTACAACAGATAGAAACCACATAGAAGTAATGGTTAGACCGGATTGCTTAGAATGTGTCCCTGCTGAAGGTGGTTCAGGGGTAGTTGTCGATCGCGAGTTCAGGGGTGCTTTTTATCTCTACCGAGTGGAGTTACCGTCCGGTTCTAGCGTAAGGTGCCTACTTTCCCACACTGCTGAATATCCAATTGGATCTAACGTGACTGTCAGCCTCCGTGACGGCCATCATCTGAGGCCTTTTATTGATGGCCAGTTGGTGGCAGTGCCGCACGCCGAACACTCGCTAGGTCATTAAAATAATGCCTCGACCTCGTAATAAGACCGGTAATCCGTCAGGAGAATCTGGCGAGAGCGATGCGCGGTTGTCTCCTGGAACCGAGAATTACCTTCTTTGCCTCTATAAGCTATGGGAAGACGATGAAATTCCTACAATCACCCAGCTTACTGACAATCTGAAGCAGTTGCCCGAGACTGAAGGCTTAGGGACGTCTGTCCCATCTGTAGCCGGAATGATTCGCCGTATGCAACGTCAGGATCTGGTAGATGTAGGTTCGGACAAGAGAATCCGCCTGACAGGCCAGGGTTTAGCGGGAGGAGAAGATATTGCTCGCCGCCACCGTTTGGCCGAATGGTTAGTTGTAAAGTTACTTGGCATGGATCTTCATCAGGCGTACAACGAGGCTCACCAGCTCGAACATGGTATGTCGCAAAACTTCCAGGAAAAGCTAGTAGAACGCCTAGGGTATCCTACACGTTCCCCTTACGGGAGGCCGATTCCGGGAACCGGCGAACCAAAGATGCCTGCTGATGCTTTGACTCTGGATGCAGCAAATCCAGGGCAAGAATATATCGTGGACCGCGTGCCAGAAGAAGATGCCCAGTTGCTCAAATTTCTTGCCGATTCCATGATTGTGCCAGAGCATACTGTCACAGTATTAGAGGCTACAGCGTACTTGGGTGTCATGGAAGTTGAGACTCAGAAAGACAAAGTGTCTATCGGATACAACGTTGCTCAGCAAATAGTTGTACGTCCTATTACCATAAGCTCAGGTTTAGATTAACGTACTGTGGAATCTCCCTAGTTAAGCGGCCCGTAGGCGTAAAAAGAGGGCCAAAAACAAAACGGGGACAAAAACGGGACAAATTTACAAAAGAAAAAGCCCTCGGATCTAGTGTCCGGGGGCTTTTTCGTGCCTGATTCGTTGGCAGGAGCGGGAGGATTCGAACCCCCGGCCACTGGTTTTGGAGACCAGCGCTCTGGCCAGACTGAGCTACGCTCCTGCGATGTTTGGCGTCTTTCGTGTGCGACGCCGAGCTTTTTGTGCAGCAAACTTGGTTACCTGCGCTGCCACCAGTTGTTAAATGGTGCCCTTGGAGGGATTCGAACCCCCGACGCGCGACTTAGGACGCCGCCGCTCTATCCTCTGAGCTACAAGGGCACTTGGTGGAGATAGAGGGACTCGAACCCTCGGCCTCGGCATTGCGAACGCCGCGCTCTCCCAACTGAGCTATATCCCCATGCCAACCCCAGACACGCCTGAATGGGCGTACTGTTGGGTTCGTCCGGCTCTTCCCTACGCGTACGGGAACCACCCTGAATCGTAAGGCCACTGCTGAACGACTGTCAAGCGGTTCACGCCTGTTAGGCTTGCTCCCACAGCCAGGTGACACGCTTGGTGATGAGCGATGCGTTGACGCTCTTTTGTGCCACTGCTAGAGTGAAGCCTAACTTTAGTGTCCTTAATCTACTTGAGACCAATAGGGGAGTGAGCCCATGACATCCACCAACAAAGACCCCATCTTGGTGGTGGTACAACTAACCGGCGGCAGCGACTACATGAATATGGTGGTCCCCTACGCCGACCCTCTTTATTACGACAACCGTCCTACGGTGGGAATTCCCGCTGAGGACGTTTTACAGATCAATGACAGCTTTGGGTTCAATCCCGTCTTGGGAGCGGTCAAGAATCTCTACGACCAGGGTCAGGTGGCTGTGGTGAACGGTGTGGGCTACGCCAACCCCAATCGCTCCCACTTCCGGGCCATGGATATCTGGCACACCTGTGAGCCGGAGAAGATCGCCACTGAAGGTTGGTTGGGCCGGGTGATCCGAGACATAGACCCCCACGGTGAAAATGTTTTGACCGGAGTCAATTTTGGCCGCGGTCTGCCTCGGGCATTGGCTCTGACCGGAGTGCCGGTGGCCTCGGTTGCCGTGCTGGAAGGCTATGGGGTCCTGACCGGAATCCAGGGTGAAGAACAGCGCGCCCGTGCCTTGGACGTATTCGAACGGATGTACTCTCCTGCCATCGGCACCGGAGCAGCCATGGATTACCTCGGCCGCACTGGATTAGATGCATTGAAGGGAGCTGACATCCTCAAAACCGCCGCTGACAGCTACTCATCCACGGTGGAATACGCAGCCACGCCCATTGCCCAGAGCCTCCGGGGTATGGCCCAGGTGATTCTGAAGGATCTGGGAACCCGAGTGCTCTACACCTCCCAGGGTGGCTACGACACCCACGCCAACCAGGTGCCGGTACAGACCCCGCTGCTGAGCGACCTATCTACGGGAATCGGCGATTTCTTTGCCGACCTGAAAGAGCACGACGCCGCTGACAATGTGATGATGCTGGTCTTCACCGAGTTCGGACGCCGGGTCAAAGATAACGGCTCTGGTTCCGACCACGGATCGGGTGGCGGTTGTTACATCATCGGCCAGCCAGTTAACGGCGGCATGCACGGCGAATACCCCTCCCTAAAGGAAGCGGATCAGTTGGACGGCGACCTCCATTTCAAAGTCGACTACCGCAGCGTCTACTCCACCATCGTGGAGAAGTGGATGGGCCTGGATGCCAAGTCGACTGTCGGCGCCAGCTACGAACATCTGAACTTCGTCTAGTTCGGGCATCCCTATCCCAGTGTGAAGACCGCTCTGCGGAGGCAGGTATGAAGATTGGTATCAGTTTGCCTGGAAACGTACCGGGTGCCAAGGGTGATTTCATATTGGAATGGGCCCAGCGGGCCGACGCCGGTCCCTTCTCCACCCTGGGCACCATCGATCGTCTGGTCTACCAGAACTACGAACCCTTCATCATGCTGTCCGCCGCTGCGGCTGTGACCACTCGAATCAGACTGATGACTGGCGTGATGCTGGCTCCGCTTCGCAATGAAGGGGTATTGGCGAAACAGGCCGCTAGCCTGGATGCCATCTCCAACGGACGCTTGACCCTGGGGTTTGGTGTGGGGCGTCGTCCGGATGATTACAAAGCCGCCCCAGCCCGTTACAACAACAGGGGCCGCCGCTTGGAAGAGCAGATAGCCACCATGAAGCGTATCTGGTCAGGTGAAGATGTAGACCCGGAGAATGACGTTGGCCCCATGGGTCCGCCTCCAGCGCAACAGGGTGGTCCGGAGATTCTCATCGGCGGCGGCACGCCCCAGGCCATCGCCCGCGCTGGCAGGCTGGCCGACGGCTACCTGGCGGGAGGAACCAATCCGGAGGCCGTGGAAGCCTCGTATCAGATGGCAGTCGATGCCTGGGAAGCTGAGGGAAAACCCGGCAAGCCCCGTCTGGCTGCGGTGTGTTCGTACGCCCTGGGGCCCGACGCTGCCGATGTGGTGGGCGGGTATATCCGGCATTACTATTCGTTCTTGGGCCCGGTGGCCGAGCAGATGGCCCAAAACGCAGTGTCTTCCACCGAAGCTGTCACTGGGTTGATCCAAGACCTGGAAGGCATCGGCATGGACGAGTTGGTCTTTTTGCCCAGCGCCGCCGAGATGGGGCAGCTGGATAGACTGGCTGATATCATTGGTTGATCAATTTAACTTATCGACATTAAAACTCTGAAGGTGAGAACTAATAATGGCTGACAATACTGAAATTGCTGTATTCGGCGGGGGGTGCTTCTGGTGCACCGAGGCCGTGTTCCTTGAGATAAAAGGCGTGACATCCGTGGCGTCGGGGTACTCCGGCGGTCACGTGGCCAACCCCAACTACTACCAGGTCTGCGAAGAGACCACTGGCCACGCCGAGGTGGTTCGCTTGGAGTTTGACCCATCCGTTATTTCGTTCGATGAGATGCTTGAAGTCTTCTTCGCGTCCCACGATCCCACCACCCTGAACTATCAGGGAGCCGATAGAGGGGAACGCTACCGATCAGTGGTGCTCCACACCTCGGATGCCCAGCGAGACCAAACGGAGGCATACATCAAGAAACTGGACGCCGAGGGCAGCCAGCCTGGGCCGGTGGTGACACAGATCGCCCCCTTTGAAGTGTTCTACAAGTCCGAACCCGAACACCGGCAGTTCTATGAGAACAACCCCGGTAGCATGTACTGTCAGGTGGTCATCAGTCCCAAAGTTGCCAAGATTCGCCAAAAATTTGCCAAGAGTCTTCGCTAGTAATCTGCTCTTCAGCTCGTTTCGCCCTGGATACGATTTCCACATCTCTTTGGAGAGGGACGGTATATCACGCGAAAAATTAGTTTGAAGTCCATGCCCTTTGTTGCCCTGCTTGTTGGGTTGATACTGGCGGCCTGTGGTGGCAGCGAAGCAACCCTGGCCCCGACACAAACCCCGGCTCCCACCTCGACGCCGATGCCACTGGTGCCATCAGTCTTGTTGGAAGACATCAAAACCGCCATGGGTGAGCTGCAGAGCTTCACCTTGGAAGGCGAACTGGTGCTGAAGACCGCAAAAGACTCCGAGGCCAACCTGATTTCCATGGAGATATCGGGCGCTGGTTACGTCGATGGCGACAGCGAAGTCTCCATGACCATGGATATAAATACCGCTGGGTTCGCAGGCAAAATTACGAACGTGAATAAGCAAGTAGATGGCGTAAGTTACGCGAAAGACCCTCTCTCCGGAGAGTGGTCGATTGCCGAATT
>PCAH01000171.1 GCA_002730485.1 Dehalococcoidia bacterium | reverse complement strand
GCTCGACGACCCCATTGGTGATGGCTGCCCATCCGTTGCACCAAGTGAACCCCATCAAGCGCATCGTGGCCGACACCTACCAGTCGGTCTCCGGCGCAGGCGGCGGGGCGATGGACAATCTGCGCGAACAGTCGGAGCGTCTCATGGACGCCGACTATCTCACCAGCAAGTCTGAAGAAGGTCAGATCGCCTATAACGTGGTGCCCCAGATAGACCGGTTCTTGGAGACCGGCTACACCTTTGAAGAACAGAAGATGCGCCAGGAGTCTCAGAAGATCCTGCACGCCCCGGAGATTCAGATCTCTGCTACCTGTGTGCGGGTTCCCGTGTACATCTCACACTCGGCTTCGGTGCACATCGAGTTCACCCGGCCAATGGCGGTGGAAGAGGCGACTAAACTTCTTAGCGCGATGCCGGGGATCACGGTACTGGATAATCCAGAGACTAATGATTACCCCATGCCTTGGGATGTGGCAGGAGAAGACGACGTGTTCATCGGCCGTATTCGGCAGGACATGTCCCACCCCAACGGCCTGGTTATGTGGATCGTGTCTGACAACCTCCGCAAAGGCGCGGCCTTGAACTCCCTGCAGATTGCGGAAGAGTTGGTCTCACGTGGCCGATTGAAGCCAAAGTCTGCCAGCGGCGTTACCAGCTAGACAGAGATTCATAGCCCGGGACGCCCTTTAGAGAACGGCCATAATCTGGCCGTTTTTTCTTGCCCAACGTCAAAGGATGCGATGTTGGGTATTCGCGGGTATAATGCAAAAACTTTCAGAGACCCATCAGAGGGTCGAAGCGGCGATTACAGGAGGCGGACATGCCAGAGATAGGAAGGCTACTCACAGCGATGGTTACCCCCTTTGACGAGAAGGGTGCGGTCGACTTTGAGCAGGCTAAGCGCCTCGCCCATGCCCTCCTCGACTCCGGCAGCGACGGCGTCGTGCTGTCCGGCACCACCGGCGAATCGCCGACCCTGACCACCGATGAGAAGACGCGCCTCTTCAGCGAGGTCAAACAGTCGGTTGGGGATAAGGGCGCGATCATTGCCGGTACCGGGACGTACAACACCGCCGAGAGCATCGAGCTCAGCCAGGAAGCAGAGAAACAGGGTGTCGATGGCCTGCTGTTGGTTGTCCCCTATTACAACAAACCCCCGCAAGAGGGTATGTATCAGCATTTCAAGGCGATTGCCGACAAGACCAGCTTGCCGTGCATCGTCTATAACATCATGGGTCGCACCGGCGTGAACATGACCGACGAGACGACGATTCGCTTGAGCGCGATCGATAATATCGTCGGCACCAAAGAAGCCAGCGGCGATATGAACCAGATATCCCGCATCATCAGCGGCGCGGGCCCGGACTTTAAAGTCTGGAGCGGTGACGACAACCAGACGTTCTTGATGATGTCCATGGGTGGTTATGGTGTCATCAGTGTGGTCTCCCACCTAGTGGGCAACCAGATCAAGCACATGATGGGCCTGCTCTTAGAGGGTGATATAGAGGGTGCCGCTGCGGAACATCGCCGTCTATTACCCATCTTCCTGGGCATGTTTACCGAGTCCAACCCCATCCCGGTGAAGTACGCGGTGAACCAGATCGGAATGAACGTCGGCGATCCCCGGCTCCCCATGGTCCCGCCCAGCGCCAAGGCGATGGCCGAGGTCAACAAGCTGCTGGAAAAATACGATATGGACCTGCCGGTCTCAGCGCAACCGCAGCCAGTTTAAGTCCATCACAATTATGATCTGTAGGGGCGGGTTTCTAACCCGCCCTTTTTCTTTGTAAACCAATGACCGGATGGGAAAGGTATTAGCGAGCGACATTGGGGGTGATTCGGAGGATGGTTGTTGAAAAGGCAGGGCCGGTTGGAAACTTGCCCCTTCGTTGTACAACAAAAGGCCCAGGCTTTAAACGCCTGGGCCTCTTTTATTCTTACCGCTAGGATCGGTGGCTTAGGTAAAGATCGGTTCCACTTGGATGGTCTCGTCACGTCTAGGACCGGTGGATATGATCTGGACCTTGCAGCCGACTAACTGCTCGATACGCTGGACATAGGCCAGGGCGTTGGGCGGCAGCTGTGATAGCTTGGTCGCGCTGGCAGTAGGCTGATCCCAACCAGGCAACTCCTCATAAATGGGCTCACAGCGGGCCAGCAGTCCGGTGTTGGCCGGAAAGCGGTCTATACGCCTGCCGTCCACGTTGTAACCGATGCAGACTTTAACTGAATCGAAGTCATCCAGAATGTCCAATCGCGTCAACACGATGCCTGTGAAACCGTTGACCAATTGACTGTATTTCCCGGCCACACCGTCGAACCAGCCGATTCGGCGGGCTCTTCCGGTGGTGACGCCGAATTCCTGGGCCTTCTCCCTGATCTCGTCAGCCTCATGCTCTGGAATCTCAGACGGCATGGGGCCGCCACCGACCCTGGTGGAGTAGGCTTTGAAAACTCCCAGCACACCCTTGATGGCCTGAGGGTTCAGTCCCAATCCGGTACAGGCACCGCCGATGGACGGCGAGGACGAGGTGACAAATGGGTAGGAACCGTGGTCGATGTCCAGAAGGGTGCCCTGGGCACCTTCCAGCAAGACTTTCTTATCTTGGGCTAGAAGATCCTGAACAAGCTGTTCGGTGGCCATGGCGTAGGGAGTCATCTGTGCGGCCCACAGTTTGCACTTAGCCAGAACATCGTCCAGTGAAAGGGGTTCTCCGCCGTAGATCTTGGTGATCAAGGCGTTCTTGTGTTCCAAGAACTGGGTCACCATGGGAACCAAGGCTTCCCAGTCCAACAGGTCTCCTACGCGGACCCCCATTCGACCGGTTTTGTCCATGTAGGCCGGGCCAATGCCCCGACCGGTGGTGCCGATGGCCGCCTCACCCCTTGCTTCCTCTTCCAGTCGGTCAAGGACGACGTGGTAGGGCATGATCACGTGGGCGCGTTCGCTGATGAACAGTCGGCTGGTATCGATACCGCGCGAGCCAATCTCTTGGAGCTCGCTGACAAGTACGTCGGGATCCACGACGACCCCGTTGCCGATTATTCCATAGACATCTGGCCAGCAGATTCCCGATGGAACCAGATGTAGTTGAAAAGTCCCTTTGTCGTTGACTACAGTGTGCCCGGCGTTGTTGCCGCCCGCATAACGAACTACGCTGTCAACACTTCCAGCAAGGTAATCAATTATCTTGCCCTTGCCCTCGTCACCCCATTGGCCGCCAATAACGGCATATGCCGGCATTCCTAATAGCCCGCCTTACAAAAAAACATACTCGTCCCCAGTAATGGAGAAGAGCATTACGAGTATAGCAAAATCATTTTCCATGGGGAAGGGAAGGGGTGGCAACGGGAGAGGGTCTCACTTTTCGAGGGTTTCCGTTCAGATGCCTATCCAAAAGGCGGTTTCTCAAGAGGGTTCGCGATTGACACTAAATTTCGACGCCAACTATAATCGCCGCGCCCCAATTCTGAGAGTAGAATAAGAGTGCGGCCAAAAGGCCCAAAATCATCCCAGCTTGGATTGATCGATTCAGGCCGGCGATTGGACAGGATCGGTTTTATCATGGCCCTGAGAGAAAAACTGGAAGAAGATATCAAGACTTCCATGCGCAACCACGACCAGGCCCGCTTGGATGCCCTGCGTTTCTTCAAGAATGCGGTTCTTGCTGTTGAAAAGGAACAGAAGAAGGAATTGGATGACGCGGGTGTGATCGACGTAGCCACCAAACAGGCCAGTGACCGCCGCGACAGTATCAAGGCGTTTGAAGAGGGCGGACGGGACGTCATGGCCGCCAAAGAGGCCGCAGAGCTCAAGGTACTGGAGGAGTTCCTGCCACCCCAGATGTCTACCGAAGAGTTGACCGAGATAATCAAGGCCACCGCCGCTGAAGTTGGTGCTGCTTCCATGCAAGACAAGGGCAAACTCATGGGTAAGCTGATGCCCCAGGTTCGCGGCAAAGCAGATGGCACTGTGGTGAATGAGATGGCCACGGCCTACCTGGAGTCACTATCCTGATGATGCAGGATTACTGAGGATGCGATTCGGGATTTTGGTGTTTCCAGGCACCTGGAGCGACACCGATTGTTACTACCAGGTGAAGGACATCCTGGGACAGGACGCCGATTACGTCTGGCACGACGAGACCAGCCTGGACGGTTTTGATTCGGTGATCCTTCCCGGTGGGTTCTCCTATGGCGACTATCTGCGCCCGGGAGCTATGGCCCGGTTCTCGCCGGTGATGGACGCACTCAACAAATTCGTCGCCACTGGTAGGACTGCCATCGGCATCTGCAACGGGTTCCAGATCCTCTGCGAGTCCGGCTTGCTGCCCGGTGCTCTGCTCCCCAACCAAGATTTGGAGTACCGCTGCCAGCCGACCCATCTACGAACGGAGCGGACCGATACTCCCTTCACCAGGGTCTGCGGTCAGGGGCAGCTCTTGGACGTGCCCGTGTCTCACGGCGAAGGCAATTATTTCGCCAATGCTGAAACACTGATCCAGCTTGAGGAAGAGGGACGGGTGCTCTTCCGCTATGTTGACGGGTCTGGTGAAGCTACCGCAGAGTCCAACCCCAACGGTTCGGCCAACAACATCGCCGGTATCATCAACGAAGCGGGCAACGTCTTGGGAATGATGCCCCATCCCGAGCGCAGCTGTGAAGCCATTCTGGGCAGCACCGACGGCAACCTGATTTTCGAGTCGATCATCGAAAGTTGTAGGCAGGGCTAGCCAGCCCGATGGTGGCCATCGGCCTCTCGATACTTGCCGCCTTTGGATTTGCCAGTTCGGCGATCCTGGCCCGCCAGGGGATGCAGGCCGTCTTCCCCCTCCCTGGCGTCATAGTCTCCCTGTCCGTCAGTTTTGTCCTGTCGTCGGCCATGGTCTTAGTATTCGCCTTTGACGATATTGGCAATATCCCCCAGGCGGCAATCTTCTGGATACTGGGCCTGGGAGTGATCACCTTTCTGGGCGGGCGCACGCAGAACTTCCTGGCCGCCAACCTCATCGGCGCATCCCGTTCCAGTCTTTTCATCTCCACCCAGGCTCCCTTCGCAGCATTCTTTGCGGTGGGTTTCGCCGGAGAGACCATCCACCCTTTAGTCGCTTTGGGCACGGTGGGGGTGGTTGTTGGCCTGCTTTTTTCCACTGGCGGGTCGATCCTGGAAGGGTGGCGGACCGATAAGATTTTCCTACTGGGTTACCTCATGGCCCTGGCTGCGGGCGCTTCCTACGGGGCCACCAACGTGATGGCCAAACAGGCGATCGAGATATACGACTCGCCGTTGATGGTAACCGCTTTCAGCATGCTAGTCGGGCTGGTGATCATTGCGCCTTTGGTGGGGGTAACCACTGCCAGAACCGGGGTCCTGCGCGTCGGCGACCAGGGCTTGGGCCAGACCTTGTTCTCCCTGCGCTTCGTCGCCTTGGCCGGTTTGGCCTCTGGGATAGCCGTGAATGCGCTGTACTTTGCGGTACAGAAGGCCGACGTAGTGGTAATCAGCCCCATCGTAGCCAGCAGCCCGATGGTCACCCTTTTGCTGGCCCACATCTTTCTGGCTAGGCTGGAAAACGTCACTCGAAGATTGGTCGCTGGAACGCTGATGGCCGTCACGGGAGTGATCCTGGTTGTGGTGGGAAGCCAGCTATGATCCGTCCAACAGACAAGACGGTGCATTAGCTATGGATGCGATAGCGCTGTCGTTGTTATCAGGCTTCGGGTTCGGTAGTGCCGCGATTCTGGCCCGGGTCGGCATGCAAGGCATGAGTCCCCTCTCCAGCACATTGCTGTCGGTGGTAGTCAGTTTCTGTCCCACGGCTTTATTGGCCCTGGTCTTCGCATTTTCAGATATCAAAGACCTGCCTCCGGTGGCGTTGGTCTGGTTCTTCTTTCTGGGCGTGGTCAACTTTCTGGGCGGTAGGACCAGCAGCTATCAGGCTATTGGGCGCATTGGAGCATCCCGCACGGCAGCCATCCAGAGCACGGCAGCGGTATTTGCCTCTGTGTTTGCCATCACCATCACCGGCGAGCGGCCCCACTTTGTGGTGCTGCTTGGCACGCTCACCGTGGTTGTAGGCCTCACCACCGCCCTGGGCAACTCGATCCGTGACGGAGTGAACAACAACCGGGGAGCCGTGATCGGGTTTGGCCTGGCCCTGGTGGCAGCGGCCTCCTATGGGGGCACCAACGTCATCGCCAAAGAACTGACCGAGGAATACGGCTCGCCGCTCATGGTCTCTGCCCTTGGTCTGCTCTTTGGCATCATATTGTTATCGCCGTTGGCTGGAGCCAGCACCGTCAGGGAGGTCAAGGCCGCCAAAGGGAACCTCATGTTCGCGTTGTCAGCCGGTTTCTCGGGGTTGGCGGCTGCCACGGGAGTCATTGCTCTCTACTTCGCTCTGGAACGCTCAGACGTGACGGTGGTCTCGCCCATAGTTTCTACCAATCCCATCTTCACCCTGATCCTGGCCCAGGTCTTCATCTCTAAGATGGAAGACCTCACCAAGTGGTTGTTCCTTGGCGTTGGGATCACAGTGGTTGGCGTGATTACCGTGACCGTGGGTAGCACTCTCTAGTGCGCCTGCCCAATCTATGGGCTTTGTGGCATAATTAGGCACAGACTGTAGTGTGACCAATCTCAGAAATTCTTTCCAGGAAATAGGAGTCTCATGCCAGGACAGATTAAGACAAAACAGATTAACCACGTGACAACCATGGTTAAGGACACCGCCAGGGCCATGAAGTTCTACAACGAACTGTTGGGCATCAAGCAGATCGAGAGTCAGGTACCGAACCCGGAAATTACCTGGCTGCAACTGGAAAACGGCATCATGGTGCACTTGATCGAGACCCCGGACGCGCCGGTGAAGCCCGAGAACACCCACCACGCCTTTGAGGTTGAAGACTTTGAAGGGACCATGAAGACTTTGGAGGAGAACGGTTTTGAGATCCTCCGCCACGGCGTGCGGTTCGATGGCCAGGGCTTCATGTTCATCAACGACCCAGACGGCAACCGGGTGGAGTTCTGCACCGGCTCGGGCTACTTCCCAGCCCCCGGCCGGCCGGCTTAACTGGCTCTTTGTACCTGCCGGAGTTTTAAATTGGCCTTGGCGTATGGCTTGGCCATTCCGTGACAATTTAGGAGAAATCGTGTTCGAGAAGATTCAACATATTGGGTATTTGACCCCGGACTTGGACCGCGCCATCGCCTGGTTCGAGGAATCGTTCAGTGCGGTGAAGGCCGGTGGCGGTCCCTTGGCTGCGGGTTACGCGATGCCCAGCGGTGGGCGCAACGCCTACGTGCGCTTCGGCAATGCCGAGGCTGAACTGCTGGAGCCGGTGGACCAGACCGGTCTTTCCAGTGAGATCCTCACCATGCACCACGTTGGCTACGTGGTTGCGGACATCAACAAGTCCATTGACGAGTTGACCGCCCGCGGGTTCAAGTTTGCTGCCGACAAGCCCAACGTCAACGTGTTGGGCCACCAGTTGCTGTATTTCGATTCCAGCACCACCAACGGTGTGAAGATGCACATCACCCAACTGCCTGACGCCCCGCCGGAAGCCAATGACGGCTTGGCGATTGAGCGCATCATCCATGCTGGTTACCGGGTCAAGAACCTGGAAGAAGCCATCAAGTGGTACGTGGACAACTTCAATGGCAGCCTCCTGGGTGGCGGCCCTTCTCGCACCGGCGGCAAGAACGCCTTTGTGAACTTCAGCGAGGTCCAGGTGGAACTCATTCAGCCTCCGGACACCGATGCCATGACCAACGACCATGTCATGGACCACGTGGGCTACGTGGTGGGAGATATCCCATCGTGTATAGGTGAATGCGAGGCCCACGGCCTGAAATTCGTTTCCGACACGCCCAACACCAACGGCGTTGGCCAGCAGGTGTTGTACTTTGAGACCGACACCAGCATGGATTCGCGGATGCATCTGACCCGGCTGCCGGACTAATTCGGCGGCAGGTAGAGTTCAGGCCGAACCATGCAGGCAGACCAAGTACGCAACATAATTCTGGTGGGCTTCATGGCCTCGGGCAAGAGCAGTGTGGCGAGGGCTATCTCGCGTCGCTGTCACTGGCCCCGGATCGACGCCGACGAGGAGATAGTGTCCCGGGCCAGAAAGCCCATTGCTGAGATCTTCCGGGACTCTGGAGAGGATGCGTTCCGGGAACTGGAACGGTCTGTGGTGGCGGATATTTGCTCTGATACTGGTCGGATAATAGCGGTGGGCGGCGGGTCTTTTATCGACGATGTGAACCGCCGCACCATGCTGGATTGTGGCACTGTCTTCTATCTCAACGCCCGCCCGGAGACCATCCACTACCGGGTGACCAGGGGCAACCCTAACGCACCGGTGCGTCCACTACTGGGAGCAGGCAACCCGCTCCAGCGGATCGTAGACCTGCTGGAAGAACGGATGCCGATGTACTCTCAAGCCCACCATACGGTGGAAACAGACGGACTAACTCCAGACCAAGTGGCCCAGGCAGTCCTCAAGATATGCGGGCCAGGAATCCGGCAATACGTCTAGATGACAAAAACTAGGTAAAACGGAGACCAGAACATGGCAGACGCAGACCTGGCGGCAGAGGTACATCACGCAGGTGGTTCCTATCCGGTGGTTGCCGGATGGGGATTGATCGATTCTTTGGGTGACCGATTCACGGACCTGGGATTGACCAACACGGCCTACATAATCTCCGATTCCAATGTGATGAACCTGTATGGTCGCAACGTGCAGCGTGCGTTACAGAAACGAGGCATCGCTGCTCACTGCTTCATCATCCCCGCCGGTGAGACCAGCAAGAGCTTTGAGATGGCCCAGGCCATCTACACCTGGCTGGCCGGTTTAAAGGCCGAGCGCGGTCACACCATCATCAGTGTTGGAGGCGGTGTCGCAGGAGACCTGGGCGGATTCATTGCTGCCACCTATCTGCGGGGTATGGCCTTCGTACAGGTTCCCACGAGCATGGCTGCCATGGTCGATGCGTCCATCGGCGGCAAGGTTGCCATCAACCTACCCGAAGCCAAGAACCTGGTCGGTGCCTTCTACCAACCCAAGGGTGTGTTCGCCGACGTTCAGAGTCTGTCCACACTGGGCAAAAGAGAATTGTCAGAGGGCTGGGCCGAGGCCATCAAGCACGGCTTCATATTGGACGCCAGTCTGGTTGACGTTTTTGAAGAGCATGCCGAGGCGCTTATGGACGTGGAACCGGAGATCTCTACCGATGTCATACGCCGCAGCATGGCCATCAAGGCCGATGTGGTCAGTCAGGACGAACGGGAGACCCTGGGTATTCGCATCATGTTGAACTACGGCCATACCATCGGACACGCACTGGAGTCGACCACCGAGTACGGCACTTTCTTCCACGGAGAAGGCGTCTCTGTGGGAATGATGGGCGCAGCCACCATGGCTCAAGAGATGGGGCTGCATTCCAAAGAATTGGTGGACCGCCAGCGGGTCATTCTGGAACGGTTCAACCTGCCAACCTCGGCAAAGGGATTGAACGTTGATGCCATCTTGGAAGGAATGTCTCTGGACAAGAAGGTACAGAGTGGCTCCAAGCGTTGGGTGATGTTGGAAGAGGTAGGCCGTTCGGTGGTCCGCACCGATGTCCCCGAGGAATTGGTCGAGAGGACCGTGCAGGGGCTGGTCAGCTAGTCGTCTGCTGGGGCCAAGCTCGTTTTCGCGCCTTCCCGCTTGGCGATTATCATCATGGCCATGATGATCAGGCACATCGCCCCGGCGATACTCAGCAGCACCACCGAAGCCAACGTGGACAGAAATTCCACGCCATCAGAGAAGGTGGATATCTGCTCCAAGGCCACCGCTACCCCTCCGCCCAGGATCGTGATCCCATAGAGGATGCGAATACGGGCTGGTTCCACAAAGTTGGTTGCGGAAGCCCCCAGTTGAGAGCCCACGGACGCCGCAGTAAGCATGAAGATGGCCATCTTGGGGTCCACACTGTGCGACATGGCGTAGATGAAAGTCCCCCAGGAACCTGTCACGATGATCTGGAAGAGGTCAGTGCCGATTGCCACAGTCGTAGGCACCCCCAGTCCGAAGATCAACGCGGGCATGAGCAGGAATCCCCCTCCGGCTCCCAACAACCCAGCGAAAAACCCCACGGCGAAGCCCAATACCACCGGTATGAACACAGACAGGTTATCGATTCCCGAAACCGGGAGTGATACATAGGTGGAGACTGAACCTTTGCCGGGCAGCCAGATGGAATGGGGCGGGACACGCATGGCCTGGACCCGCCGGGCCAAAGACGCTGTGGATATTTCTTCACCGCCGGATCTGGCAGCCCTTCGCACCTTGAAATAGTCGTTTACGATAAATCCGCCCAGTGCTCCCAGGAACAGGATATATACGTAGCGGATGACCGGGCCGATCACCCCTGCTTCTTCCAGCGTGGAGTTCAATTGCTCGGCTAGGAAGACGCCCGGAACCGTTCCGACCAGCATTAACATCCCCAGCCTGAGGTCCACGTTGCCCAGGTGTCGGTGCTTGAGGGTGTTGATAATTGAGGAGCCCATGATCAGGGCCAGGCCGGTGCCCACCGCGAATACAGGAGGCACCCCGAAGACCAGCAGCCCTCCGGTGATCAGAAACCCGCCACCCACGCCGAAGAAGCCGCTCAGCGTCCCAACCATAACTCCCAGGAGCAATAGGAGCGCCGGATTGACGGTGACCTCTGCGTTGGGGAACCACATCTTAGTGGCCGCCCCCTGCGTCGTTGCTCCGATTGCCGCGTAAGAAATCGATCACTTGAAAGACGCCGGTCCAGAACAGGTGGAGGACGATTGCGGAACCTCCGATGGACCCAATGATCAGCAAGGCCCAAAGAAAGGTGTGGTCGGAGCTAAAATTGATTAGGAATTCGTTCATCGTGGGGCGGCGGGGCGATGGCCCGGCGGTATTAAAACTCTGGCTGTGTGGTGCCGGTCGGTGGGTTGGATAGTTGAAGGCCTTGGCTCGTAGAGGATACCATAGTCCGAGCCTGCTGCTATCATCCGTAAAGGCTTCCGCAACAGAATATCACCGGTCAGATTCAGGACAAGGGCCATATGGCAGGTACCAAATTCAACTTCAAATTACAGCACACCGAAGGCGCCGCCAGGGCCGGTGAACTGGAGACGCCCCACGGCAACGCGCTCACGCCGTTCTTTATGCCGGTGGCAACCCAGGCCACGGTCAAAGGGCTAACACCAGAAGAAGTGCGGGGTGTTGGCGCGCAAGTGGTACTGAGCAACGCCTATCACCTCTATCTCCGACCCGGAGTGCAGACCGTCCAGAAACTTGGCGGTCTGCACAAGTTCATGGGTTGGGATGGGCCGATCCTCACCGACAGCGGCGGGTTTCAAGCGTTCAGCATGGGACCGTTGCGGAAGGTGAGCGATGACGGGATCAGGTTCCGGTCACACATAGACGGAAGTGAGCATAATTTCACTCCCAAACTTGCCACGGCCAACCAGGAGGGTCTGGCTCCAGACATTGC
>PCAH01000170.1 GCA_002730485.1 Dehalococcoidia bacterium | reverse complement strand
GCCTGCCGGGCAGCAGCTTGTCGGCGACAGTGCAAGTAAAAGACTATTTGTTTTTGCTGGACCGACACCCCGACTCGCGCTCGGTGTGACGGTGCTTTCAGGCTGCTCTGTTGCCGTCGCTAGCCTTCAGACAGAACGTCAGTCGTTATCGAGGCCGGCACGGAGGCCACGTGTATCTGCGGCCGACCCGGGCTGTCCGAATTGTAGACCAGCCACTTCGCATCCGGCGACAGATAAGGGTGCCCGTGCGTGTCCTGAGACTGGCTCATCGATGTCCGGGACTCGCAGACCACGGCGCTCTTGCCTGACACTGTCGATCCGATGACCAGCTTACTCGTTCCACGCCAATCATCGACGGTGAAGAATCGCCCGTCCGGTGTGGTGCCAACGTGATTGACCTGTATCCCCGGGATGCCCATCTGACGCACATCCCCCGTTGCCGTGACGGCGATCAGGTTGCCCTTGTCCGGCGCGTAATTTTCTCTCGCGCCCACGGACATCAGAATCTCATCTCTACCGGCAATCCACGCCTCGTGACCCGTAATCCCGGTCGTGTGCGGCGTGCCTACGGGTAATCGTGTGACTTGACCGTCCGGTATGCCGACCAGATACTCGGTTGCCCCTTCGTGACCCACCAAACGTGTCCGTGTGCCATCGGGCAAGTGCTCACAGCCCCGATTGTGCTGCACCATGACCCACTTGCCGTGCGTTGGCTCGAACTGCGTGTGCGGATTACAGATCTCGGGATCGGTATTTATGATTTCCCGGGTACCGGACTCCAGATCTACGAGTTCGATCCCGAACAGGATGGGATCGAAGCTGATCGAGACGCCGTAGGCGTAGTATCGTTCATCGGGAGAGATGGTGACATTTCCCCTGGGCGCGAAATCCTCCGGAAACTCGTAGATCACACGGCTCTCGCCGGAGGTCAGATTGACACGTACAAATTCCTGCTTCCCGCCAGCTACTCGTCTGTAGAAGAAGACGCCCTCGAACGTGACGCCGCAGCTGCTCAGGCCCGTCCCGATGACCTCTGTTTCCCACGTGCCGAATTTGCAGTAGACGTAATTCGCCCCGTTGGGGCCACTCCCTTCGGCCTTCTGTCTGTAGACAAAACCGTGTGAATACTTGTCACACCACGGGAGCTCACAGTAGATGTTGTCCTTGGCGCCTGGATTCTCGGTCACCTGTGTGATCACGACACCCGTGTCCAGCTCTTCGATGACGCGTGCCATCTTCTTATCCCAGTCGAACAGTTATCCTGCGTTGTCCATCAGTTGATGGTATGCATAGTGGAAGTCCTCTGTCATGTTGAGGATTGCCGCAGAAGCCATATCCGTATTGTCTTCGCGGCCCAATGTCGCAAGGATGCCGGCCTGCTTCTCGCCCTTGTGGGTGCGTGCCTGCAGGAAGCCGTTCCATTCCTCGATGGCGTTCTGATCGAGTGCCCCGTCATTCTTATCGAGCACCCATTGTTCGAACTGCGCGTAGTCAGGCTGCTCTCGTCGAATGTGGGCAACGGCTTGATCAGGCTTGATCCCGACCACCTCCAGGACCCGTGGGTCTAGTCCGCTCTTTGTCATGTCCGGGTAGTCGGGGTGCAGCAGGTTCTTCGATCGCATCAGGATCTTATACCAGGTTCGCGGGAGTTGGGACACCCCGAGGCGGCCATAGTCCAGATTGGAGATCAGAGGCACGACCTGGTTGCCGAACCGAAGGTAGTTGGCGTTGAGATCGCGTTGATGAAACAACTGCCAATCCTGAGTGGCGTTCAGCACGTATGCCGAGGTGACATCTACGCTGGACGTGTCCCATCCGATGTCGTTGTAGGTCTCCTCGATCTTGTGATCAGCGTGCTGTCGGTCTCTTACCGACTTGTTCCAGGCATCTGCAGACGCCCGATCGATTTGCCCTCCGCACCGTTCTACGACCCAACGCTCAAAGGTTAGGTAGTCCGGTCTGGTATCTCGCAGATAAGACAACACTGCATCCTTATCAAGGCCCAGGGCCTTGATCATCTTCGAGTCCAGCCCTCCGCTGCAGTCCGGGTACTCCTCGTCCAGGAGGCCCTCCCTGCGGAGCAGAACCTTCCACCAGGTTCTGGGTAACTGGAGGACTTCGAGCGGTCCGTAGCTCAAACTTGAGATCAGAGGAATCATGAGTTGTCCTTCCCATTGCGATGCGTGGTGCGACGATTCCTGCCGGTGTTGTGGTGCTCTGTGTCTAGTGCGAGACGAACGAAAGTGAGCGTTCGCCTTCGATAATCGATTCGAGGTCGCCCGGCTTCAGCACAAGGTTTGGTGAAACGTGCAGGGCGTCGTCCAGTCGGTCATTGACGGAGGGGTAAGACAATTGCGTTCCGTCCGCGTGCTCGGCGGCAAACGACTCCACACCGTTGGTGAGTTTCCAAAGCAGCGTGTGTTCCGCAAAATCGGCGAGCCCAAGTGATGTCTCCGGCACATAGATCTCGAGGAGGCAGAGGAAGTCGACGGGGTTGTCTTCCGGTTCGAGATTCGGCCCCCCGTGGATTCGCAGGATCAATCTCAGTTCCTCGTCCTCTCCCCACGCCAACCACGCGTGTCCCTGTTCGTAGCCGGGCTTAGGTCTCTGAGCCTGAAGGGTCACACCCAGGTAGACATCGCCGAACGATACGGTTGCGGGTTGGCCCGGGAGCAGCCGACAGGCCTGACCTCCCCAGTCGACATTTCCGATCCGGACACCCTTGATGTTGTCTCGCCGACCGAAGAGGATATGCGGCTCGCAGCGGAAAGTCGGGTCATCGAGGAACTTCTGGCGAGGCGTTTTGTCGAGTTCGTAGTGGAGTTTACCGAGGACCACGCTCCCACTCGATGTCCTGACCTGCTTCGATTGGAAAGAGGCGCAGGGCTGGTGTTGGAACGATTCATCGGGCAGGAAGGCTACGCTTGGCCGATCGGAGTCCGTATCCCTCACAAGCAGGACGTAGGAGGGCGGCGAGTGTCCACCGATTTCTTCCACGGACTGAGATGCGAGGCTATAGTGTGGTCCGATCACGTGACAGCGTGTGCTCGACAATGACACACCGCGATCGTGGATTTCCATTTCATCTGGCTTGTGGCGGGCAAGATTCTGCGTCTCCGCGGGCACCACGTAATCGAACAGCGTCAGGTTTGTGAATGAGACGGTTGTGTCGTTTGTGACAACCGGGCAGGGCGTGCCGAATTTGATGTGCGCGTGGTAAGCGGCGTAGCCAGTCCCTTCGATTGCGTCGCCCTGGTAGGCGCGGGAGGGCGCACCGCCGAGAAAACCGTTTGGCATGAGGTTGAGCGCAAGCTGGTTGTTGATCAGGTCCATCGTACGGCCCAGGCGATGCTTGAAAGTCGGGTCGGTCGTGTAGTGCCAAGCCGCCTCCATACCCGAAAGTGTCACCGGGGTGTATGTGGGACTGTTGAATTCGTGAAAGCCGTCCTGTGACGTTCCCTCGAGCCACTGAGCGAAGTCGGCCATGGCTTCTGCGTGTATGGAATCGTCATCGAGCACGCACGACAGCGCGACAAGGCCGCCAAGGTTCAGGAAGTAGATGTTCGTGTACTGCCAGCGAACCTTGTGACTTCGGATACCGAGCAGGATGCTCGGGAAGGCCCGTTCGAGAGCAGCCTTTGTTTCTGGCTCAAGCTTGGGTGCAAGCGTCAGGTAGGCGTAGACCAGGCCGATCGTCAGGAAGGAAACCGCATTCTGGTCCTTTATCCGATCCCAGTGTGTCATCCAGAAGAAGTTGCCGAAGGTCTCGGATCCCTCTCGGAGGTCCTGAAGCCCGAGTATGCGACGGATGATCCGGTTTCCCTCGATCGCATCGTCGATCCCGTAGGTCCGGTCGTCCGATTGCAGGAGAAGGAGCGCGTAGGGGAGGGATTCCTGCGCCGCCACGTAACCCGTGAACCTGGGAAAGAATTCCGAAAACGTTCGAAGCAGGGCTTCAGGTGGATCGTATCGCGTGTCTCCTGCGTAGCGAAGTCGCTCTTGTAGGATCATGGAACGCTGTCTCTGGGCTTGCAGTGAGGCGTTCATGGCACGGCTGGCCTCCTAGATGTGATGACGGAGATATGTGCCCTGCTGGTTGACTTTCTCATCGTCGTCACCCGGTCCAAAATCTTCGAGCGACGTGTAACCTGTGTAGCCGACGTCCTTCAAATCCTGAAGGATCTGCGGGATGTCGGCTACACCATCACGCAGGTCACTGAAGTTCCATTTCCACGAGACTTGGTCAAGGTCTCCCTCACGGGTCGGTTTGTCCGTTACCGGTGTTGCGTTTCCAATGTGGCAGTGCGCCAGGTATTCACCGAGGATCTCCATGCCCATCTTACTGTCTTCAAGCCCGACTCGGATCATGTTCGGGACGTCATAGATCGCGCCTATGTGATCGGGGTCGAGGCCGCTCAGCAGCTCGATGGTGCGAGAGCACGAAACGGCGACCGTGCCGACGTGAATCTCATACAGGACCTTCACACCCCGTTCGCCGGCTTTTTGGGTGAGGGCCTCGAACCCAGACCGTGCGTCATCCCACTGCGGGTGATACGGCTTGGTCCTGTCGTGGCGCGGCGCACCAATCCGGATCATCGGGGGGGCGTTGGGATCGATGGCCAGCGCACCGGCGATGAGTTTATCGACCAAATCGTCTTCCCCGACGAGAGCCTGAGGCGCGAGAGCAATCACCTTGAGTCCGCTGCGCTTTGACGCCGTCTGTATTTCTCCCGCGCGATCCACAATATTGTCAGGGCTGATATCTGCGATATGGCGTCCCCAGAATGAGGGCTCCTCCGGCATGTCGTCCCGGATGTAGCGGCAGCGCAGCTCGAGACCGTCATAGCCATATTCGGCCAGCTTGTCGAATGTCTGGTCGAGATTCCATCGTGGCAGCATCACCGAAGTACAGGAGAGTTTCATTTTCAGACCTTTCGATTCAAGATTCAGCATCTTCGCGGCAACACGCCATGATCCGCATGAGTTCACGTGTCTGTTCGATCGGGATGTAAGGTTCAGCACGCTCGAACAGCACATCGTGTATGTTCTGGTAGAAGTCCAGCGTCTGACCCTCTACGTGTACTGAACCTACCTGCCAGGGGAGTTCATCGTTATTGCCGTAGCTCCGGTCGGGCGCGGCGCCCTCCTTTACTTCGAGCAAGGGGGCCTCCGCTGGTTCATAGTACTTTACCTCAAAGCCGGGCCCAGATTTGACTGCCGTTCCGTATTCACCACAGATGTGCCATTCCGGGAGCGAAAGGGCAGATGCCTGGTTGATCTCGAGGTCGAGAAGGATGCCTTCCCTTGTGGTCATCCAGACACGCACAACGTCGTCTGCGTCGCCGCGTGTCGCTGCGGCCCAGAGTCGGCAACGTATGTCCTTGATCTGCGGGTGGCGTGTGAGATAGAGAAGCTGGTCGATGTAGTGGGCACCGTAGTTGTTGAGCATGCCGCCGCCGTTCTTCTTCAGGCTCTGCCAATCGTTGCGCCGCGTGTATCGAAAAACGCTGTGCTTGATCGAAAATACTCGGCCGAGTTTACCGGAGTCAATGATGGACCTCACTGTGGCCGTCACCGGCGTGAGCCGGTGAGGCTGGTAGACGAAGATCCGCTTCTTGTGCGATTGGGAAGCTTCGATCATGCGATCAGCGGAATCGAGCGAGGTGGTCATCGGTTTCTCGAGTATGACGTGGCTTCCGTGCTCGATCGACTGCACGGTCTGATCTTCGTGCAGGATCGTGGGTGTTGCCAAGGCGATCAGGTCCGGCGATTCTGCAGCCAGCATGGCCTCGAACGCAGTGTATCCTCTGCAGCCACTTTCTGCGACCGCCTCGTTGACACGCTCCCTCAACGGATCCACCACAGCGAGGAGATCATAGCCGTCCGAGGAGAAGGCATTCCTGAAATGGAATTGCCAACCGATTCTGCCCAATCCCACAACCGCTACACTCAGTTTCTGCGACAAACCCCCTCCAGATCACTTGGATTTGTTGACGTTTAAAGTGGGCACGTCTATATTTCTCGGGCCCCCAAAAAAACGGCTCACACGGTGCGGCGCCTAAGATAGCGCGTTCGTCTAAATTGTCCACAGTCAAGTGCGGATCGAAGGCCCGGATTGCGGGCCGGACAGGCTATTCCATGCAGGAAATGAGCGCTTCGGAAGGAATAAAGGCAGGATATATGCAAGCGGCGATTTTGGCGATGGGCGTGGTAAATATCCCCCTACTTCTTGCTCAGTTCGTGATGGGTTACGGCGTTCACTACGGGTGGTGGTCGCTCGAGGTGGGAACGCACGTAAAATTGGGATTGGTGGCTACGATCCTGACTATGCTGACCCACACGACGACGATGTTCTATTTCATGGGCACGGGATCGGCAATCAAGGAGGAGGTCAGGGAGGAGAACCTTGAGCTCGGGTATCTGCGGCGTGCCAGAGCTTTCAAGGGCGTGTTCTTCTATGCTCTCTTCTTTGGAATGCTGCTGATCATGGCAACGGCCATGTTCGGTGGCGGGGCGCATTCGGACCTTCTACGTCCCGTCCAGGACAGGGGTCAATCGTTTCTGTCTCGCATTCACGAGCTACTCGCGTTGATCAGTCTCGTTGTGAATCTGTATGCTCTGGTACTCATCCCGGTCTACATCAACCGGAACAATGTCCTGCTTGATGAAGTGATGGGATCGGACGCGAAGCGGGCACCCGCAGCGTCTGTCTCTGGAGAATGAGCGTGGACAACCAGGAAGTTGCAGCCGTCCTGGATGAGATGGCAAACCTGATGGAGCTGAACGGTGAGAATCCGTTCCGAAGCCGGGCCTATGCCGCCGCCGCACGTGCGATCGAGACGATGGAGGAATCCATTGTCGACCTGTCTGCGCGGGGGGCGCTCGACGAGGTCCGCGGCATCGGGAAGAAGATCGCCGTCGAGATCGACGAGCTGCTGTCTGGTGGTGTGATTCAGCGACATCAGGATCTGATCGCAACCGTGCCAGAGGGTCTGATCGAGATGCAGGGGATCCCGGGTCTCGGCGGGAAGCGTTTGAGACAAGTCCACGAACTGCTCGGAGTGGCTGACATCGATGCATTAGCAAAGGCCTGCGCATCGGGGGCTGTGGCTGAACTCAAAGGTTTCGGTGCCAAGACGGCGAGCAACATTCTGAACGGTATCGCGTATATCCAGCAGCACCAGGGCCGGTATCTGGCCAACGTGGCGCAGAAAGAAGCAGATTTGCTACGCGATTATCTGAAAGACCGGCCCGAAGTGATCCGACTTGCCCTTACCGGCAGCTTACGAAGGCGACGTGAAACGACAAAGGATGTGGACATCGTCGTGAGTTCGGGGGACCCGGAGTCGCTGGGAAGGGCATTTGCAGAATGCCCGTATGTGAAGGAGGTGACGGGGCACGGTCAGACCAAGGTGAGCGTGATCCTGAAGTCGGGGATGGCGGCTGATCTCAGGATTGTGAGTGACGAGCAATTCCCGTATGCGATCCATCACTTCACCGGGAGCAAGGAGCACAACACCCTGATGCGGAGCCGGGCGAAGGCGCGTGGGATGAAGATGAATGAGTACGGGCTCT
>PCAH01000169.1 GCA_002730485.1 Dehalococcoidia bacterium | reverse complement strand
TTGAACTGTCCGTCGCCGGAACCAGGGTCCCCCCAGGACTGGATGTGCTCGCCCTCGGGAGTGAACTTGTGCACACGGGCGTTGGCGTAGCCGTCGGCGATGAATATCTCATCGGCGTCGTTTACGGCGATACCGGCTGGCATGTTGAAGGGAGGGCCGCTGTGGGTCACGCTGGACCAGGTGGTGGAACTGTAGTCGTCAAATGCTACGCCGGTGTCGGAGCGGAAACCTTCCTCACCGATGGTCAACAGCAGTTCGCCGTCTTTGGTGAACTTGAAAACCTGGTGCTTGTTGCGGTCAACCAGCCAGACGTTGTTGTGCTTGTCCAGATAGATGGCGTGGGCGAATGAGATCAGACCTGCACCCCAGGAGGATATGAAATTACCTTCACGGTCAAAGATGCATACCGGATGTTCTGGGTCGCGGTTGAAGCAATAGACGCGGTCGTCGGAGTCGCCATAAACGGCGGCGGCCGGCATCTCCCACCCGGCAGGTAGTTTTGCCCAATCCTCGTCCACTTTGTAGGTGTATTTGCCGGAGCCTACTGTAACCATGGTTTTTCTCCTTAATCCTTGCTCTTGTTGTTTCTGAATATCTAGTAAGGGCGTATACCCGGTGTCTTGACCCTGAAGCTGTAAAGCGATTCCCCGGGGGTGGTGTATACGGTTCGGAAATCTGGCCCGCCAAAGGCGATGTTTCGAGGAATCTCAGGCCCTCTGATGATACCCAGATGGGCGCCATCCGGTTCAAACACCCAGATGCCTCCGGAGCCGGTGCAGAAAACCCGGCCCAGGGTGTCCACTTTCATGCCATCTGGCACTCCCTTTTCGGCCGATGCCATGTTGGCGAAAATCCGGTTGTTGCTGAGAGAGCCGTCGGCGGCGACATCAAAGGCCCTAATCTTGCGATGCTCACAGACTAGCCCTTTTTCTTCTTCTTCGAAGCATTTTTCGCTGACCCGACTGATGGCCACATGAAGAACTGACTCATCGGGTGAGAATGCCAAACCGTTGGGGTATTCACAGGCGTCGGTGGCGACGGATATCTCACCGTCAGGGGCAATCTTAAAAACACCGGCGAAATCGTACTCTCGCTCTGCTTCTGGCAGCCGCAACATTGGATCGGTGAAGTAGATGCTGCCGTCAGAGCGACAGATGACATCGTTGGGCTTGTGGAAACGTTTGCCTTCCCAACGCTCGGCGATGGGTGTGACAGTGCCGTCGGAATCCATTCGAGTGACCCGGCGGTGGTCGGCTCCTTCGCACATCAGCAGACGTCCCCGACGGTCGAATGTGCAGCCGTTGCCTTCGCCGGTGTCCTCGCGGACCACACTGACACCCGAGGTCTGATCCCAGCGCTGCAACCGGTTTCCGGTCAAGTCCACAAATGTCAGGTATCCCTCCGGATGCCAGAGGGGGCCTTCTGTGGGGCCTAGATCGGTGGCGAGTAGAGTGTGTTCCGGCGATTCTAGTATCTCGTCCAGCTTGTCAGCCATGGGAAATCTCCGGTGGTGATTACAAGTGGGGCCGGTTCGTCGACAGGCGGGATTATAACAGCATGTCGTGCGTGGCGCACTTTCGTCTGGACCGCTTCCCCAGACATGGGAGATACTTCGATTGACCGGCGCAGGTGGCTTGATTAGAATGCCAGGCAACCGGCCCAACCAGACGAACAATAACGGACGCAGTGGAGCGCTAGATGGTCAACATGAAGCCAAACGATTCTGTAGATGATATCGCCGTGGAGTTACGGGCCCAGGCGGTGCGATTGTGGGGCGAGCAACGTGCGGAAGAGCTCGAGTCCTACATCCAGCAGACGGCCTTCCAGTTATGGGAAGTGGGTCAGGTGACCCCTCACCGAGATTTGGAACCTGGTTTCTACCAGTAGATCTTCCAAAGCTCAGACCCGCATAAACGTCTTAATCTGATCAATTCTTGAGTGAGGACCAATCATGGCCCAAGCCTACCAACTAACCGTCGCTGAAGCTGCCCGGCAGATAAAAGACAAACAACTTTCTCCGGTGGAACTGGCCCAGTCGCTGCTGGAGCGTATCGACGCCACGGATAAGGACCTTCAAGCCTGGGTGACCATCGACCGGGAAGAGGTCTTAACCACCGCCAAGCAACTGGAAGATGAAGCCAAAGAAGGTCAGACCAGAGGCTTGCTCCACGGCGTGCCGGTGGGACTGAAGGACATCTTCTACACCGCCGGTATGAAAACAGTAGCGGGCTCCAAAGTCTACGCCGATTTTGTGCCCGATTTTGATGCGACCACCGTGAGGAAGATCAAAGAGGCTGGCGGGATTATCCTGGGAAAAGCGGTCACCACAGAATTCGCCACGTCTGACCCCTCCCCCACCTACAATCCCTGGAATTTGGAACACACCCCGGGCGGCTCAAGCAGCGGGTCGTCGGTGGCGGTCGCCTCCAAGACTGTGGGAGTAGCCCTGGGTTCCCAGACCGGCGGCTCCACCTGCCGTCCGGCGGGATATAACGGCATAGTCGGACTCAAAGCCACCTACGGACGCATCAGCCGTTACGGCGTGGTGCCGGTAAGCTGGTCGCTGGACCACGTGGGTATCCTGGTCCGGACGGTGGATGACGCCGCGTTGATGCTGCAAGTGATGTCCGGCGAGGATGCCAACGACCCCGGATCAGCCAGCGAGCCGGTGCCGGATTTCTTGAAACAGATGGCGGAGAACAACCGGCCACCACGCATCGGAATCGTCAGCCAGTATTACCAGGAGAAGTCCACGCCTGAGGTCTGGGCCCATACCCAAGCCGTGGCCAAACAATTGGCAGACGCCGGAGCGGAGATTATCGAGCTGGGATTGCCGGACAGTTTTGGTTCGTGCCATAGCGCACAACGGATCGTGATGAACGTTGAATGCGCTGCCTTCCACGAACAGTTCCACGCTACCCAGGCTGAGGAATACGGCCCCAGGGTCAGGGCCGGCATGGAGATGGGGATGCTGATTCCGGCCACCGGTTACCTGCAGGCCATGCGACTGCGCCGACAATTCAGGGAGGACATGGTCAAATTGGTGGAGCAGGTGGATGCGGTAATAACCCCTACCACTCCCGCTCCGGCTCCCAAGGATCGCAATACCACCGGAGATGCATCTTTCCAGGTGCCCTGGACCAGCAGCGGTCTGCCAACGGTCACCATACCCTCGGGACTGAGCGAGAGCGGCCTGCCGATGGCAGTGCAGTTGGGCGGCCTACCCTTTGAGGAAGGCAAACTTCTGGGCATTGCTAAATGGTGCGAATCTACCCTTGGAGTCCAGCTTTCCCCGCCCAACTACAGCTAACGAAAACCCGAACCCTGGTCTCCAAATAAACCCATGCGCACCGGCTGGCATCCAAGTCTCTGGCCGAGTCTATTTGTCATGAACTTTGTTTCGTGCACTCAATGTCGCCTAGTGTTGAGTGAGGTTCAGGCCCAGAAAACGGAGTTCTGTTGAACAAAGATTACGATCTGTTGATTATTGGTGGCGGGTCCGCTGGACTGACGGCAGCGCGGTTTGCCAGGCAGCTGGAACTGTCAGTGGCGCTGGTTGAAAGGGGCCGAATGGGTGGAGACTGCACCTGGAGCGGGTGTGTTCCCAGCAAAACTTTGCTCAGGGCCAGTAAGTCGGCTCACGCTGTGAGAGACGCCGCCCGATTCGGTATCACCACAGTTGAACCGACCATCGATTTTAAGTCGGTGATGGACCGAGTGAGATCGGTCCATCAAATAATATTTCAGAGCGAATCCCCTGAAACTCTCCAGGCTGAGGGCATAGATGTAATCCACGGAGGGGCCAAGTTCATCAATCCTGAAACTGTTTCAGTGGACGGACGCGAACTCAGCGCCAGACGATTTTTGATCTGCACCGGTGCCAGCCCGGCCATACCGCCCATCGATGGACTTTCTGACGTGAATTATCTGACCTATGAGACCATCTGGGGTCTTGAAGAACTGCCACCGAGTCTGGCCATCATCGGCGCTGGGCCAATTGGATGCGAGATGGCCCAGGCCTACTGCGGATTGGGGGCGTCGATCACACTAGTGGAAGCCGCCGACCGCATCATGTTGCAGGACGAGCCAGAAGCGTCCGAGGCGCTGGCTAACCGGCTGAAGCAGGACGGAGTGAACCTTCTGACAGGCGCAGCAGTCCAGCGGGTAGAGAAGATCAGCGACGGCGTTCGGTTGATTCTGAACAGTGATGCCCAGGTAGAATCGAACGCCGTTCTGGTCTGCGTGGGGAGGACAGCCAATATCGACTCCCTAGGTCTTCTTGAAGCCAAGGTTGAATATGGCCGAGGTGGAATTCAGGCCAACCAGAACCTACGCACCAGCCTGAAGAACATCTACGCCGCCGGGGACTGCACCGGAGGCTACCAATTCACCCACTACGCCGGTTATCAGGGGTTCATGGCCGTGCGGAACGCCTTCCTGCCCTTTAACAAGAAATCGGTGCCGGAAAGGGTTCCGTGGGCCACGTTCACCGAACCTGAAGTCGCCCATGTTGGTCTAACAGAATCTCAGGCTCGAGAGAAGTACGACGACAAGACTCAAGTTGCCACCTGGCAGATGGGTCAGGTTGATCGCTGGATCACTGAGGGTGACTCTCCCGGGTTCCTGAAGGTTGTTCACCTACGGAGCGGCAAACTTCTGGGAGTGACAATCGTGGCATCCCGCGCGGGGGAGATGCTGCATGAGTGGACTCTGGCCATGGACCAAGGCCTGAAGTTATCTCACATGGCAGAGTCTATCCACATCTACCCGACCTATTCCCTAGCAACGCAACAATTGGCCTCCAAGCTAAAGGTAGACCACCTCCTAAGCGGCAAAATAGGCAACTTCCTAAAAAAACTAGCCACTAACTGCGTTAACCAACTGCGTTGGGGCAGATACCTTCGGTTGGGGTGTTTGGCTGTCGTCGTGTTGTTGCTCTGAGAGAGGTGAGAGGGCGAGGCTCTGGAAATTGGGGGTTGAGTGGAAAAGAGATTCTTCGGCTGACGCCTCAGAATGACACTAAACTGCGTTAAGGCAAATACCTTCGGTAGGATTGTTTGCCTGCCATCCTGTTGTCACACTGAGAAGAGTGAAGGGTCTCATTGCTCTCTACCTGAGTGGTTCGAGATACTTCGGCTGACACCTTCGAATGACAATTGGGGTCAACCAATAAAAAGGCGACGGTTTATTTCGCGCCGCCTTTTCGTTGGTCTAAATCTAACGATGCCTCGCCACCGGAGGTATTTGACCCAACGCAGTTGGTGGTTAGAAGATTGCTATTGGGTTTACTGGAGAGCCGGTGGTGTTGTGTAGTCTTAGTGGGCCGATGGACACCATGAACTCCCAGCGGTTGCGTTCCTTGCAGGCGGCGGCCACACCCTCAAGATCGGCATTGTCCAGGATCCAGATACCCATCGCTGTGATACTCACCTGGTGGATGGGACTCTGAACTTTTTCATATTGAGGCGGGTTAACGTCGTTGCCGGTGTCTGATCCCATCATGGCAATGCCCCGTTCGTAGAAAAGGGGAAGAACCGAAGCCTGGCAGGCCGTTGAGCCCATTGACCGGTCGACCGGCCCCTCCACATTGCGGCGGTGCAGTTGACCGGTGCGGATCAGCAGGATGTCTCCCTCTTCGACCTTGAAGCCGCATTTCCCCTCGGCGGCCAGGATGTCGTCCATCATCACGCCCTCGCCCCGTTCCACCCAATCGATGCCACGGACGTACGGCACGTCAACCAATACTGCGCGGGAGATGATCCCCTCGTGGGCCTCCTCCACCGAGCCGAAGGTCGCGCCCATGCTGGTGGAGACCAGGTGGGCTGGTTTGCCGTTGTAGGTCTTCCCGTTCCAGAAGAAATGGGAGAGCGCATCCACGTGGGTCACGCTAACGCCGTGGAAGATCATTCCAAAGTAGTCGGTGGCGGCGGGGTAGGTTCGCGGACTCACCTTGTCTCCGGTGGCCCAGCCTTCACCACTCTCCACCATGAAGTGGACAGGCACGTTGGTCGGCGCGTCGACGCTCGGCTCAAAGGTAACCGTACGGGACATCGAGACACGGACCCCTTCCTGTACGGTGGCAATCGCCTGTTTCACCTTGGCTGGGGTGATGTAGTTGGGCGCGCCCAGTTCGTCGTCGGCGCCCCATTTGCCCCAATTTGAGAGCTTGTCGAAATAACTTAGTACTTCATCTTCGCTGGGAATATTCGCCTGAGGCATGGTCTCACTCCTAGATTAAATTGGTTGCCCGTTGGGACGCCGGCTAGTTACCCACCGGCGGGGCGAGGTCGATGTCGATTATCTTTTCGCACCGCCTCGCGATGGACAAAAGCCTCGTTTCTTCGAACGGCGATGCGATCAATTGGATACCCATGGGTAGTCCGGACCCTGCCAGACCTGACGGCAGAGTGATGGTCGGCAAGCCGCACGAAGTCCACGGCCCTTGGAACCTGGTGTCGCCGGTATTCGTCAGGTCGGCTAGAGGTGCAGTTGGTGTGGACGGCGTGAGCAAGACATCTGCCTGCTCGGAGAGGATCTTCATGTCAGCGGTGAACCGGAGCCGTCTTTCTAACGCCCTGGTGTAGGTCACGGCGTCCGTTTCCAGACCCTGACGCAGCATCTCGCGAAGTTTGGGTCGGTAGTCCTGGGATTGCTTCTCGTACATGGGCTTGTGGAAGGAGGCAGCCTCAGCACTCATGATTATCAGTTGGTCTTCGAAAGCCGTCTTGAAACTGTCGGGAAGCTTTAGTTCAACTACCGTGGCCCCAGCGGCGGTGAACTTGTCCAGGGCAGCTCTCGTCTGACTTTGGGTTTCGGCATCAGCCTCCTCCATGAAGAAGGACGTGATCAGCCCGATGCGCGGCGGTTTGGCTGACTCTAGACCCGACAGATAATCATCGGCGGGCAGGCGGGAGGCAACCGGGTCTTGTTCGTCCGGTCCGGCCATCACCTGCAGCAAGAGGGCCATGTCCTCGACGCTTCGGCCCATCCAACCCACGGTGTCCAAAGACCAACTGACAGGCACCACTCCGCGGCGGCTTACCCGCCCGTAGGTCGGCTTAAACCCGACGATGCCGTTGTAGGAAGCTGGTCTAAGTACTGATCCCACCGTCTGTGATCCCATGGCGATGGGGCACATGCGTGATGCCACCGATACCGCTGAACCACTACTGGAGCCGCCAGGCGTGTGGGCAGGGTTCCAGGGGTTCTTGGTATGGGATGGGTCGAGACAGGCAAACTCAGTGGTGACCGTCTTTCCCAGGATTACCGCACCTGCTTGTTGGAGCAGGTCTATGGTAACCGCCGTCTCATCGGGTACAAAGTTTTCGTAGACCTTGGAGCCGCAGGTGGTTGGTGTACCTGCGATGTTGTAGATGTCTTTGATGCCGATGGGTACGCCGTGCAGCAGGCCGATTTCCGCGCCGCTTTCCAGTTCTTCCTGACGCTGTTTAGCGTCTGCCAAGACCGTCTCACGGTCGACTCGAACCCAGGCGTCCAGCGATGGTTCAAGAGCGTCCATCCGAGCCAACAGCGCCTGGGCAACATCCACCGGG
>PCAH01000168.1 GCA_002730485.1 Dehalococcoidia bacterium | reverse complement strand
GCCGCCCATCAGCGCGTCAACCTCACTGAACTTGGGGCCAATGTTCTTGAAACCCACCCGCAGTTCATGGACGTCCACTCCGTAGGCTTCACCCAGCTTGTTCAGCGCAATGGATGAAGTAACTCCCTTGACGAGGGCACCGCGCATCTGCTTCTGCTCCAGGAGATACTGGGCCAGTATCGAGAACGTGTCCAGGGTGGTGACGAACTGGCCGTTCTCATCAAGGATGCCCACACGGTCTGCATCGCCATCCAGCGCGATTCCCACCGATGCGCCGTTCTTGGCCATGAGAGCCGAGATCTCCGTCAGATTGTGGGCGATGGGTTCTGGCTGCTCCATCCCTGGAAAAGCTGGGTTACGGGTGCCGTGTAGCTCTGTGACGGTGGTCTTGCCTCCGGACAGGATGGTTGGCAGGTATCCGCCGCCCGCCCCGTACATCGAGTCGACGTAGACATTCAACCCTGCGGCCTTTATGGCGTCCAGGTGCACAAGCGCAGCGATTCTCTCGAAGTAGGGTGGAGTAGGGTCCAAGTCGACGATAAGGTTGTTATTGCGGCTCTCAGCGACGCTGCTGACGGGTCTGGCTGGTACCTGGGCGATGGACTGCTCCAGCCGGTCTGTGATCCCCTGAGTGGCGCTTCCGGCGTAGTCAGGTTTGAACTTGAACCCGTTCCATTGCCCAGGGTTGTGGCTAGCGGTGATGATAGCTGCGCCGCCAGCCTGTTGATGCAGGACGTTGTAGCTGAGGACGGGAGTAGGTGCAGACTTATCGGCCAGATAGACTTTGATCCCCTGGGCGGAGCAGACGTCGGCAACAGTCTGGGCGAACTCTGGAGACAGGAACCTGGTGTCATAACCCACAACCAGGCCCCAGTCTGCCACTCCGACCTCTTTCAGGTGGGCGCAGAGTCCTTCAGCACAACGGGCTACGTTTTCAAAGGTGAAGTCCTCGGCGATCAATGCGCGCCAGCCGTCTGTTCCAAATCTAATGTCCGTCAAATCAGTCCCCCAGATGATGCCTGGATGCCAACAGCATATCTCAAGCAACGCCCGTTGTAAGCAGTTCTACGGCGTAGCTACGCGCTAACCACTACCTCCAGGAAATATCAGTGATTAAAAAAGGGTCTTCGGGTTAACCCCGAAGACCCCATTCTGTTGCTAGAAATAAAGCTTGCGGCTGATAGCCGTCAGCTAATGGCTAGAGTCCGGCATCCGCGCGGAGGGCGTCGGCCTTGTCGGTCTGCTCCCAGCTCAGGTTCAGTCCTTCTCGACCGAAGTGGCCGTAGGCGGCTGTGGGCTGGTAGATGGGGCGGCGCAGATCCAAGTCACGGATGATGGCTGCGGGACGCAGGTCAAAGTGCTTGGCGACCAGCTCGTGGATCTTTTCGCTGTCCACCTTGTTGGTGTCGAAGGTCTCAACTGCCACCGAGATGGGAGTTGCCACACCAATGGCGTAGGAGACCAGTACCTCGGCGCGGTCGGCAAGGCCGGCGGCAACCAGGTTCTTGGCGACGTAGCGGGCAGCGTACGCGGCCGAGCGGTCAACCTTTGTGGGATCCTTTCCGGAGAATGCTCCACCGCCGTGACGGGCGATGCCGCCGTAGGTGTCAACGAGAATCTTCCGGCCGGTCAGTCCGCTGTCACCGGCGGGGCCGCCGATGACGAACCGTCCGCTGGGGTTAACAAAGATCTTGGTGTCGGCATCAATCAGGTTGGCCGGGACGATCTTTTTGATGACGTGTTCGGTAACGTCCTTCTCGATCTGCTCGTTGGTCGCATCTGGGTCATGCTGGGTGCTGATGACCACTGTGTCTACGCGGGCGGCGACACCATGGCGATACTCAACGGTTACCTGGGACTTGCCGTCTGGGCGGAGATAAGGAACGATGCCCTCTTTCCGGACCAGGGCCAATTGCTCAACCAATCTCTGGGAAAGGCTGACGGTCAGCGGGAGAAGCTCGGGAGTTTCGTTACAGGCGAAGCCAACCATCATTCCTTGGTCGCCGGCGCCGGTGGCCAGCATGGCTTCTTCAGCGGCGTCACCGCGTTGTTCCAAGGCGGTGGTGACACCCTTGCTGATGTCCTGGGACTGTTCTTGGATGGCAACCATGACTCCGCAGCTGGTGGCGTCGATACCGTATTCGGAGTCGGTGTAGCCAGCTCGAGCCAGGGTGTCGCGAACAATGGTGGGAACGTCCACATAGGAAGATGTGGTGATCTCACCCATGACGACTACCAGACCGTTGGTGACGGCGGTCTCACAGGCAACGCGGCCCATGGGGTCGTCCTTGAGGACAGCGTCCAAGACACCGTCTGAGATTTGGTCACAGAGTTTGTCCGGGTGACCTTCTGTAACCGACTCTGAAGTCAGCAGATAGCTAGGGGACTCATGAAAGAGCATTGGCATGATGATTTCTCCTGTATTTGACCTGGGGTTTACTCAAGCCCCAGGTCGTGCAATTCGGTTGATTCTAGATTGCGCAGGTTAGCTTAGGTTCCTTCTTGCCAGCTGTCCTGGTACTTCTGTTGGGCGGCGGTGAGCACATCGATGCTGATGCCCATGGACTGGAGCTTCAGTCGTCCAATCTCGGCGTCCATGTCGGCAGGCACAACGTGGACTCCGATGGGCAATTTGCCCTTGTTGACGTAGATGTACTCTGCGGAGAGAGCCTGGTTGGCGAAGCTCATGTCCATCACTGCGGAGGGATGACCCTCAGCGGCGGACAGGTTGACCAAACGGCCGTCGGCCAGCAGGTAGATCAAACGACCATCTTTCATCGTGTATTCCTCGACGAAGGGTCGCAGTTCCCGGCTGGAAGTGGACATTTCCTTCAGTGAGTCGATGTCGATCTCATCATTGAAGTGACCACTGTTGGAGAGGATCGCACCGCTGGGCATGACTTCGATGTGCTCCCGTCCCACGGCGTGCAGGCCGCCGGTCACGGTGATGAACACCTCACCAGTCTTCGAGGCCTCGATCATGGGCATGACCTGGAACCCGTCCATGACGGCTTCCAGCGCGCGGACTGGGTTGGTCTCACAGACGATGACGTGGGAGCCCATGCCCTTGGCACGGGAGGCGACACCACGGCCGCACCAACCGTAGCCGGAGACAACGACGCGGCGTCCCGCCCACAGGATGTTGGTGGCTCGGGTGATGCCGTCCAGTGTGCTCTGACCGGTGCCGTAGCGGTTGTCGAAGAAGTGCTTGGTTTCGGCGTCGTTGACGGCTATGACCGGGTACTTCAATTGACCCTCAGCGGACATGGCGGTCAGGCGGATGACGCCGGTGGTGGTCTCTTCTGTGCCACCGACAACGTCGGGTAGCAGGTCCGAGTGCTTGGTGTGCAGCAGGGTCAGCAAGTCTGCACCGTCGTCCATGGTCACCTGGGGTTTGACGGCCAAAGCCGATTCCAGGTGCTCATAGTAAGTCGTATCGTTCTCGCCCTTGATGGCGAAGGTCGGGATACCGTACTCCTGGACCAGTGCCGCAGCAACGTCATCCTGGGTGCTGAGCGGGTTGCTGGCGCAGAGGGTCAGGTCTGCTCCGCCATCACGCAGGGCGATGGCCAGGTTGGCCGTTTCGCTGGTCACATGCAGGCAGGCAGACATGCGAATACCGGCGAGGGGCTTTTCCTTCTCAAATCGCGCTCGGATGAGCTCCAATACGGGCATTTCGCGTCCGGCCCATTCAATCTTGTTGACTCCGTCTTTAGCCAGGGACAGGTCTTTAACGTCCCCTTTGGTCTGTTGTGATGCCAAGTTGTTCTCCTTGCGTCAGGTCTCGTCGATATGTGTTTTACGGACCCGCATTTTATTGACTACGTTTTAAGAATTACGTTGTCTTGATGGATATCTCTTGTGTTAGGCGTCGTCACCGTACGACGTTGGATGACCACCGGCAATCCATGAGGGGGTGCCGTCATCGATGTTGTAAAGGTTTTCCGAATCGTAACCCATTGCCCCGGCCATCTCGCAGGCCAGGCCGCTTCGGACACCAGCAGCGCAGATGAACAGGAGTTTCTTGTCGGTGGGAATCTCGCTGATCCGGTCGGTCAGGTCGTCCACTGGGATGTGGATGGCACCGGTTACGTGTCCGGTGACCCATTCATCGTCCCGTCGAACATCGATCACCACGGTGCCGTCTGGATCCGCAGCGACGATGGACTGTCCTTCAGCTGAATCAACCCTGAAGTAGGGTTCGCCTGGGTCTTGTCTTGGCATTTATGTCCTCCTGGACCTTGCCGGTCCCTAGCTTAAATATCTACCCGTCACCGGGGCGAGTTTTCGTTTCAGGTCTTCCGGTATCTGGTCTTTCTGAGTGATGATGGCATCCCGCAAAGCTGATTCACAGGAGCAGGTGCGTTCTCCACCCAATGCGGGAATGACTTTCTTCAGCATCGCCTTGGAAGTTTCCACGTTCCTCATCAGGTTGGCAATGACCATGTCCACGGTTACAGACTCGGCCGATTGGTGCCAGCAGTCGTAGTCGGTGATCCAGGCCATGGTGGCGTAGCACATCTCAGCTTCACGAGCCAGCTTTGCCTCAGGCAGTGCGGTCATGCCGATGATGTCTGCTCCCCAGGAACGGTACATGAACGATTCTGCCTTGGTGGAGAAAGCGGGTCCCTCCATCACGACCATGGTGCCGCCGGGGTGGACGTTGATGTCCAGGGCTTGGGCTGCATGGTGAACAGCGTGGCTGGTGTCGGCGCAGAACGGTTCAGCCATTGCCACGTGGACGACTATATCGGTCTCGAAGAACGTACTCTCCCGCAACCGGGTCCGGTCAATCAATTGACTTGGGATCACCAGGTCCAGCGGCGCGAACTCCTCTTTCAGACTGCCGACGGCGCTCACCGAGATGATCCGCTCAACACCCAATGTCTTAAGTGCATAGATGTTGGCCCTGACGGGAATATGGGATGGGTTGAAGCGGTGGCCCTTGCCGTGCCGCGGCAGAAACGCGACCTTCACACCCTCTAGTTCTCCGACCATGATGGAGTCGCTGGGTTTGCCGAAGGGTGTATCCACATCTACGGTCTCGACACCGGTCAGGCCGTCCATCTCATACAGACCGCTACCGCCAATCACCGCTATTGTCGCTTGTTTCGTTGTGCTCATAGGTTCTGTATCTATTCAGCCGAATCGACGGCTGACTTTAGGCTCTGATTGAATGGAGGGCGGGCGATTCCGGCCTCGGTGATGATCGCGCTGACATATTGGGCAGGGGTGACATCGAATCCCGGGTTGAACGCTTCAACACCATCTGGGGCAACAGGCACGCCTCGGAACTCTGTTACTTCGTCGGAGGAACGTTCCTCTATCTCGATCTGGTCGCCGTTACTCAGGCTCATGTCCACAGTGCTGATCGGAGCGGCGACATAGAAGGGGATTCCATTTTCCTTAGCCAGCACTGCCAGGCTGTAGGTGCCGATCTTGTTGGCGGTGTCGCCGTTAGCGGCTATGCGGTCGGCACCGGTTATCACACAGCCGATCTCTCCTCGACGCATCAGCATTCCAGCGGCCGAGTCCACAACCAGAGTGGACGGTATGCCAAGCTTCTTGAACTCCCAGGCGGTTAACCTGGCGCCCTGGAGGAACGGTCTCGTTTCAGTGTTAAACACGCTAAAGCGTTTGTCGTTTTCCCAGTTGGCTCTGATGACTCCAACTGCTGTGCCAAACGCAGCGGTGGCCAGCGCGCCAGCGTTGCAGTGGGTCAAGACTGAACCGCCCTCTGGGATCAGGTCTTTACCGTGATCGCCCATGCGGCGGTTGATGACCTCGTCCTCTTTTTCCATGGCGATGGCTTCGGTCAGGAGGCGGGATTTGATACTTGCGGTGTCCGGTTCTGCATCGGCGATGCCGACCATGCGGTCAACGGCCCACATCAGGTTCACGGCGGTGGGCCGCGCGGCCTTGATGGTGGCCCCGGCTCGGTTGAGTTGCTCCATGAAGGCGGGTTTGTCGGCGATATCCGTATCCCTGGCGGCCATTGCCACTGCGTAGGCAGCAGTCACGCCGATGGCTGGTGCACCGCGTACCTGCATCGTCTTGATGGCATTGACTGCTTCCAGATACCCGTG
Source organism: Dehalococcoidia bacterium (assembly GCA_002730485.1). Next base: position 4,405 of record PCAH01000168.1, on the reverse strand, counting down.
CGCCTCCACGATGACTTCTTCGGAGGGTAGGCGGGTTTGGTCAAGCAGCCTGAGTGTGCCGTTGGCCCACTCAATGGGTCGAATCTCGTTCACCGGATATGCTCCCAGGGCGTTACGAAAGGGGTTCGTTTTCGTTCTTAAAAGTCTAGAATGCTACTCAAGGTTATGTTCGGTGGGCGCATGGCATAAAAAAAGCTTCTCAAGAAATAGAGAAGCTCACAGTTCCACTGAGCCCCCCTCATCTTTCGCCTAACGATATAATCGCCAGACGCCGGAATTAGCACCGTATCTAGGTCCTTCCATGAAGGACGTGGACCGGTTGCTAGGCTTCATCGGGCCGTCCCCTCTGCCGTTCTGGATAAGGGTTTCTGAGTTGCAGTCGATTTTTGAGCGCGTTTTCGGGTCGAGTAAATGTTACTAAGGGGCCGTCATGCTGTCAAGAAGAGTGGTTCGGTAACGGAAATAGCCCTTCAGACGTGAACCACGCTCAAATATAGTTGACACAGGCTTCGGAACGGCAACATAATACCCGCTAACTTAAAGGAATCCGACTATGTTTGTTACGGAATCAATGACCATCTCCGGCCTTTCTTGCAGATGAATACACCCAGGCTATCACTACCAGCCGAAGACCTGGGCCTGTTCACGGATCTCTATGAATTGACCATGTCCCAGGCGTTCCTGCGCCAGGGTATGACCGCCACCGCAACCTTCAGCCTCTTCACGCGGACCTATCCTTCCAATCGCGGTTACTTTATCTCCGCAGGCCTGGAAGATGTGTTGGATTACCTAAGTGATCTGAACTTCAGCGGAGAGGCCATAACCTACTTGAGAAGCACGGGCATATTCTCTAAGGATTTCCTGGAATACCTCAGGGACGTCCGGTTCACCGGCAGCGTCCGGGCCATTCCGGAAGGACGGTTGTATTTCACGGACGAACCGGTGGTTGAGATCACCGCTCCGCTGATCGAGGCGCAGCTGGCCGAGACGTTCATCATCAACCAGGTAAATCTCCAAAGTATGCTGGCAACCAAAGCCGCCCGCTGCGTCTGGGCTGCCCAAGGTCGGGGCATCGCCGACTTCGCATCTCGACGCACCCACGGCACGGATGCCGCACTGAAGATGGCACGGGCTAGCTACATCGCCGGGTTCACGTCAACCAGCAACGTGCTTGCTGCTAATCTCTACGGGATACCACCAGTGGGCACCATGGCCCACTCATTCATCTCCAGTTTCCCATCTGAACTGGAAGCTTTCAGGGCATATGCCGAATCTTTCCCGGACTGGACAGTGTTGTTGGTGGATACCTATGACACTATTACCGGCACCTGGAACGCGGTGCAGGTAGGGAAGGAGTTGGAGGAACTTGGTCACAAGTTGGTGGCCGTCCGTTTGGACTCGGGAAACTTTGACGAACTGAGCCGCAAGGTGCGGAAGATACTGGACGATGCAGGTCTGGATTATGTAAAGATACTGGCCAGTGGCGGCCTGGACGAATATGAACTGGAAACCCTGGTTAAAGACGGAGCGCCGATAGACCTATTTGGCATCGGCACCAAGGCAGGGGTATCGGCAGACGCTCCATGGTCAGACATGGCCTACAAGTTGGTCAGTTACGATGGCAAACCCGTCATGAAGCTCAGTGAGGATAAGACATCTCTGCCAGGGGCTAAGCAGGTGTACCGCACCAAAGATATGAACGGGATGTTCGCCCGAGACATCATCGCCTCGGAGAATGAAAACCTGCCTGGTGGGCTGCCGCTCCTGGAAGAATTTATGAAAGATGGCCACCGCACTTCGACTGCACCGTCGCTCGAAGAAATAAAGACGCGTTTCCATGAAGACTTTGCCGCTCTGGATGACCGGTTCAAGGTATTGAAGAACCCGCCCCGATTCCCGGTCGGCCTCAGCAGCAAACTAGAGCGTCTTACTTCCGAGGTCAGGGAAGAGGTCCTGGGTGCCAACGTATCCGACAGCGATTAGAATTCACCGGATAGAAATGATCTGTCCAACAAGGTCTAACTAACAAATGAAAACAGCTGTATGCATGAAATTCGTGCCGGTGATATCACGAATCAAATTCGATTACGAAGCCAAGACCATCGTCCGTGAGGGCGTTCCATCTGAGGTCAATCCGTTTGACCTGCTGGGAGTCGTCCGCGCCGTTGAGTTAAAGAATTCGCCCGAAGATGAAGTGGTGGTTATCTCCATGGGGCCGCCAGCGACCAGTGAAGGGCTCACCAACTGCGTGGCTCTGGGGGCTGACCGGGCCGTCTTACTCTCAGACCGGGCGCTGGCTGGGTCAGACACCCTTGCCACTTCCAGGGCCTTGTCTTTGGTGTTGCGGCGGGAGCAGCCAGACTTGATCATCTGCGGTCGTAACAGCACCGACGGTGAAACCGGCCAGGTCGGCCCGGGGATAGCCCAAATGATGGGCATCCCCCACGTCAGCCACGTGCGAAAGTTGGACCTGAGCGCAGACGGAAAGTCTGTGGTCGTTGAGCGGATGACCGATGAAGGTTCCCAAACCCTGGAATGTGACCTGCCCGCCGTGATCTGTGTCACCGAGGGTGTCGCCCCGGAGCTTTATCCCGACAAAGAACAGATGGAGCGGGCGGAAGTCATCCCGGCCGAGGTTATCACCTGCGCTGACCTATCTGCTGACCTGAGCCAACTTGGGGCCGAGGGCTCACCAACCTGGGTGGATGAGATTCGATTGGTGGAACCAAACCGTCTTGGAGTTCTGCTGGAAGAATCGACACCCGAAGACGCCGCCAAACAGGCCGCTGAGGCGCTGAGACAACGCCTAGCAGAACTTGCTGCTGAGTCTGAGAACGAGGCCGAACAGGACGCCGGAGCGCTTCCCAGGTACCCCGGTGCCAAAGAACAAAGCATCTGGGTGGTGGCTGAGAATACCAGCAGCGGTCTGGCCCACGTCACATTTGAATTGCTGGGTAAAGCCCGTGAATTGACCCAGTTCACCAAGAGCGAGGTGGTGGCGGTACTGATCGCGCCGCCCAGCGAAGAGAAGATCTCAACCCTGGCCGCCCAAGGAGCCGACCGGGTGCTGGTGCTGGATAGCTCCCGGTTGGGGCCGGTATGCGGCCTGGCTGTAGGAAACGCGTTTGCCGCCGCGGTTGAAGCCGAGAAACCCTACGCAGTGCTGTTTGCCTCCACCGCCGACGGCGGCGATCTGGCCTCCCGTTTGGCTGCCAGGATGGAACTGGGGCTGACTGGTGATGTGATCGACCTGGAGATCAATTCCGATAGGAGACTGGTCCAGTTGAAACCCGCGCTGGGTGGCAATGTGGTAGCGCCCATCATGTCGAAGACCCTCCCCAACCTTGTTACCCTGCGACCAGGGTTGCTCACGCCAGTCACACCGGAACCGGACGCCACGGCACCAGTGGAACAGATCCCAGCAGTGCCGTTTGACGGCTCGGACATACGCCTGTTGAAAGAAGAATTTCAGGAAGACCAGGAAGGCATCATTCTGGCCAATGCTCCGGTGGTGATCGGGGTTGGTATGGGTCTTGGCTCACCGGATAACGTGGCCAAGGTCCAAGAGATGGCCCGATCCGTTGGAGCAAGCATCGCCACCACCAGGGATGTGATACATGAAGGTTGGTTGGCTCAACAGATGATGGTGGGTATCAGCGGCCGCACCATCGCGCCCACGGTCTACATCTCGGTTGGTATTCGTGGAGCGTTCAACCACACCGTTGGATTACAGCGCTCCGGAGTGATCATCGCCATCAACCAAAACCGGCGGGCGGTCATGTTCCGTTCTTCCGACTTTGGGATAGTCGGAACCTGGGAAGAATACCTGCCCCCGCTGATGGAAGAACTTCGTCCGATCTTGCTTGAGTTGACCTCGCCGTCAGCTTAGGTTGCCTGGTTTCTTAACGCCCTGGCAGTACCCTTGGATTCACTTGACACAGATTCCATGACACTGGAAAATGGCAGGGCGTGAATCTGAGGGGCATTGGTAGGCATACCAAGCCCAGTTTTACGCATAATGGGAGAGTCACAAAATGGATTTTGGCTTAACAAAAGAGCAAGAAGACCTTCGTCAAGAAGTCAGGAAATTCATCGACGATAACGTCAGTCAAGGACTCCTTGATGAGATGGAAGCCGGTGAGGAAGGGGGCCGCGGTCCCGAGTACCGAGACCTCGTCAAGAAGGTTGCTGACAAGGGTTGGATCGGCATCAGCTGGCCTAAAGAGTATGGCGGCCAGAGCGGTAGCCGCATCGACCAGTACATAGTAGAAGAAGAGTTCATGCGTCGGGGTATCGGCATCGGTGGCGCGGGAAGCGGAGCGCCAGCCATCCTGGCCGCAGGGACCGAGGAACAGAAAGAGTATTTCATTCCTGGGATGATCCGCGGCGAGATCATCTTCGCCTT
>PCAH01000167.1 GCA_002730485.1 Dehalococcoidia bacterium | reverse complement strand
TCTGCAATCTCCGGAACCTCCACTGGTATGCCCAGTATGTCGGCCTGAAATTGCATCAAGAAAGGATTGGACGAACCTCCGCCGTCGGCCCTCAGAACGGTTATATCCATCTGGGATGACGCCTTGATCACCTGGATGACATCCTTAACCTGATACGCGATCGCCTCCAGGGTTGCCCTGACGATGTGGGCCCGGCTGGTGCTGCTGGTCAGCCCGACCATCGCTCCCCTGGCGTACATATCCCAACGGGGCGCTCCGAGACCGGCAAATGCTGGCACAAAATACATACCACCCGTGTCTGGGACCGATAGCGCGATGTCTGCCGTTTCCGCCGCGTTTTGAATGATGCCCAGTCCGTCTCTCAGCCATTGGATAGCAGACCCGGTGATGAAGATGCTGCCTTCCTGGGCATATTGGGTCTGTTGGCCTTCACGTTTCCAACCAACGGTGGTTAGCAGTCCCTGGGGTGGTTGCACGGGTTGTTCTCCAGTCTGCATCAGCAGGAAGGAACCGGTGCCGTAGGTATTCTTGACCATCCCAGGCTGGTAACAAGCTTGGCCGAACAGGGCGGCGCTCTGGTCGCCGATCAGGCAGGCGATGGGAATGCCGACACCGAACAGGTCAAGGCTGGCCTCGCCAAACAGACTATCAGAGGGGCGAACTTCAGGTAGCAAAGACCGGGGGATATTCAGATGGCTGAGTAGGTCTGCATCCCATTCCTGAGCATGGATGTTGAATAGCATTGTGCGCGATGCGTTGGAAACGTCTGTGGCGTGGACTCCGCCGTTGGTCAAGCGGTACAGGAGCCAGGAATCGATGGTTCCAGCGCACAGTTCTCCGGCTTCGGCGCGATGCTGTCCGTTGGGGATGTTATCAAGCAGCCAGCGAATCTTGGTGGCCGAGAAATAAGCGTCGATAACCAGACCCGTTCGTTCCCTGACGATGGTCCCCATACCCTGCTGCTTGAGGACTTCACATAACTGGGCAGTGCGGCGGCATTGCCAGACTAAGGCTGGGGCCACTGGCTGACCGGTTGTCCGATCCCAGATCACCGTGGTTTCCCGTTGGTTGGTAATGCCGATGGCCGCCAGTTGAGCGGCTTTGATCCCCGCTTCGGCAATGGCTTCTCGGGCTACGGCCAACACCGACTGAAATATCTCGTCTGGGTCATGATCAACCCAGCCAGGCTCAGGGTGAAACTGTGTGATCTCACGGGTAGCAGAGGCGGCTATGTGACCAACGTGATCAAAGATGAACGCGGATGAACTGGTGGTGCTCTGGTCTATTGCCAGAATGTATCTCTGGCTGTCTTTTTGTTGAACCATCGGCTTGGTTGGCCAGGCCTTTGGCTAGACCACACCCACTTCAGCCAGATAGGCCAGCTCTGTCTTGTGGAATCCCAGCTCCCCGCAGAGTATCTCCTCGTTGTGCTCACCTATCAGGGGGGCACGCCTGGATATTCGCCATGGGGAACCGTTGTAGATACCGGCGGCTCCAGGGTATTTGTACGTCTTGCCCAGTTCTGTGTGGTCAACGTCGACCCAGAAGCCGCGGTCGTTCAGGTGGCCCTCATCAACCAGTTCATCGGGCGCTCGGACCGCTCCCCAGTTGAACCCGCGCTCCTGTCCACCGTGGGCGATCTCATCCCTGGTTAGATTGGCCACAAAATTCTCGACAACCTTTTCTATGTGGTCAACGCTGGCATTGAAGGTGGCCGCGTCCTGGTAGCGTTCATCCTTGAGGTCATCGGCCAAGCCATGGCCATCCATCCATTCAACCAGCGTAGGAAATTGCCGGTGGGTGACCCGCGAAGCCGAGGCGTTCACGTATTTGCCGTCCTTGCAGCGGAGTTGGGCAACGGCGTTGGGTGTAGCGGCTGCGTGGCGACCGGTCTGGCGCAGCACGACCTGGTTCTGGTAGATGTAGGTGTTCACGTGCATCTCGGTGGTCAGAGCGCAGGCGTCGTGCACCGAGGCGTCGATGTATTGGCCCTGACCGGCCTTGGTGCGGTACATCAATGCGGCCAAGATGGCCATGTAGGCGTAGTGACTGCCGGTGTGCCACGCGTTGCCTCCCCCAGGAGCTATGGGAATCTGCTCGGGGTCGTCAACCGGGTCGTAGCCGCTGCATCCCATCTGTCCGCCCGCTGCCAGGTGGAGCAAGTCGCTGGTCAGGTAATCTCGCCACGGCCCGGTCTGACCGAAATCGGTTAGCGAGCACATGATCAATTTCGGGTTGGTCTTTACCAGGTCTTCGTATCCCAACCCCAATGAAGGCAAGTAACCGGCGCTGAACGTCTCCAGAATAACATCGGCCGTATCGGCCAACTTCTTGAAGATCTCCTGTCCATCTGCCGTTTCCAAGTTCAGGGTGATGCCCCTTTTTGAGGTGTTGTAATGCCAGAACGAAAGGCTGCGGTCGCGGTTCGGTACGTCGTCCAAGAATGGGCCCACGTTCCGGGTATTCTCGCCGCCAGCCGGTTCGATCTTGATGACCTCGGCCCCTAGATCGGCCATCATCTTGCCGCAGAACTGGCCCTTCTCGTCGGCCAGTTCCAGTACTCGTATCCCCGACAACGGACCGGGTTCGGCATCGGTTTTGGTAGTGATCTCTCGCTTGGTTGAAGTGCCCAAGCCGACGAATGGGGCTTGTTCCGCTTTGAGCATGTCTTCCATGTAGGGGTAGAGGTCCAGTGATTTGGGCCAAAAAGTACCGTCTTCATATCCGGCCACGAATTCCTCGTGGGTGAGGCCAAGCATGCCCTCAAAAACCTCTTGGTTGTGCTGACCGATCATTGGCGCTGCGTTGTAGTTTATGGCGGGGGTCTCGGAGAGTTTAAAGGGCGCGTTTTGGAACTTCCACCGTCCGATGTGGGGGTGGTCCATTTCCTGGTATATCTCACGGTGGCGCAATTGAGGGTCATCATCCACACGGTTACCGGTACTCTGCACCGGCATGGCCGGAACGCCAGAAGCCTGGCAGAGTTCCATTAGCTCGTATTTCTCAAGGGTCTGTGCCCAGACCTGGATGCCCTGGTCCAACTCCTCTTGATGAAGGAGCCGTCCACCAAGGGTTGCGAATTTCTGAGAGGCTGCCCACTGAGGCGAACCCATGGCTCCGACCAATCGCTGCCATTCTTCCTCGGAGAAACAGGTGATTGCTGCCCAGTCGTTATAGCCGCCGCCCTTGGTCCGGTAGGCGTTGTGGGGCGCGGTTGTTGCGCCGCGGTAATTGTTGAGCATGGGGGTGCCTGGCCAGTGGGCCCGGTTGCCCGGCGGGTAGCCTTCCCTCTGGGAATTGCGGCCGTTGACGGTGACGTCCAGCATGGCCGAGCCGTTCAGAGTTACTCCCATGATCATCTGGGACAGGTCAACGTGTTGGCCAAGGCCGGTGATGTTTCGGCGGTAGAGGGAGGTCAGGGCAGAGAAGGCAATATACATGCCGCCCGTGTCGTCCAGGTAGGACCAGCCCCATCCGGCGGGAGGAGCTCCCGGCAGGCCGGATAGGAAGGTCAGACCCGAGAACGCCTGGGCTATGGGCCCCATGGTGAGGTATTCCCGGTGGCGTCCGGTGTGCCCGAAACCGGCCTGGGATACGTAGACGATATCCGGTTTGAGTTTCTTCAGTTCATCGTAGCCAAGACCCCAGCTCGTTAAGGTCTTGGCGCTGAAATTCTCCACCACGACGTCGGCTTCCGTGATGAGCCTCTTGACCAAGTCCAGGCCCTTTTCGGAGCGGAGGTTGACGGTGATGCCTTTTTTGTTGGCGTTGGTGTCGTTGAAGTTGGTCGCCGTGTTCAGGTTGGGTGTCATGCCGGGTGGCACGCCGCCAGTGGTCCGGCCCCTTTCAGACAAGGGCCATTCCACCTTGATGATCTCAGCTCCCAGTGCGCCCAACCAGCGGGTAGCCCAGGGACCGGCCCTGACCCAGGTGAAATCAACTACCCGCACGCCCTCAAGGGCTTTGGGGCTTGCTGCGATTTGCTCTGGAGTTAGGGGCATTGTTTCATCTCTACTTTCCGACGACTGGGTGCTTGAACCGGCACTGTGGGCACGAATATACCCATGGCACCTGGGAACGTCAATGTTGGGGTGAATCGAACGATGTTCCCAAATGGGCTGGCGGCTAGCGAACGGTCTGGTTCCCCAGGTCGAGGACCTTCTCAGCCATGGTGCTGAGCATGCTCCAGGACGCCTCGTTGTTCTTAACAGTTTCCAGGTCATCCGCGTAGGTATCCAAGATGACGTAGGAACATCCCAGGCTTTCCAGCTCTGCCAGGTCGCGGTGTACCTGATCGATGCTGCCTTCGCCGACAACTCTGTTCTCATCGGTCACCGGCGAGTCGGTTAGTCTCAGCCTGATTCTGGGGCATAGGTCCGGCATGGCCTTCCCTTCTCCATCGGCAATCTCCTTCAGTCGGGGAATGCCGGTGTTCTTGAACCAGTCCATCTGGATTCGGATGGGATGCCAGGCGTCGCCGTAGCGGACGGTGCGTCGCATTGCGGCGTCGCTGGGGCCGCCCACCCAGATGGGCGGGTGGGGCGTTCTGATGGGTCTGGGGGCGGTGTGAACGTCGGTGAACGAGATAAACTTGCCGTCGAACGAGGCCACATCCTGGGTCCAAAGCAGCTTCACCGCCGCCAGATATTCGTTGGTGACTGCGCCTCGCGACTTGTAGGCGGCGTTCAGGACTTTGAACTCTTCTTGTGCCCAACCGATGCCGACTCCCAGGATGAACCGACCGCTACTCAGTTGATCCACGTTTGCGGTGGCTTTGGCCAACTCCAGAGGATTGCGGTAGGGCACTATGATTACCGTGGTACCAATCTCGATCGTAGTCGTGACACCGGCAAGCCAACCCAGCAGGGAGAGTGGTTCGTAGAATGGGGCGGGGTAACGAGATTGGACGTCTGGTGTGATGGCGATGTGGTCAGATGTCATGATTATGTGGTAGCCCAGGGCCTCGGACAACGTAGCCCAGCTTTTTAGGGATTCGGGGCTGACCCCAGGGCCAAAGTTGATTAGATTAACGCCTACTTTCATGTTTTCTCCTAAACAAACCGACCCGATAGGGCCAAATCACAGTACAGCAACCGGTCCTGGCTAGCCGTAAGATCGGGGCGAGCACCATCTTATGATTGGGCGGGCCTGCATGCAATATAACCGTTCCCGGAACATTGAGTGATATACCGTCAAATGTCGATTTCCAATCAACACTACGGAGCGCTCCTGAGCCACGATGTTGCCTTGGGGTGAGCTATTCTGCAATTCTGGGTTTACTGGGAATGACAAAAGGCCCGAGCTCTTAAATTGGAGCTCGGGCCTTTCTTGCGGTTTGCCGAGGTTAACGCGCTGATTTACTTGATTTCAATCAGCAGCGCGTGGGAGCCGGTTGTACCGAAATCAAATGTAGAGTGGTCCACTGCATCCAGGTAGAATGTGGCTCCCGCTGGGACTTCAACCCGGGCTGTTGTACCGTCTGGGCCTGTGAGGTCCCAAGAGCAGTCGGAGATCGAGTAGCCGACCATGTTGGGATGGCTATGCATCTCCGAGCTGGCGCCAGCATCGGTCTTGGTGTCCAAAACCCGGACCTTGTCGTTCACCAAGACCACCGTATATATGTGGGGTGCCACCTTTACTGCGTCTCCTGCCATTTCGTCCTCCTTGTCTTCTCTATGTTTAGTTGTATTAATTCCAAAGCCGCAAAATTACACCGTTGAAATGAATCATGGTTGAACTCTGAGCTAAGGGACTAGGTCAAAGGCCGCTGGTAACTAATGCAGCACTGACGGCTTCCGATACATGAGATGCAGGAAACGCAAAAAGGATTGATGCTGGACATGGACAAGCCGAGCGGCGCGGATTTGTTTCTTAGCGCGCGGCGTCTTTGGCCGCCTGGGCAGCTACTGGATCGCCTGCTCTCAAGGCGAAATATTCAATTCTAGGGGTCAATAATTCCAATAATCTTCTTAGTTCTGCCACTGGGGTTGGATGATCATCGACCCGCAGGTCGACTCTGGAGAATGGATCCGAACCGAAGACCAACAACGCCGCCGAATGGTGGGGCGTTGCATCCTGGGCTTCGCCACCGGCCTGTAATCCTGCTTCAAGAGCGCCCATCAACCGTGCTTCCAAGTCCAGTTCGGGAGTTTCGAGAAACAGGCTGGCCATATCTTGGGCCACCGCCTCCCCCACCAGCCCATTCCCCATAGCCACATGGTTTGGGCCAGTTACGTGACCGGCCCAGTCATTGTTCATAGCCCCGGTTCTGGCGGCAGAATTGCCGTTGCGGTCAACCAATCCAAGCTGACGCCTCTCAATATGGGGGTCGCTTATCTCAAGTTGTTGCAATGCGCCACTGGCTGAATAGCCCTGCTCCATCAACTTTATTGCGAACAACCCCAGGTTGGGGTCGGTGGAGGCTTGAGTGGAGACGGCCCCAACCAAAGATTTGATGTAGGGACATCTGGAACCGACTGAAATGTCGCTTGTGGTGATGGCGATGCCCAACATGCCGGTTCGTGCGCATCGTCCGGTGATTGAAAAGGTATTAAAATCGATTCCCGGGATAAGTCCCATTGGTTGCCTCCATATTGAATCGTCGATTATTTGGGCCTGTTTTTTTAGATCGGTCTGGGGGTGCCGGGTTGCTACGGCGTTTCAGCCTGGCATACATCTAGAGCAGTCAAGGCCAGTGTTTTGGTGCAGTGAACCATCTCACTGATTATTACGCAACTATCGTCTTCTTCGCCGCTCCCACGGATTACAGCTGGACCGTAAAGCAGACAGGGGATGCCAGCATTCCACAGATGGCAGGTGTCATCGGCCGTGTATGAAAATGGAAGTACAGTGCCGATGGCTTTTGGCGGTTCACCCGCCACATCCTGATGGCTGCGGGCCACTGCTTTCACTATGGCAGAGTCCTGGTCAACGTCCAATGGGTCCATCACCAAACTGCGGCTTCCCTTGAAGTAATCCGGTGGTGGAATCTCTATCTCATAAGACAATTCCGGATCCTCAGCCAAAAGTGGGTCTAAGGCCCGGCGAATATCGGCTACGATGCCATCCACTGTCTGGCCCGGTAGGAAGTGAACATCCACTATGATCGTGCACAGATCAGGGATGTAGGGCGGCTCTACCAACACGTAATCTTCGCCCAAGCCGCCGATGACGCTGCCCACATTCAGCTTGGGCAAGTCTGGCAGGTCAGCCCGCGGCTCATAGGTGAATTGGACCTGCTGCAGAGCTTGGATGATCTGGGTCATCTTGACCACCGCGTTCACAGTGCCTTCAAGTTGACGGACATGACCGGTAACTCCATAGGCATGGATTGCCATGTGGACGATGCCTGAATGGACTGTGACGAGATTGCCGACGCCGAACGGTTCTGCCACTACTGCCATGTCGGTACGAAAGCCGCTATCCATCAAGAAATGGGTACCCACTCCGCCCTGGGTCTCACCAACCACACAGGCGACAACTAAATCTCCTTTGAGCCGAACGCCCGATTGACGCACCGCCTCAGCGGCCATGATGATGCTGGCCAGACCACCCTTCATATTCTGGACGCCGTGGCCGTATAGGTGGTCTCCCTCAACAACGGGCACCCAAGGGTCTCGGCGCCAGCGTCGGGTGAGGGAGTTGATGTCTGTGTGGCCGTTTAGCATCAAGCTTGGGCCACCACCAGTACCCTCTAGGGTGGCGATGGTCTGGAATCGACCAGGCTCCACTTCTTGCAGATTTACTTTGTAGCCTCTTTCATCGAAGAAATCAGCTAGAAAGTTGGCAACTGGGGTCTCTTCAAGTTTGAAACTGGGAATCCTAATCAGTTCGCTGGCCAGATCTACAATCGCATTTTCATCAACTTGGTCAATGATTTTAGCCTGAGTAGGGTTCATGTTGGGGTCACCTTCCATCCTTGGTTGTCCCTTGGTTATCAAACGGACTGCCCTTCGAAGGTAGTAATTATGAGATCGTTAGACGGGCAGAGCATCTAGCTTGATGGTGCGGCCTGTCTTGGCCGACTCCACCATGGCTTCAGTCAGTTGGACCAGCTTGAGACCGTGAGCGCCGGAAGCCGCCGGTTCCCGGTCTTTGACGATGGCTCTTTGGAAGTCTTCGATGTTCTTCTTCACCAGGAACACGAAGTCTGGTTCGTAGCTTGTCGAGGTGTTCACCGTTTCGCTGGACACCCTGAGTTCCCCTTGCAGACGGGGCCAAGAGCCGTCATCCAAGATGACTTTGCCCTCGCTTCCGTAGATGGCGACATCATTGTCGAACTCGGGCAGCCGCATGCCGCAAATCACGGTCCCGATGGTACCGCCATCAAAGCGCAGACACATGGTGGCCAGGTTCTCCAAGGGCCTTTCCGAAGTTTGGCCGTCTGTGATTGCAGCGAGTTCCACCACCTGCTGTCCCAATAGGAATTGGAGGTCGTCGATAGCATGGACTCCAATGGTCAACATGGAGAAGGCCCCGCCGACCAACTCTGGGTGGGTCCACCAATCGCGCAGACCAGCCCGGGGTTCCGGTTGAACGTTGCCCCGCTCTCCCTGACCGATCTGAGACTGAGCCAAGGCAATTGTTCCCAAAGTCCCGTTGGCGATAAGTCGCTGGGTTTCTATGTGCCCCGGGTGGTGCCGCAGGTGTAATCCCACGCCTATTTTGACGCCCTTGTCCCGACAGAGTTGTAGTGTTGCAACACCATCGGCCAGGTTGAGGGATAACGGTTTTTCCACCAGAACATGTTTGCCAGCGTTTGCAGCCATGGTGGTTTGCTGGGTATGAAGATGGTTGGGTGAGGTGATGTATACGGCGTCTATGCGTGGGTCAGAGAGCACGTCTTCCACGGAGGTATAGGCGGTCTTGGCTCCGTGTTTCTCCGCAAAGGCATCTGCGCGCCCTTGGTCGCGGCTTTGCACGGCCACCAGTTCCGCGCCCTCCGCTTGGTTTATCCCAGGCGCGCCCCTGGAGTCGGCATAATCGCCAGCGCTGATGATTGCCCAGCCAAATGACATGGTCTACCTCTTCTGCGGTTTGATGCCTGGATTATAAAGGACTGAGCCAGTTGGGCATTTTCATCTATGGAGCGTATTTGAAGTCCAGGTCATATTGCTCTGGCGGAAGTTGATGGCCGTCACAGGGGAACGGGTAGGCCAGCACTCCGCTGGGAAAATCTGTATTTGGGCCGAAGCACTTCCAGTAGAAAAATGAACCTGGCTGTACCCAATGGAGATTGGGGTTTCCTGTCTCGACCGTCGGGTTGATCGATGTATGGGCGACTTTGAATCTGAATGGAGCCATTGAATGTGTGCCGACGCTGCCAGCAAAGCCGATTGGGTCCCCTCGGTTCACGGAACGGCCAAGTAATCCGTTACACGAGGTGGCATTGCCGACCTCCGGACTCAGGTAATCGTCAAATTCAAAGAAGATATGGCCCTCTGCCTGGAAGGTGCCGACCCATTCTTCAACCTGGCTGCAGCTCGTGTTCTGGTTGTGGCCAAGCAAGAGAGGTGATGTTGCAAGGTGATAGGTACAGATAAACATCCCCGGCCATTCAGGGCTGGCAGACTCGAAGCATAGTTCCAAATCATCGAACGGGGACTGTCTTTCACCTTCTGGGTTGGTGCGGTAATCGGCGGTTCGGTTGTCGAATCCGACCAGCACCATATCGATCGGCGCGAGCACAGGTGTCCCGTGATTCAACTCGAATTCCATGCTGGTCTTATTTGGGTAGGGTTCTCCGCCTTGAGGACCGCCAATCTTGGGTCCAAGGGTGATGATATTCGGGTCAGCGTTCGTCCCGTAGAACTCCGTTTGCGAATTTATTCCCTCATTGCTAGTAGGTGGCGAAGTGATCGCTGAAGAGCTTGATTCAGGAACTCCCGGCGCAGGAGGGGGCGGTAATGTTGGGGTGAAGGTTGGCTCGGATAGCTGAATGGTTGGTAGAGGCGTGGCGGTTGGGTTTGAGGAGACAGTGGTCCGGGTGGGTGACTGGATTATTTCTGTACCGGCGGGCGTCAGCGTTGCGTCCACCGGGGTAACTGGCGGTGACGTGTCTCCACAGCCAATAGCCGCAACAACCAAGGTGGCCGCGATTGCCCGCAAACAAAATCCCGCCAAGTTCATCTCCATCCTCAAGCAAACGATTCGCCAAATGTGGGACGACTCCCTGGTTCATGGATGTGAGCAGGTCCGCTCAAGCGAGTATATCGTTGCTCGTGTCTTTAAAAATCCGCAAGAGAGGTACCGGTGAAAACGCAGTCTCGGGTGAGGAGTGCTCGAGATAGATTCTTAGATTTGCTGGGATCTTGGGTGTGTATCTTGGCTTACGGCCTGCTTACTGTCACCTGTTGGAGATCGCGGACCGCGCTGATTGGGCCACCGAAATGCTTCTTGGCGTCGTCTATGAGCGGCTGCGGCTCCCGACTGAAACCCGTGTCCAGGTGGGTCAAGATAAGTTCATTGACTCCAGATTGGGCAGCGGAACGCCCGGCATCACCCGAGGTTGAGTGGCCGCGACGAGCGGCTTGTTCTTTGTCGGCGTCGGTCCGGAACGCCTCGTGAATCAGAAGTTGCGCCCCCTGAGATGCTCTGACCAACTCCGGGTTGAACCGAGTATCAGCCGAGAAGACCACCCCCATACCGTCGGTGTCCACCCGCCAGCCCACCGCCCCGGGGATGTGGTCGGCGGGGAAGCAGGATGCTTTGGTTGTTGGCCCGAGGTTTATCTCCTGGCCTGGCTCGGTCACGTGCCAGAGCATGACCTGCCTTCCAGAAGCGTTCTTGGCTCCCTCTTGGTCAGCCGCTACGGTTGTTGGGTTGCTGTCACAGAGCTTGATGAGCCAATCCAAGGATTCTCCGGTGAGGTAGACGTCCAAGGGCGGAGCATCCTGCCGAGCTTGCGCCCGGGCCTGCTGGACGTAGATCAGCCCTGACATATGGTCAAAGTGGTGATGAGACAGCAACACAGTGTCGAAACTCTCAACCGGCATTCCCAATTCTGAACCGTTACGGGCGACAGAATTACCTGAGCTGGTATCAACCAGAAGCCGAGTCCCGTCATCGCAGTCGTAGGCGATTGCCGTGTGGGCGCTGTTGGTTGAAGTACCAGAACCGGTGCCAAGGAAGCTGATTTTCATCTCGGGCATAGGGTATCTCCGAATAAAATGGATGGGTGAGCCGTGGGCAAGATAATGGCCCAACGCCGCCAGAGAGGCAACGTTGAGCCATTGTGAGTATTACCTGTTCCAGGGATTTGGCTGGTGGGTTAGGTCCTGTGGGACTTGAGGAAGTCGCGCATCTGTTTGACCGTAGCGGCCATGATTTTGGGGTCTTCCTTCCAGGGATAGACGGTAGTCACGGCGTTGGGCGCCAACTCGCCTACCTCGATTGCTACCTCATAGGAGTGCGACGGTGTGTTGTCCGGCATGACCATGATCGGCGTTTGACACGAACGCACAAAGTCGCGCGACACGCTGTAAACGAAGTCAGGTTCAAGGTCTCGGTATAAGTTATGCAGATACGAGTCGATAGTCGCCTGGGTCAGGTCTGGTCGTGTTGCCTGTAGGCCCGGGCCCCATTGGTTCTGGCCGGAGTCGTACATGGAGTCGACGAATGCCGCGTTGCTGCCCACTGGCTGGCAGAGGACGGCGGCCACGATGCGGTTGGGCGCTCGCTCGGCCAACTTGAGGGCGAATGGGCCGCCGATGCAGAAGCCGATGAAGCCGAATTGTTGTACGCCAAGATGGTCCAACAGACTCAGTTGGTCGTCGGCAAAGGCGCCCCATGGGTCGTCCACCTGAACCGGTCCGGTGGAGCCGCCACCGGCGTTTCGCTGGTCCATGGTGATGCAGCGGAATTCGTCCGAGAGGTCCTCAAACACGTTGATGACCTGGCGGGGCCATCCGCTGGCCACGGAGTTGAGTCCGCCGCCTGGGGTCACCAAAAGCGGAAAACCGGAGCCTTTCTCTTCATATTGGATTGTGACATCGCCCTTTGTAAAAGATGGCATTTCATCTTCCTCCCAATGGTTTTTGTTGACGGATTATTGCGGGGTCAATATTCCCGGTTGCGACAGGATAGCACAGGCGGAATTGTTGGTGCTCAATACTGGTCAGGACAACCGTCCCCATGAGTTTGGTTATTCGGTTAGTCGGAACTGGTCCTAAACCCGGCAGTCCGTTGCACTTCCTCTACGGCAGTATCTAGTTCGGCCTGCCCATAGGAGTCAAACGCGATGCTGATGATGTATGAGGGGTTATATGTGACCATGGGGTTCGCAAGACGCAGAATCTTGGACTCGCCCGATAGCGCGCCTGCAATCACCGATTCAATGGAAATTACGAACCGCGCAGCCTCGGCGGCCGTCGGTGGCGAGCGGTAGTTGTGGGTGATCGCTGTGCCCCCAACGGTCAGGACCGTCCAACTGACGGTTCGTGGCTGCTCTCTGCCTGCATTGCTCGACATGATGCTCTCCATATGCTGGATGATTCTGATTAACAGCGACTATACAGCTACTGATTTAGCTATTTCCCGGGTAGTGATTCCAGGTATAGCCAGATGGCTTCAAGTTCATCATTGGTCATCTGAGTGGAACGATTCCAGGGCATGAACCTGGGGTCAAGTAGGTTACCTCCAGGGGTATTCCCGCTGCGTATCGTGTCGAAGAACTGAGACTTGGTCCAAGTCCCAATGTCGCCGCTTTGCGTGATATCGGGCGCTTCAACTCGGTCGTTACCGGGCACCCTGCTTCCCGACAATCCGTCGCCGTGGCAAACGGTGCAAATCTCCGATAAATACTCTCCGTATTCTGCTGTTACACCCACATCCGGTGATGCCGACCGTGGGGCTTCATGGTCGATGACCGAAGCCGGAATCAGGCCTCCCACGAAAGATACGAGGGTACGACCCAACGGTCCAAAGCTAGACTTGCCGACTTCGTTATCGACTGGCGGAAGGGTTTTCAGGTAGGCGATGATGGCGCCGAGGTCCTCGTCGGAGATCTTGTTGTATTCCTCTGCAGGCATGATCACCAGGGCCTGGTTATCCTGCCCTATGCCATGCCTAATCGCGCGGATATAATCTTCATCTGTGAAAGAGCCGCCGATGCCGCCGAGTCCCGACGTAAGATTGGCCGGAACGATCTTTCCGAACAACGCGTTGTCAGAGAACCCAGTGCATGGCACGCCTTTGCACTCTCCTATGACCGGCCCAGCCAGGTTCTGTCCGTGGCATACCTGGCACACCCCGATGGCCTCTACGTAGTGTTTACCCTGGGCGACGCTAGCAGTATCAGAAGGAATCGCCACCGGTGCTATTGCAACATCGTAGGTACGGTTCACCTTTCTGGAGCCGACGAAAAATAGCACGACGACCAACAAGATGGCCACGACAACCAGCCCACCGGCGATGACGCCGAACCATTTCAAGAATTTCCGCATTTAAAGATTGAACCTCGGTATCTGGAGAGCATTGCCCGAACGGCTAATCAGTATAACAGTGCTAAAAAGGGCTGCTAAGGAAGTGCCACCAATCCATCACCACGTCGGTGGCCCGGTAGCTGTCCAGCCACTTTGCCCAGTGTAATGCATATTCCTGGAACTCTTTTACGGTTAATAAGACTACGATCCAAAAGGCTGCCCGCTGGAGAGTCAGGTGGTAACTCGGCTTGAAATGCATCAGCCCGGCTACCAAGACAAACCAGAATTCGAACAGGTTCGGGAAGAACAACAAGACGCCGCGCCACCCCACCAACTCAAATACCCCTACTCCAACCATCCGGTAAGCGAAAAGAGCTACGGCAACATTGCGTGGAGTTCCAGACCAGCGAAGCGCCACCACGAGGAAGGTAACCATATAGACGATGTCGGCCAGCTTGTCGAAGGCCTGGTAATCTCTAAGGCCGCCCAGATTCAGCAGATTCATCATGAACAGGTCAGAGAAATCCACCAGGATGGCGATCATCGCGCCCACAAACGCCCACCGAAGAACGAGGAGCGACCCAGCAATGCGGGCCAAGAAGATAACAATCTCTTCAAGGGTCACGGTTACGGCTCCAGGGGTTGGGGTGTTTGACTCAGGCTGAGAAACAAGGATTTAATCGCTCTCGAGAACGTATTGCCCACGGATGTACCTAACGCTTGGGCCACTATACCAATCCCGAAGAGCCCGCTGGGTGAACCGAGAAGGATACTTCGTAGGTATCAGCCACCTGAGGTCTCTCCCGAACCTATTGGGGAACACTTAAGGGGCACTGCGCAAGAATAAGACCCTCG
Source organism: Dehalococcoidia bacterium (assembly GCA_002730485.1). Next base: position 142 of record PCAH01000167.1, on the reverse strand, counting down.
TACCAGAACGGTACGAGGGTCTTATTCTTATCTGCAATCCATGAATGCCGACCTGAAAATGTTGGCGGGAGTGCGAGGGAGTCGAACCCACCTACCCCGCTCGTCACGAGGCATAACGGATTTGAAGTCCGCAAGAGCCACC
>PCAH01000166.1 GCA_002730485.1 Dehalococcoidia bacterium | reverse complement strand
TTGTGGTTCACATTCCAACCGCCATGCTGTAGCAGCGCCGTAACCCTGCGGTATCCGTACCGACCGAAGCGGCTTGCCAACCGGACGATATCCTCAGTGAGGATCCGTTCGTCTCCCGCCTCCATGGGTTCATACCGCTGGGTGGACCGGGGTTGGCCAAGTACCCGGCAGACCCTACGCTCTGAAACACCAAAGGACTCTCTCACATGCGCTACGCACCGGCGGCGACGGGTTGGGCTTAGAAGTTTCCCTCAGTTGCCTCTTTCAGGATCTGGTTATCTAAGGTCAAGTCGGCGATAGCTCTCTTCAGGCGGATGTTCTCGGACTCCAGCTGCTTCAGGCGCTTTACCTGGTCGATCCTCAGGCCGCCATACTCATTGCGCCACCGGTAGAAGGCCTGTTCGGTGACCTCTATCTGCCGGCTGGCCTCCGCCACTGTTTTCCCTTGAGCCAAGGCCACTTCAGCCTCCCGCAGTTTGTTAATGACTTGCTCCGGGGTGTGCTTCTTTCTCGGCATTTCTCTTCCCTTCATCTAGCCCAGGTCTAACATTACACCTGGACCAGTTTTCGGGGGGCAGGTCAGGAGTCATCATGACTTAAACCGGAGAAGTGGCTACTTTTAGGGTAACCGGAATTGGTAAGTTCAATAGCGACGGCGGAATTGATTTCGGTGGAGTCGTATATTTCCGTACATCAACTACAGCTCTCGAAAGTTTAAATGCTGCCGCAGTGGTCTATACCTTCAAGGTAGATGCTAATAACATTTCAACATGGGACCTCTGGGAGTGGAAATACTAAAACCTGGACCTTCAGATTTCTAAAAAAGAAATCAACAAAAACCCCCTCATTAGAGGGGGCTGTTTTTGACTATAGCCGTTGGGCTAAGTGTGTATTATGCCGACTGAGATTAAATCCATCGCACTATTGAAAACACATGGCAATAGATGACTTGATAGCAGAGATAATCGGCAGACTTTGAGAAGAAACTCACATTAGTGAAATGGGGACGGCTCCATTCGTCGCCGGAGTTTTGTGGGATATGACGGGGACGTATATGGCACCACTGCTAATGTCTTTAGGTTTCAGCTTAATCGCCCTTATATCCGCACTCTTACTGCCCTCCCCTAAAGTACCATTACTGCCCGATTGGGAGAACAATTTGCCTCAAAGTTTGCGTTCGCCCAGCACTTGATTACTCGAAAGGGACGAATTTCATAGAAATAGAGTTTATGCAATGGCGGACGTTAGTGCCGGTGAATCCTTCACCCATGAAAACGTGCCCCAGGTGGCCCCCGCAGTTGGCGCACTCTACCTCCGTCCGGTGGCCGTCTGGATCTGGAAGATGCTTAACGGCGCCCTCTATCTCTTTATCAAAGGCAGGCCAACCACAATGGGCATCAAACTTATCAATAGACCGATAGAGCTCGGCGTTGCACCGGCGGCAGATATATGACCCATCTTCGTAGAAGTCGTCATATTCTCCGGTGAACGGGCGTTCTGTGCCTTTGTATTCGATTATGTACTTCTCTTCGTTGTTCAGAGTGTTATAGTTTGGGTCGGTCATATCATCCCTTTCCTGATTGGGTTTGGATGGTTCTATAGCAAGGATCCGACCTCGGGTTGGTAGTCAATACCCGAGATTGCATCTCTCAAAAGGCCAGATACCCTACGATTCTACGCTTCGAATTCAGTACCCAGTCAAGCAGGTCCTAGTTGAGTCTGATTTGAGTTTGGCACTTGTGGACCCATTCAACGGCTCATTTGGGCCATCAACACGATCGCATTGGTACTGGATTGTGGGCTGCTCAGGTTTAATACTGTGGCCATGCAGTTCCCAGTCCGAATCAACACACCCCGCAGGCTCTTTCTTCGTCAATTTTAGCGAGCGTCTTATCGGTGGCTTTGGCTCCGTTTCTATCTCTCGCTGGTTCCCATGGGCTTTGCTTTTCAGCACGTGGGTTCTCTCCGAACCTCCAGTGGCAGCGTCATGACGATCTGGTAGTCTACAGCGCTGGATTAACGAGCCATCGTATTTATCATAATGGTTCGTTATCGTAACCGCATATCCGAATATCGGAATTCCTCTCCTACCGTTTTGCGATTTCTATTTGAGCGCAAGACATCAAGCTCGATAAATAAATCAGTGGTATCCAATCAGATTTGTCAGCACGACATCAGATTTCGCTATGCTATTCTCATAGGAGAGTCGGGGCTGATCCCAAATCACGTGTGGAATCGGCATGGCCGAGTGAGCCAGGTATGAAATCAAATGATCATAGCCACAGACAAAGAAACTCAACGGTCCCAAGGAACTGGTGGGCGCTATTGTGAAGGCTGTCCGAGATGCCGGGATGACGACGCCGGCTTCTGCAAACAGCAGCATCCCCAATACAACAACCTGCATCCTGTTTGCCGAGTGTGCGGACACTGCGCCTTAAGGGGCAGCCATTCCGACGACACTTCAGACTTGAAGTAGGTTTGTGCCTCAGCAACTTCTGCAAATGTAACCTGTTCTCAGACTATAGTTCCACTTCGCGACAATCAATGAACCATATACAGGGCCAAAGAGGACACAAAACGTGGACTGGACCGTATACATACTGCAATGCGCCGACGGTACCCTTTACACCGGTATCACCAACGATTTAGAGCGAAGATTTTCCGAGCATCAAGCCGGAAAAGGCGCAAAGTACACCAAGGGGCGAGGCCCTCTCTCGCTGGTCTACCGGGAAAGCTGTCCAGACCGCGGTCTGGCATCAAAACGCGAGAACCAGATAAAAGCGCTGGACAAGCAGGCAAAACTGTCACTAGTGGCATCCATTTTATGAATCTTTCTGGCTAATTCCCATAGGCACTTAATTCCACTCGCCGAATAACCTTCACGGAGCTTTCCTCTTGAAGTTAAGGGGCTGATTGTTACCATTTCCATTAGGCCCAATAGCCATGGAGGTCGGTTGATGATCTGTGTATTGGTTATTGAGGACAAAAAGGACATCAGGCAAATACTGGTTGACCAGTTGGAAGACATGAGTCACGAAGTAAGAAAGGCAGACAACCGCGCCGTTACGCTACAGTGAGTACGAGAAGAAACCATTGATGTCATGATTGCTGATATGACCATATCCATGAGGGACGGACTGCTGTTCGTTACCAAATTGAGGAACTATCCGTTGGCTGCGTCAATCTCGGTAGTCCTAGTAACGGCGGTTAATCTCATAGACGTTATCATAAGGGCAAAGGCTGTAGGCTTTAAACACCTGCTGGGCAAGTCTTGGGAACAACAATCGACAGATATCATCTTTGCCCAAGCCATCTAGCCCATGAGTCACCGATGTGATATTTCCGTTCTGGGATATTAACGTCTTGGCGTTGACCCTGCCGAGAGGCTGGGCGTCTGCCCGACCGGAAAGAAACCCAAGAAAAACCTGATTCCGAGCCACGCGTCTTAGTACGGGATTACCTGCCGTTTTGATGCCCTGCGGCAGTTCGGCTTAAACCCAGGACTAGGCATGACAATGTAGCTAACATATAATCTTTGTTGATTCATACGGTTGAAACTAACGCTGTGCACACATTGCCAATCTGTAGCTGCCTATGAAACTTGTTTACTAAGAGGAAGAATATGCCAGAAGCGTCCCAGATTGTTTATACAAAAATCGATGAGGCTCCGGCACTGGCCACGCACTCGCTGCTGCCAATATTGAAGGCCTATACCAAAGGATCCGGTATTGAACTGGAATCCTGGGATATTTCGTTGACTGGCAGGATTATCGCCAATTTCCCAGAGAAATTGACCGAAGAACAGAAAGTACCAGACTATCTGTCCATGTCGAGTGTGCTGTGCGATGATCCTACAGCGAATATCATCAAGCTGCCAAATATCAGCGCATCCATTCCCCAGTTAAAGGGTGCAATCGTCGAACTCCAGGAGAAGGGATACGACATTCCCGATTATCCGGATGATCCGGCAAACGACCAACAACAAGCGGTGTTTGATCGCTACGGCAAGGTGCTCGGCAGCGCAGTGAATCCAGTTCTAAGAGAAGGAAACTCAGACCGCCGATCGGCCACCGCGGTGAAAGAACACGGCAAGCGCAATCCCCACAAAATGATGCACGAATGGCCAGAGGGTTCAAAAGCCCGGGTCGCACACATGTCCAGCGGAGATTTCTACGGCTCGGAACAGGCGATAACAATTGCCGATGACGGATCGGCTTCCATCGAATATGTGGCCCGTGACGGGCGCATCACACTGCTCAAAGACGGCATCCACCTCACGGGAGATGAAATCATTGACTGTGCCGTCATGAATGTGCGGGAACTACGCGAGTTCTATTCGGAAGAAATGGAAAAAGCCAAAGCAGAAAACATTCTGCTTTCACTCCATGTGAAGTCAACCATGATGCGTATCTCCGACCCGATCATATTCGGCCATTGTGTGTCGGTCTACTACCAGGACGTGTTCACCAAACACGCCGCCGAGATGGACGAGTTGGCAGTGAACCCGGACAACGGGATCGCCGAACTCTACACCAAGATCCAATCACTCACCGACGAAAAACGGGAGGAGATCGAGGCAGACATTCAGGCTGTGTATAACGTTCGCCCAGAGTTGTTCATGGTCAACTCCAACCGCGGCGTCACCAACCTACACGTTCCGAGCGACGTGATCATCGACGCCACCATGCCCGTGATGATTCGTGACGGAGGCCGCACCTGGGGTCCCGATAACGAATTGCACGACACCGTGGCCATGATTCCTGACCGCTCATACGCCACGCTGTATCAGGCGGTCATAGACGACTGCAAGAAGAACGGGGCGTTCGATCCGGGCACCATCGGCAGCGTGTCAAACGTTGGGTTGATGGCCCAAAAGGCCGAAGAATACGGCTCCCACGATAAGACCTTCCGGGCCCCCGGCAACGGCACCATCCGTGTGGTGGACGCCTCGGGTACAACCCTGATGGAACAGTTGGTTGAGCAAGGCGACATATTCCGGATGTGCCAGACCAAAGACGAGCCAATTCAAGACTGGGTCAAACTCGGCGTCACACGGGCCAGGATCACCGGCGCACCGTCCATCTTCTGGCTGGACCCGAACCGAGCCCATGACATCGAACTGATCAAGAAGGTGGACAAATACCTGCCGGAACACAACACCTCCGGCCTGGAAATTCGCACCATGACCACCGTTGATGCGATCAAGTACTCCATGGAACGCAGCCGGGCTGGACTGGACACCATCTCAGTGACCGGTAACGTCCTGCGTGACTATCTAACAGACCTGTTCCCCATCTTGGAACTGGGAACCAGCGCCAAGATGCTCTCGGTCGTCCCCCTGCTCAAGGGTGGCGGAATGTTTGAGACTGGAGCCGGTGGGTCTGCCCCCCGTCACGTCCAACAATTCATTGAAGAGGGTCATCTGCGATGGGATTCCCTGGGCGAATTCTGCGCCCTGGTAGCATCCTTCGAGCATCTGGCAAGAGTCTTCTCAAACGACAGGGCCCAGCTCCTGGCCGACACGTTGGACGAGGCCATCGGCCAGCATTTGGAACACGACCGTGCGCCATCTCGCCGTGTGAAAGAACTGGACACCCGGGGCAGCCACTTCTACCTGGCCCTCTATTGGGCAGAGGCCCTGGCCAAGCAGACCAAAGATACAGAGCTACAAGCTCGGTTCATCGGTGTGGCTGAGCAGATGACCGCCAACGAAGACAAGATTGTTAGCGAGCTAAACGACGCTCAGGGACGGCCGGTGGACATCGGCGGTTACTACCTGCCCAACGACGAAATGGCATCGAGGGCCATGCGCCCCAGCCCCACCTTGAATGGGATCATCGACGCGATCTAGCTGGACAACGGCTAGGTCGGCTTGGTTGATATGCAAGTAGAAGCCCTCTGATGGTCAGTCAGAGGGCTTCTGCATTCGCAGGCATTACAGTTCTCAAACTCAAAGGCGCATAGGAGCTTTTATAGTGGCAAATTCGATCCCGTTAGCAAGTCAGGTAATCCATGACCGTCCAGTGGCAGTCCCTCTGGACAGAAGTCAAGAAAAACGATTCCAAGATCTGGTTGAGAAGGCGGTAATGATCGACCTTCACGAACACCCCATGGTGAAGCCGGTCGATCCTAGGCAGTTGATGGAATACCTGCGCAACGACACTTATGAATGGGGTTTTGAGGCGATACGCCACGGAGGTTTCACCGCGGTTGGGACGGCGAATGTCTATCGCGGCATGTTGAACACCGATGAGATGTCGTTCATCCGGTTTGAAGACCTCTTAGACGAGATCAGCCTGATGTTGTCGGATGTCACCCGTGCCAAAGGGGTGGTCAAATTCAGCAACGCCGATGAGATCGAGGCGGCCAAGCAACGTGGAGATGTAGGTTTCCTGCCGACGGTAGAGCACCTGGCCATTGGTAACCAAATCCAGCGTCTAGACGTGCTTTACAACGCCGGCGTCCGGCTGGCAGGACTTACCTACCGGCGCAAGAACTATATCGGGGACGGTCACCTGGAGCGGAACGACGGCGGCCTGAGTACTTTCGGGATTGAAGTTACCAAGAGAATGAACGAATTAGGCATGGTGATCGACCTGTCTCACGCATCTTTTAAGACGGCCATGGACGCCATAGAGTTCTCCCAAACCCCAGTGTTGTTCAGCCACGACGGGTCATACACGCTGGGCCTAAAACAGGGTGGCGGCGAATACGCTTCAGGACGTCTGCGTAGGGACGAAGAGTTACTGGCCTGTGCGAAAAAGGGCGGCATGGTCGGGGTCACTGTCGCGCCGTCTGTGATCAGCAGTTGGGGGACCGAGTTGAGCATAGAACACCTGCTGGACCACTACGATTACATGGTGAACCTATTGGGCATCGACCATGTGGGCATCGGAACAGACTCCAGCGTAGATGTGAGGGACTCCGGATTCGTCAGGGGAGTGGAATCCCCGGCCGAGGGTAAGAACATCATCCGCGGGCTAATCTTACGGGGCTATTCGGACGCCGACATACTCAAGATCACAGGAGGCAACGCACTGACGTTCTTCCGCCGAGTCATGGGTAATTAACTCCCTATGGCGTCCGGTCGAACCCGTAGATTCTTCTTGCATAGCCCGTACAAGCGAGTAGGTGATTTCCATACAAGACCCAAACTATCTCGACAGGTTCCAGCCAGAAGAACCCGGCAGGTACGACCCTGCCCTACCCGAAGAGCGTCCGTTAGGAGTGTCCCTCCTCGCCCTGTTGTTCTCCTTAGCGTTGATGGGTATTGGATGGGCGGTAATCGCGTTTGTAGTCACTTAATTTAGGAATGAGACCGTCCGTAGGCTAATATCTCGCGGTGAACCCAACGCTGATGTACTCAAAAGAAAAGGCCCTGATGAAAATCAGGGCCTTTTTCGGCTATTTATCTGGCGGAGAGAGTGGGATTCGAACCCACGGTGACGTTGCCGCCACAACGGTTTTCAAGACCGTCGCTTTCGTCCACTCAGCCATCTCTCCATATAGTGGCCAACCAAGACATTATAGGCATGAAAACGCCCTCTGACCAGAAATAAGAGGGCATTCTGTTTTATCAGTTACAGCCCTTCATCTCCCAAACGTCTCCCAAAGGGTTATACATACGGTCGACAAACTTCTTAATGAGTTGGGAAATCATAGTGGAGGATTTTCACCAACGAATTCCCCTAATCCTCCCTCTCCGTTCTTCAGTCCTGCATTCTTCTTCGTAATCGCCTGCCCAACAGCCCGAACAATGCGACGGCGACCAGACCTATAACAACGTAAACTACCACCATCCAGCCAGAACCCGCGCTTCCAGCTTCGCCGAGACTCCCATCGTCAGACCCTTCGCCATTTTCCTTAACTGACCCCGTGCCATGGGAAAAGGCATCTCGAGACGTTTTCTCTCTCGCGGCAGTTCTTTGCCTCCCAGGCGCCATCCCAGGTTCAACATGTACTTGGTCTTCAATCTCTATGGTTTCGTTTATCGGGTTGATGGTGGAGATTGAGTCTTCTATCGCTATAGCTTCAGTTATTGAGCCTGGTACTCCGTTGCCGCCCGCGTCCTCAACTGAAACAGACTCCTCTATGACTATAACAATCGGCGTGGGAATAGGCGGCACGGGAGTTGCCCTCTCGACCACCGGCTCAGGTGTTCCTCTTTGTGCGTAAACGATAGAGGATGAAACATTCAGTCCCAAGATACCAATAGTCAAAGTTATCATCAGCACAACCGCGGTTGCTCTTTTGTTGAGTTCACCCATCAAAAATGCTCGTGCGATTTTAGGGTTGGAAAGCATAAACGACAGTCGCAGAGATGGTTTGGCCATCGACCACTTCTACCGGGGTGGACAGAGACTTTTGGGAAAATGTCCGCCAGATGTTCTTGTCGTCTTCTAACACTAATTTACCGAATACGGTGTGAAGCCATGCCGATTTTAAATCGTTCTTGATTGATACAGTACAACCAGCAGTCCAGATTGAGCTTTTATGGTCTGCCGATATCACTGCCGATGCTTTGGGAGCTCGGGGGAACATAGTCTCCTCGCCAGCATCATTACAATTAATCCCTGAAGAGTTCCCCCCGTTAGACTCTGAGGGTAAAAGCATAAAAAGCAAACGCCTATCAGCAACAGAGTGGCCATGCGTCAATAGCCTCGCTAGAACCTCGCGGCCATCTTCGGTTATGAAGTTACTGAATTCAATCTTTTTCGCCAAACTCCCGTCCGGATTCGTAACCTCGACAGTCCAGTCTCCGTGTACCTTGATTCCCTCTGATTCGGAACCGCTCTCTGAGACAACCATGGGTTTGGCCTGACAACCAATAAAGGCTGACAACGCCAGGATTGCCAGAAGCAAAATAACCACTCGCATCGTTCACTATCTCCATTCGGGCTAGTCATACGCCGGAACTAGGGTAACACGGTGCTTGAGAACTAGATGGCTTCCGTTTGCACACACCTAATCATCGAAACCTGAAATTCCAGAAATCACAGTCCACAGTTCCAAACTAAGTTCCACGTTGCCGAAGAAGAAACCGATGGCCCATTCTGAGGATTTACCCAGAGATGCGGCCAACGCCATCAGTATGCCGATGGTCCGCAGAACGTGCACGATAAGTGCTAGTGATAGCGTCGATAGGTAGCGCATGGCAGTGGATGGACAGCTAACTAATTGTGTAAAATGTGGCCCATGAAAATACACAGAATGTGGCCTATAAAAATACACAGAATGACCATCGTAATAACCCTCATTGTTGCGATGACCCTGATATTGGCGTCTACCCTGATCATCAGATACAGTCCGGCCCCTCAAGCAACGCACGATCCTACTACGGATTCTGAGACGTCTTCTACAACGGCTTCCACGACTGCTCCACTCGGCAAAGACGTAGATTCGTTTGTACAAAAGGTGAATCCTAAACAACAGGACAATGCGGTGTCTTGCCAAAAATGCGATTTGGCAGGAGCCAGCCTAGTCGAGGCCAACCTGAAAGGGGCCGATCTGTCCGAAGCCATACTGTGGCAGGCCAACCTGAAAGGGGCCAGCCTGGCCAGTTCCGACTTGACTGAAGCCGACCTGGAAGATGCCTCGCTGGAAGGGGCCGATCTCTCCGGGGCCGACCTCTCCGGGGCCAAACTGTTCTTGGCCAATCTGAGCGGGGCCGACCTGTCTGGGGCCAACTTGAGAGGGGCCGATCTCTTTGGGGCCAACCTGGAAGGCGTTATAAGTGCTGATTTCAGTGGTGCTTTGAACGTCCCAACCAGATAACAAAAGAATTTAAAATCGTCGAATCACAATATTCCAGAAATCACAGTCCGAAGTTCTAGCCGTAAAATGCCCGCCAAGGCGGTTAGCGAACACCTTGGCCACTCCAGCATCGTAATCACTCTAGACCTGTATTCCCACGTCCTGCCTAATATGCAAGAGGAGTTGGTGAACGTTGTAGCCAACATTCTGAAGCGGACTCCTTCGGTCGATTAACCAACGGCAACGGACAAAATCAAAGGCCCTTCAGAACATCATCTGGGGGCCGTTTTTATTGACTATCCATCTCCCAAAACGTCTCCCAAAACCCCAACGTTCCCTTGGGTCTCATTGAACGTATTGGTACGTGTAGACACGAGTCATGGAAGGGATTGGGGCCATATGAACCCAATGGTACGCACGGCGACCCATTTCAAGACCGTCGCTTTCATCCTCTTAGTCATCTCTCCATTTGAACGTATATCTTCACTCAGTAGTCATTTCTACGTACGAGCAATAAACAGTAGCCCCAAAAATGGACGCTAGAGAACCGCCTGTATATCGCAACCACAGCTAGTCCCGTGTCGTGAGTGTTTTGGCAAACAACCTCGGGCAACCCCTGCGGGGTCTAAGTTTTAAACCGTCTTATCCTCTTTTTTGGGTCGTAAATCAGGATTAGATTTGGGGATCACTAGACAGCTTCCCCAGGCTTGTTTTCAGGTTGACACCCCTATGGAGCGATGCTAGAATTAGGCACGAATTAGAGTCGGATGATTATGTAATTCTTAGCCCAATATCCAATGATATTTCCCCGGTAAATTCTGCGATTCCAATCGCAGTGACCCCGTAGTTGGACCCGGCCACATACCCTGAAGGAAGGTGGATCCATGCCCCCTGAGATTATCAAAGGACTTAAAGATGTCTATTTTGACACGACTAAGTCCAGCTTCATCGACGGCGAAGTAGGAAAGCTGCTCTACCGCGGCTACAACATCCATGACCTCGCTGAGAAGTCGACCTTTGAGGAAGTGGTCTATCTGCTCCTCTACGGAGATCTTCCCAACCAGAATCAACTGGCCGATTTTGACGCCCAACTGCGCGCCAACCGGATCATCCCCAACGAGGTTATCCAGGTTCTAGACCTGGTCAAGAACAGCCACCCGATGGACGCCCTCAGGACTGGTATCTCGGCCCTGAGCGCCTTTGACCCCGAAGTGAATGACAATTCGGTGGAAGCCACCATCCGGAAGGGCATCCGCCTTACCGCAATGGGACCGACCATCACGGCCGCCCACCACCGGCTGCGCCAGGGATTGGAACCGGTTGCGCCTAATCCGGAACTGAACCACGCCGGCAATTTCCTGTACATGCTGTTTGACGAACTACCCGACCAAGAGACGACAAACCTTTTGGACGTGGACTTCATCCTCCACGCGGAACACGGGCCCAACGCCTCTGCCTTCGCTGCCAGGGTGACCGCCTCCACAATCTCGGACCTTCACTCAGCCGTAACCACCGGTGTTGGAACTCTGAAGGGACCAGCCCACGGTGGCGCAGCCGAAGAGGTCATGAAGATGGCTTTGGAGATCGGTAATCCAGAGAACGCAGCCGAATACGCCGCCAACTTGCTGGACAACGGCAACCGCATAATGGGATTTGGACACCGCGTCTACCGAGCCGAAGACCCACGGGCCCGTCACTTACGTGATCGCTCCAAGATCCTCGGCGAGAAGAGTGGTCACCCAGAGTGGTTCCAGATTCTCCAACATCTGGAAGAAGAGACCATGAAGCCCTATGTGTCCAAGGGAATCTGCGTGAACGTGGACTTCTTTGCTGGTTCCATCTACTACCTACTGGGCATTCCAGATGACCTATTCATTTCGATCTTTGCTCTCGGGCGCATTCCCGGTTGGACCCTGCAATGCGTGGAGCAGTACTCGGACAACATCCTGCTCCGTCCTCTGACTGAGTACACCGGTGAGATGGACTTGGAGTACACCTCCATCGACGATCGGTCATAGACCAACACCGCTCGGTCAGAAACTAGCGACGACCGATCATAGACCGACACCACTTGGTAAGCGAACCGCAAAAGGGGCCGAATCGGCCTCTTTTGTTTTTCACCTTTTAGCCACCAATCTCAATCCACCAACAGGATTAGCCAGCGCCAAATGAACGCGGAATTTGAAGTCAGACGGCGCATAAACGAACGCGGCAAGATTACATTTGCCGAGTTCATGGATATTGCCCTTTATTGGCCACAGGGCGGGTATTACACAGGCAGGGAGCCTGTTGGCGCCCAAGGCGACTTCTACACCAGCCCGGCAGTACACCCTTCATTCGGCGCATTGCTGGCGGTACAACTATTTCAGATGTGGCAGTGCCTAGACCGGCCTTCCCCATTCTCAATCCTAGAGCTGGGCGCAGGAAACGGGCTGCTCTGTCGAGACATCACATCCTACGCCCTTAACCTTCCGGAAAAATTCGCTGCATCTCTGCGTTACATATGCTTGGACCGGAGAGCGGTTAGTCCTGTTGAACCCGGCAGACCAGGCACGAGTCGAGTCATGGCCGAAGGTCTTCCATTCAAAGGCATGGTCGGCTGCGTCATCTCCAATGAATATTTCGATGCCTTCCCGGTGCATCAGGTCGTGCTAGCAGGTGATGTCCTGAAAGAGGTCTATGTGGGGCTGGACGGTCAGCATTTGGTGGAGTTGACCGGAGAGTTGTCCCGCCCCGGCTTGGCCGGTCGCCTTGATGAACTGGGCTTGACGTTTACCCCCTGGCAAACTGCTGAGATCAATCTGGAACTGGGAGGGCTGGCCAGCAACATCGCCACCACATTGGAACGAGGGTTTGTACTGACCATCGACTACGGCCGCACCGCTCCAGACTTGTATGACTCAGACCAGCGCCACCGTGGGACCCTTGTAACCTATCACGAACACATGCAAACGGACTCGCCGTTGGAGTTGATTGGCAGCCAGGACATCACTGCCCAGGTGGACTTCACTTCGGCGGCGCACGCCGGAGAGGCTGCAGGTCTGGACACATTGGGCTTAGTCACACAAAGGGAGTTCCTCACTAACTTGAACCTGAGTGGTCTGCAACAACGGCTCAGAGAACACAGCCTGTCGCCGCTGCAGTTGCGGTCAAACCGGGCCGGCTTAACGGACCTGGTAAAGCCAGGAGGACTGGGTGACTTCAAAGTTCTAATCCAGGGTAGGAACGCTGGTAGCCCAGAACTTTGGGGACTAAAAGAATCGCCCCAAGCAACCGACTTGGTGGGCGAATTGCCCGTCCCACTTCTGACCGACCAACACTTGTCAATGCTAGACGGTCAATTTAGCGAAGACTGGATTGAATTCGAGGCATTTTGGCCGTTCGTAGACGCAGAACCACCTGACGTAACGGGAACATTACCTATTGATTAAAGATGCCATCAGGTATCGATTCTGAGGCTATTCCTCTTCATCTCAGCCCGTAGACTCTACTTCTGACTTATCATCTTCGAGAGATGTCTCTTCCAAGTCATCGCTGGTAGGCGGTGGAACACGACCGTAGGGCTTGGGGTCGCAGCGGACGGCGGTGGTGAGAAAACCGCTATGGGCTATCATTCTGTGGTCTGGACGCACACTGCGCTCAGTCACATGCCAGGTGCGGAGCAAGGTCTCCATGGACTCAATCATCTGAAATCGGCCGTCTTCCTCCATGGCTAGCACAAGCTTCTGCACCTGAATGATGGTTGGCACAAAGCTGAGCATTATCCCACCCATGACCAGAGCATCGCCGATACCTTTAAGGGCCTGCCACGGTTCCGGAACATCCAACACCACACGGTCGACGTTCCTCTCGGAAATCCCCTCATAGATATTAGATATCTTCACCTCAAGATTGGAGGTGTCGGAGTTTATGCGTTCGATGTTTCGCAGCGCCTTCGGCAGCACCGCATCGTCGATCTCGTAATTGATAACCTTACCAGTGTTACCCACCGCACGGAGCAACGCTGAGGTTAAAGCTCCGGAACCAAGCCCGCCCTCGATGACCGTTGCGCCAGGGAATATATCAGCAAAGTTGACTATGTTGCCCAGATCTTTGGGGTAGACGATCTGGGGGCCACGAGGCATTTGACGCACGAAATCACCCAAGGAAGGACTTATGCCCAAAAGGATGTGGCCTTTGTCGGTGCGGAACCATCCGCCGATGTTATTACCGATGATCTTGTCATGGGATAACTGCCCCAGATGGCAGTGGTACGTCTCACCTGCCACCAGGGTAATCATGTAACGGCGGTCTTTGCGGTCTATCAGCAGGACCAAATCGCCTACCTGGAATTTGTTCTTATCAGTTTGAGTTTCGTTCAAATCTACGGTCTGCCTTGGTTCGAAATCGAATTGTCGTGGCAAATATTGTACGCCTTAAACCATCAGAGGTGGACTGGTGCCAGACTCACCTAACTTTGCCGCCAAATTACTTTGAGCAGGGCAAACCTCATAGGGTAAAGTGTTCGTCGACTCGAATCCCTACATGAATCCACCTCTGAGTATGAGTGAACCATGGAAGCAGACCAATTCACACTAGAAGAAGCAAACGCCTTGGTGCCCTGGCTGCAGGAGAAATTCCTTGAGCTAAAGCTGCGCCGTCAGCAATACTTAGCGGCCCAGAAACGGTTCGATGAGATAGTTCACGACCCAACCAAAGACGGGTCGACCCCAGACCTTGAGTTGGCGGAGGTTGCCGCCAGCGTGAAGAATCTGGCCGCCCAGGTTGAAGACAGAGTCCAAGAGATTCTCGATCGAGGTATCATCCTGAGGGATGTGTCCAGCGGCCTGGTAGATTTCCCTTCCCAAAGAGACGGCAGGGAGGTCTTCCTATGCTGGATCGGAGGCGAAGAAGAAATAAGGTTCTGGCATGAGACCAACTTTGGCTTCGAGCACAGGCAACCGCTTTAGGGTAGCGGGTATACCAATCAGAAAGGGCGTCCCGACCAATGGGGACGCCCTTTTTAGTTATGCTAAGTCTTGGTTTAGACAAACCCGCCCGCTAGGAAGCCTCCGCAGCGTGGTCTATATAGACGGTTATGACCTCGCTGAAGAAGTCCACCGCAGCGGTGCCTTGCTCGCGCTGCCCAACTCCAGAGGAGTTCAGTCCGCCGAAGGGTAGGTGTACTTCACCACCCAGAGTAGATGCATTAACATGGACCATGCCGGTCTCCACGGTGTTGATGTACTCATAGGCCTTGGTTATGTCTTTGGTGTAGACAGAAGATGACAGGCCAAATTCCACCGAGTTGGCAATCTCGATAGCGTCCTTAATGTCTTTAGCCTTGAAGACTGTGAGCACCGGACCGAATATCTCCTCTTGGGCTATCCGCATGTCGGATGTGACCCCGGTAAAGACCGTCGGCTCCACGTAGTAACCCTCGTTGAGTTCTCCATCAGTCATATCGCGGCCACCGAAGGCTAATTCGGCGCCTTCCTCGGTGCCGACACCGATGAACTCCAATACTTTGTCCTTCTGGTTCTGGCTAGAAAGCGGAGCAACGTCGTTTGACGGATCAAGGCCGTCGCCGACAGTCAGCTTGCTGGTCCGATCGATAAGCTCCTTCACAAACTGGTCGTGGACACTCTCTTCCACGATGACTCGGCTGGTGGCGGTGCAACGCTGTCCAGTAGAACCGAATGCTCCCTGCACAATGCCGTTCATGGCCTTGTCCATGTCAGCGTCAGACAGCACTATGACTGCGTTCTTGCCTCCCATCTCAGCCTGCACCTTCTTTAGACGTTTAGCACTCTCACTGTATAGGTCTGTGCCAATCTCAGTGGAGCCGGTGAACGAGATACCCTTTACGTCAGGACTCTCGACCAGCGCATTACCCACCTGTCCGCCCGGTCCGGTGACCAGGTTTAGCACTCCGGCGGGCAACCCTGCTTCCTCATATATCTCAAGTAATTTCACAGCGCTGTGCGGTGTAGCAGATGCTGGTTTAAAGACCAGGGAGTTGCCGCAGATCAGAGCTGGGGCGATCTTCCAAGCGGGAATAGCCAAAGGGAAGTTCCAGGGGGTTATGATTCCTACGATTCCCAGCGGTCGACGGGTGGTATAGGCCACGGTGTCAGGCATCTCTGAGGGTGTGGTGTAGCCGAACATCCGGCGACCTTCACCAGCCGCGTATTCCATGATGGCCATGGCCCGTTTGACCTCACCCCGGGCGTCGGCGATGGGCTTTCCTTCTTCGATGGTGATAGTCTCCGCCAATTCCTCAAACCGACGGCTCATGATCTCCAGGGCCTTGTAGATGACGTTTGCCCGCGTTGGAGCTGGAGTATTGGTCCAGGTCTTGAGCCCATCTTTGGCAGCCTCTATTGCTTGACGGGTGTCCTCTGCTCCCGAAGTTTGAAATTCACCCACCAACTGGTCAGTATGGGCTGGGTTATGCACCGGATAGGTCCTGCCGGTAACCGACTCAACCCATTTTCCACCGATGTAATTTTTATGTGTCGCAACCTGCGTAGCGGCCATGGTATATTCCTCCGCCTGAACGTTCATCTGAACTTCAGTAGTTTTGATCTGTTGGTTTCGAGGTGTCTCGTTTTGCTAATCGTCGCTTGAAGTTTCCAGACCGACGCCGATGACTTCAATCTGCATGGAACGGACATCAGGCGCGCTCTCATCGAAGCGGACACCAAGGGTTACGTTGATTCCTTTGTGAATGTGGGGGTCACCTGGCACGTCGAACCCATGGTCCAGATGGTCGCCCCGCAAGTCCAAGTCCATATGTTCAGCTATACGAGACTCGCCATCGTAGATTATTACTTCATGGACGGAGGCGTGGTCACGGGTTCTGAAGCTGACCATCGCTCCTTGGATATTCATTTTGGAGCCGTCTACGACAGCCAATGTTGGTATAGGGAAATGGAGCCAAGTGTTCTGCCCTCTTGCGCCCTCGATTCTGACAAAAGGACCAGTGGCACGGACCGAGGTCAAACGGTTGGGATATTCAACCTGCATATTTACGCCGTGCATCCATAGAGTACGCTGTGGCATGGGTTTTCCCCCTTAGCGTTCAGCCTTGAATTTTGAACTATAGGCTGGTCTATTCTGACGAGACAACAAGCCTGACCGGCTCAAGCACAATTGGGTCAAACGCCGATATCCGGTCAAATAAATCTGTTTCTATACCTTGAGCGATACGATTTAATTGTTTGATATCTGATTTTGCTTATAACATCAAAACGATTCGGATTCGAATGTTTTAGATATTTATCTTATGCTACCTCAATCAGATGGGTAGTATATGGTTTATTTGAGAATAGTTTAATCTATGTGGTTCTGAGAACTCTATTCGTCAATCTACAGGGCTATGACCGCCACCATCATCGCCGAGGTAAGACAGGTGGTCGACCGGATTAATCGAACTGATCGAGTTTAGAATACGCAGCCGATTCCCATGCAATCAAGTTACTAGTCGAATTCATCCGTATCGCTTCCTCAAAGTCGCTAAGGGCATTTTGATATTGGACTTTGAATATATCCCCACCTGAATAATAATACGATGCGCCGCGAAGTTCGAATCTCTTCTGTGTAGGTTCAATTAGAATGGATTCATTTAAATCACTGATGGCCCTAAAATATTGTTCATTCATGTAGTGAGCGTAGCCTCTGGAATGATAATCCCACGGCCTGTTCACCGTTAGAATCAAATTATTAGCTTGCCAAAGGCCCGAGCTATCTAGTCTTTACCAGAATAAGAACTCTCATATTGTGGATTACCCAGTCTAACGTTGCGACGACCGCTCCCTCATTTCATCTATCCGTTCTTGGATCTCGTCCGGTATGTTTTCGGTATTACCGCTTGACTGCCCCTCATCCGAATTCTCTCCTGACTCTTCTGGGTTGGAATTACCGTCATCGGTCGCGGTGGCCTCTGTGGAGGAATTACCGTCATCGGCCGCGGTGGCCTCTGTGGAGGAATTACCGTCATCGGTCGCAGTGGCCTCTGTGGAGGAATTACCGTCATCGGTCGCAGTGGCCTCTGCGGAGGAATTACCGTTATCGGTCACAGTGGCCTCTGAAGCGAAATCCTCGGCCTCCACAGTAGACTCGATCCCGTCGCTGTTATCCTCTTTGTCGTTTGTAGTCGTTTTCAAGTCAGTCTGTACTTTGGCCGCGGCATCTGCCCACTCCTTGACCTTAGCTTCTCGTTCTGCAGTGGCTTTGGCTTGAGCAGTCTCTATCTCTTTAACTCTGGCTTCTCGTTCCACCTCGGTTTTGGCTTCAACAGGCTCTATATCCTTAATCCTGGCTTCTAGTTCCACTCCGGCTTTCGCCACAGCATCTGCCCAATCTTTAAGCCGAGCTTCGCTTTCGATTTCTCGTTTGGCTTCTCGATCTTCCAAGGCTTGGGTTTCAGCAGCCGCTATCTCTTCGGCCCTGGTTTCTCGTTCTGCCGCGGCTTCTGTCACAGCATCTGCCCACTCCTTAAGCTTGGTTTCACGTTCGGCGGCGTTGGCTTCCGATTCGCTTTCAGCCTCACCCGTAGTTTCAGATGTAGACTCAGCGCTAGTTTCTTGTTCAGCCACTACAATGGCCTCTGCAGTTTCCATCTCATCGGCCCACGATTTCTGTTCAGCCTCCAATTTAACCGACCAATCGGTCGTCTCCATCGATCCTAACGTGGCCTGGACAAACACGTTGGATCCAATGTCTTGTGTCTCTAACGCAATAACTTCTCTTACCTGTTTTAATAATTCATATTTGTCGTAAAGGATTTCTGCTCGCTCAGTATTGACGCTGACAACATCTGCAACGCCAACATCACCTTCGACACCAAACAGGGGGTCATTTTTGGGATCCCGCTGAGATTCTTCATCAAATATAAGATCGCGCATCATTTCTTTGGTCTCGGCTGCGATCGTAAAGTTCTGAGCTAGAGCATCCAACGAAGGCCTCTCCAATACTCCCTCTAAATTCTCTCGTAGTACCTCATACTCGCCTCTAGTCGGCTCATTTATGACCCACCCATCAGCAGTGGAATGTACTCCATTTCCTGATTTAAATCTTATTGAGGTTGAACCGTCGGAGAAATTACCAATCATCGCCCTGTCTTCACTGATTTGGAAAGACGCGGTCGTCCCGTCTGAGAATGCTACTTCGTATCCCGCATCCACAGTCTTATTGATCAAATCATTATCTGGCGATTCGACCGTTACAGACCCATCTGAAAATTTAGAGAATCTCAACCCGTCTCCAGTTTCGGTTGTTCTTAATGGGGTTTCCACATCGTCGAGAATCGCCTTTAGTGAGAAAACTACTTCTGCGGTCTCTTTCTGTGCCACTACGACATCGTCGAGGGCGTCTTCAACGATGATGGCTTCATACCGTTCGTCACTAGCCAATTCAACGAACGTTGTCGACTGGATAGTCGCAGACTCGATGGTTTCAACTTTTTCGGAATCGATAGACAACACCACAGTGTCAGTCAACGGGTCTTTGGAGAACTCTATGATATTCGTAGAATCCTCCTCTGGTGCTTCTAAAATATGCCCTTTCGTGACGGTAGTTGGTATGCCGGGACCAACGAGGACGAGCCCGAAAGAATCGGCCTGGTCGATCTCTTCGTTGGAGCCGTTCAAAGGAGTTAAGTTGACCTCAAAATTATTGACCTCGGGTGGGACGACAACCATCAGGATGTCACTCCCACCGTCCAAAGATTCACTCTGTGAAGGGAGGATATAGGTCTTGACAGATTCGAGTCTTCCTGAGCGCCCCAAGGTGGTCCAAGTCATCTCTTGGCCGTCATCAGAAGCCATTTCAAAGGTGGTATTCTTTATGTCCTGAGCATTCACCATGATCACGGAACCGGTGCTCTTTGATAAGCCGGAGCCAGTTTCTTGACAGAAGAAACAATCGAAACCGTCGTCCGGAAATGCATGCGGTATCAGGGCCATCGTCCCAGCTCCTTGACCGGTCCATAATCCACCGCCAGAGTTCTTGTCCTCAGTTATTAAGACCGCCGACCCTTGATATTCCCAGGAGTCCCCGTCCATATCCACCCATCGCGTCTCTCTGGGCCAATTGCTATCGTAGACAGATACCCTATATCCGGATTCGGTCTCTTCAATCCCTATAGGCGTGATCGCATGCCCTCCTTCATCTGTGTACAAGGCCAGGGTATATGGAGGGGTCGATCCGTTCCCCGGGTCCTCAAACGAAGCTTTTAACTCTCTAGCTATCTCATCTGGCCGGTCATCCAGATAGGTGTCGAGGGCAGCTCTATATTCTTCAGAGAACTGCATCATGTGTAATTTGGCGATGGAGTGATCGAGTTCATCGCCTCGGTTCAAGTCCACCAAAGCTTTTGTCTCAGGCCCGATTCCCCCAAGAATTCTGTCGCCAGAAAAATGGTTCGTGACACTAGCACTTATGCCATAACAGAGGCCATTAGCAAGCACGGCGTTCAGTTGACCGAGGAAAAGGTCGACTCCGGGGTAGGGTTCGCATATCCCGGAATCACCTGGGATACATAAACCATCTGATCCAAATAACTCCACCAGGTCGTTCACTCCGATGGTGGCAGCGCCACTACCGCCGGCAAAATTAGTGAAGCCGAATCCGTCCTCAGTCGGATCGAAAAATTTCAGCATCGGCAGTGAGGTCGATGATCGCTCGGTGCCACCATTCGCAATCGCCCCTTTGGAGGGAGTATTGGAGGCGATGTTCGAGCCCCCACCTGATGACCCAGGGGGGATTAGATTTGCGCCACTTGTTTCTTTGCTAGATTGGTCTTCCGTAATCTTTTCGGTAGAGCTAACCAACTGGTCAGAGGATTGCCCTCCGCCACAAGCAAGACTCAAACATACCAAAAAACCTAGTAGGATTAATCTGTGTACTGTTGAATACATAGGTACAAGAAATTCATTAGCACCAATACCAGATGGTGCCATTCATGATAATAGGGTAGGGGCTCAAGGAGGAGTCGGCGTCGGAGTCGGAGCATATTCAAAGAATATCTCTCCGGTTACGCCGTTTGGTGTCGTCAATGCCACCAGGTACCTACCAGCGCTTAACGGCCTACTGGCTTCTAGATTCAGTCTAATTAGTAGAGTCTCTCCTCGAATCCACGCATCAGAATTTTGTGGGGATACAACTTCCCACCGATCTATAGAAGTCGGAGTATCCGAATACGGTATATACCGACCACTCAACCCATCTCCCGTTAACAAGAAGACATCTATCGCAGATACGGGCTGAACATCCACCGAACCCACGTTCTTAAACCATACGGATATGGCTAGACCATTCCCTCTGTCTGGGACGGCGTTGAGACCATCAATGTTTGTCCCGACAAAGTTATTCGCTACCTGATTCGATGCCAATATGGAATTCTTGCTGTCTACTGAACTAGGCGCTAGAACAGTTATCGTCAGAACCGCAGCAACTACCGACGCAATAATCAGGAGTCCGGATACAATTACCTTCTCTATGTAACCTTAACTAGAAATGAACCTATCACAAGACATCATAGAATTTGGAACTTGGTTTAACCTACGTGTATTACGTGCTAGGCTGAAACTCCGACTTATGTATCGGGTATCCAGTCAATAATCAATCCCTATCTATCGATCTGATTTCCGTGGTTTAAACGCGGGTATACACTCTCCCACCGTGACAAGCGGTCTTAAAAATGGGTGCACCTAAGGCATGCTCGGAGTTTTCCAATAGCGTAGCTGTGCCCTGATGTTCTTACCGTGATTCTCACCGGAAGCTATTAGGAACGAACAATTATCCTGTCTGCGAAATCTTCTATCATCCTATATTGCCGGTTTAAGGGCGGATACAAAATAATCTGGTTCAGACCTTTCTTTTCTAAAATTCCTATCTGCTCGATGATCTCTGCGTCTGATCCAATCAAACAACTTCCTTTAACCAGATCTATATCTAAGAATTGGGCTTCTTCGGGATCCAAGAAACTGTAATGCGATGCATGTAATCGCTGATGCCTGACGTCTGCCGGAAAAGAATCTATCCATTGAAGATATTGGTTCCATATACCCTTAGCATATTCAGGTGGCTCGTCTCCCGTTTCGAGATACTGACTTACTAGATAATGCAATCCTGTTATTACAGCAGGCCCGACTTCACGCAGGACTCTGTCGCTCAAGACAGACTCACCAGATTCCAATAATATGACGTTTGCCAATACCGATGTTTCGAAATCCATCTCAAGTCCATGCCCGGCTTTTTGAGCGCCTAGGCGTGCGTTCTCGAGCATCGTACTAACATCTCCGCCTCTAGGTATCCCTGAAATCAGCCCATCGCCGTGACTTCCAGCTATTTGTTGAGCCTTGGGACCAAATCCTGCGATATACAGTTTGATCGGATGCTCTAGGTCAATAAAATTATGCTCAAGCATCTGGAATTGAATTTTATGAGATTCCCCTGCATCATGTAGTTCCGCTTCCTCTCCACTGATTAAGGCCTTTACAATCTTTACGTATTCTTCAAATTCAGCTAGTCTCATCGGTCTTTGACCTAGAGTTCTGGCAGCAGTATTTCCTGTTCCTAGACTTACGAAACATCTGCCAGGTGCTAAGCGATTTATCGTGGCAATACCGTTCGCTGTAACTGGTGCCTGTCTGAGGCCAGGAACGCTCACCCCAGTCCCAAGTTGCATCGTCCTTGTAGCATTCGCAGCCAAGGCCAGAACAGCCCAACAATTTGAACGCAGCATCGGACTGTCTGTCACCCAGCAATGGCTAAATCCCAGATTTTCCGCGTGCGTTATATACCCAATCTCATCAACCTTAGAAGTCATAATTCCAAATTTCATTTCTTCACCAGGCATGCTTCCGTCGTCATGGATAGACACCATATTGGAATCGTAAAGCTACCACCAAGATTCATCGCGTTAAACCATTGTATAAATACAAAATAGTCATATACCGGACTCTTTAACATCCCAGCTTAACAAGCTTTCCTTTCCAAGATAACAATATTTTTCGGTACCAAACATTGGAAATCTGAAGCCCAAACGGGGCTATTTTTATTTAAGGAGGTAATCAATGTGGTTACCAAACACAAATTGGATGAGGCGCGGGATTTACTCAAAGAGGCTCAGCAGGATGATGACATTTTAGGCAAGACTGCCGGAAGCATCATCTACTGGGATGAGAAATACAGCGACTTTCGGCCAGCCCAGTATCACAGGATTCTATTCCACTTGGAAACATGGCTGGAATTAGTGGAAGCCTCGACTGTTGTCAGGACTAACAGCCCATAGGTTGCCAGTGCTACCGGTGAGTTCGTAGAACGGATGCAGGACTAGTGTAATTTGGCCGATTTCCTGGCCTAAGTCGGGAAAAACGAAGGGGAAACGGCTACTGATGAGTTGCCGTATGTGTAAGAAGAGGGTGATTTAGCTTCAAAAAATTGGAGCGGAAGACGAGATTTGAACTCGCGACCCCCTCCTTGGCAAGGAGGTGCTCTACCACTGAGCCACTTCCGCTCTATACTGCTCCGGCTTCTAACCGGTACCAAGATTGTTAATGGTGCCGAGGGACAGACTCGAACTGTCGACACCGGCATTTTCAGTGCCGTGCTCTACCACCTGAGCTACCTCGGCAGTAGGGTCTATTATCAAATCTACGCACGTCTACTGTCAAGAAGCCTGTAGGGCAAATCCCATCTCGGCCAAATCGGGATTTATGCCCTGACACCAGCCCTTAAGACCCGCACTTCCTGTTCTTGGGATTTTTTGTCCTCGTTTCCGTCTTACAAAGAATAACCAAATCAGCTGGGCCTAAAATCTTAGCGGATGATATGTGGCATTGAGCGCGAAATTTAAATTACCATAACGGGAGAAATCCAATGACGATAATTCGATACAGCATCCTCGGTATATCTCTTCTGTTATCAGAAAGGTCGGTCTTAATCCTGATCTTATCTTCCTGTCTGAATACTTTGGATAAGGTGGCTAACTCGAGTGCACTTACGGCAAACCCGACCGCTCGTGTCCCCAATTAGTGTACGTTGAACGACACTGCCTATGGCGCCACATTTTTCGAGAATTCCGGTGTTAGTCCCTTCATAGACACAGAAGACGATCGCCTCTCAACTTTTGCCATGGATGTGGATACGGCCTCTTACACCATTGCTCGAAGGTTCTTCAATGACGGCCACCTACCCAACCCGGGCTCCGTTTTGATAGAGGAGTTCATAAACTATTTTGAACAGGGATATGAGCCTCCAGAGGATGAAGCGTTTGCAATCCACATGGAGGCTGCCCCGTCTCAGTTCGGGCCTGAAAAGTACTGGCTGATGAGAGTGGGTCGACACGGACAAGAAATTGACGACCGCGGCAGGAACGACGCCTTTCCCCGATTCTGATCGGACGCCGCGGTAGCCGAATATGCGGAGATCATGCGTAAGAGCTACTGGGCTCAGGACGGGAACCTTGAAGGTGTAATGACAGTTATCAACGATGTCATGGACGCCCTTCCCCTCGACGCAGACGTAGCTAAGTTTGCGTCACTGGTCAACATGTCCGTCCGTATTAACGAAAATAACAACCCCTGGTATCAAACCTTAGAAGAGATGATCAATGGTTATGCCCCCTCTAGACACGACTCCAGTCTCCACTGAGAGAT
Organism: Dehalococcoidia bacterium; assembly: GCA_002730485.1. The sequence continues at coordinate 9,503 of PCAH01000166.1, read as the reverse complement.
GACCTGCTCAATTGATAATCGTCATGCCGTAGGCGTATAATATAGGCGCAACCGAGGCTGATTTTTCCTATTACTGAGAAAGTTTGTCTCTTGCCACCAACTAAAACGCAAACACTCGGAGGACGGCAAAGATGGTCGAGGTACTAACAGGTACATTTACGGTTAAGGCCGGTCACGCTCAGATGCTCAAAGGCGGAGTCATCATGGACGTGGTGAACGCCGAGCAGGCAAAGATTGCAGCAGAGGCCGGCGCAGTGGCCGTAATGGCTCTGGAGCGCGTGCCCGCAGACATCCGAGCCGACGGCGGCGTAGCTCGCATGACCGACCCGCAGATAATCTGCGACATCATGGACGCGGTCAGCATCCCAGTAATGGCCAAGGTCAGGATTGGCCACTTCGTTGAGGCTCAGATCCTAGAGTCCATCGGCATTGACTACATCGATGAATCCGAAGTTCTGACTCCCGCCGACGAGAAGCACCACGTTTGGAAACACGACTTCAAGGTGCCCTTTGTCTGCGGTTGCCGCAACCTGGGCGAGGCCCTGCGCCGCATCTCTGAAGGCGCTGCGATGATCCGCACCAAAGGCGAGGCCGGTACCGGTGACGTGGTTGAGGCTGTGCGCCACATGCGCACCGTCCAAGACGCCATTCGGAAGCTGGAAAACATGCCTGAGGACGAGCTGGTTGTGGAAGCCAGGGACATGCAGGTTAGCCTGGAACTGCTGACCAAGACCAAGGAGATGGGCCGCATGCCCGTGGTAAACTTCGCCGCCGGTGGTGTAGCCACTCCGGCAGACGCAGCCCTGATGATGCAACTGGGCGCAGACGGCGTATTCGTCGGCTCCGGCATCTTCAAGTCGGGCGACCCCGCCAGCCGGGCCCACGCTATCGTCCAGTCAGTCACTCATTACCAGGATTCCAAGATCCTTGCTGAGGTCTCAAAGAACCTTGGCGAACCCATGGTCGGCATCAGCGCCAAGTCCATTCCCGAAGACGAATTGCTGGCCACCCGTAGCCAGTAACAGACTTGGATTAAGACCGTATCAGTGTTCTTCTCATTCACCATTAGGTAGATCAGGGAGGACAGAAGAACACGGCAAATGTACAAGAAAGGATCAGCGATCTGAGTTGGAAGTAGGCGTCTTAGCAGTACAAGGCGACTTCGCCGAACATATAGCTGTTCTCAGCAATCTGGGTGTCAAGGCCAGGGAGGTTCGCCTTCCGGAACACCTGGACTCTCTGAGCGGACTTATCATTCCAGGGGGAGAAAGCACCACGCTTTCCCGCCTGATGACCCTCTATGACCTGAGAGAGCCACTCCAGCAGATGGCCGCCGAAGGGCGCGCCGTCTGGGGCACCTGTGCCGGGATGATCATGCTTTCCCAGGAGATCACTGAGAACGACCCCGTCCCCCTGGGCATCATGGACATCGGCGTGCAGAGAAATGCCTTTGGCCGTCAGGTGGATAGCTTCGAACAGAGACTGAATATAAACGGCCTCGATGGTGACCCATTCCACGCTATCTTCATCCGCGCTCCGGTGATCATTCGGATCGGTAAAGATGTGGAAGTCCTGTCCGCACTGGAAGACGAAAGGCCGGTGGCAGTGAAGCAGGGTAACCTGATGGCCACGTCGTTCCATCCTGAACTGACCAACGACTACCGATTCCACAGTTATTTCTTGGAACTGGCCAAGGGTAATGGCAAGTCTTCAGGAAACGGCTCCCCGTGATTACAACTTTCCGACTAGGTGACGCATTGCGCTGCATGCTGGTCGGCGCGCCCGGCGGACCCAATCATGCGGCGTCTACCGAGTCTATGGTGCGGTGCCGACCGCTCCGAAACACCACCTTCTGGCGGCAGTCCATTGCCCGCGATCACAACCGGGTCACCGTGGGAAATTGGAAGGGTATGGACGTCTCGAGCTTGGCCTCGGCCAGGGTACGCAGCGGTGTCAGGGCCTGGGAAGTTGATCGGCTGTATCTGCCGGATCAAGCGCCAGAAAAAGCCTTGGACCTGCTTGAGCATGTTGTTCAGTGCGCCGGCGCCCGTGGAGCAGAAAGGGTCTTTCTAAGAGTGGCGCCGGACAGCCCAATCACAGACCTAGCACGCAAAACGGGGTTCTATCCCTATTTTGAAGAGACACACCTGGCGGCCCAAGAGTCGTTACAGGTCTTAGCTCAACACAGTGACGTTATCGGCGAAATGGGCAAATTTGCTCCCGAGGAACCGACCGCTTCCGACTTTCATGGTTTGTTCCAGCTATACTGCGCTTCAACGCCGCAACGGGTCAGAGAGGGTATCGGCCTGACCATTGACCAATGGCACGATTCCCAGGAACCATACCAGACGCATGGTAGCGAAACGGTCCTGAAGATCGACGGTAAAATAGTCGGTTGGTGGGCGCAGCAACCGTTTGGGAAGACCTCCTCAGGGCGGATGCAGTGGCATCCCAACCACCCTGAATTGGTCTCCCATCTAATACAGCTATCGTGGCAGACTCAAAATTGGCTGATACCCAGCTATCAGGAAAACATCGTAGACCTGTTAACCCGGCAGGGTTTTCATGATGCCGGCCATTATATTATCTTAATCAAAACGGTAGCAGTACCGGTTAGAAGTCGCGAACTTTCCTACGTGGAGGCGTGATATTGGCAACGGTTCAAGAAACAGGGCAGGGAGCAGAGGAGCAGGACATCCAGGCGAGCGCCGAAGAGCAGGTTGAGGTATATGGAAAAGACAATCTCCAGAATCCAGCAAGCGAACGTGACCGCGAAGAGCTTGAACTAGTACTGGATGTTCTGCCGCCGGCCGTCGCCGCCATCCTGCGAAAACGAGATGACCTGGATCAGTTGCTGGAGATCATACTGGACTTGGGCCGCTTGCCCGAGGCCCGGTTTGTGGACGGAGATGCTGAACTGGACGAAAACCCTGTCACCGCCGATGACATTCAAAATGTGATTGGTCGGATCGGCGATTTTGGGGAAGACAACCGCGCCGGTATCGAACGGACACTCCACCGGATCTCTGCCATCCGCAACCGAAGGGGACAAGTTGTCGGTATCACCTGTAGGGTGGGTAGAGCCGTCTTCGGAACCATGACTATCATCGAAGACTTGGCATTCTCAGGGAAGAACATCCTTCTCTTGGGCCGCCCTGGTGTGGGCAAGACCACCATGCTTCGTGAGGTCTCTAGAGTTCTCTCTCAGCGGGCTAGAAAACGGGTGATCATCGTTGACACCTCCAACGAGATCGCTGGTGATGGCGACGTACCGCACCCGGCGATTGGCCGTTCCAGGCGGATGCAGGTCAAGTCGCCCTATGCCCAGCATGGCGTCATGATCGAAGCTGTGGAAAACCACATGCCCGAGACCATCATCATCGATGAGATGAGCAGCGAACAGGAAGCCGCCGCCGCCCGTACCATTGCGGAACGGGGCGTTCAGTTGATCGCTACCGCCCACGGTAACACCCTCGATAACCTGATAATGAACCCCACCCTGTCAGACCTGGTCGGCGGGATTCAGACCGTAACCTTGGGAGACCAAGAAGCACGGTACCGGGGCACCCAGAAGAGCGTACTGGAGCGCAAGGCTCCACCGACGTTCGATGTTGTGATTGAGATCCAAGGCTGGGACAAACTGGCCGTCCATGACAACGTGGCCCAGGTTGTCGACCAGTGGCTGAGGGGCTTCCCAATCTCTCCGGAAGTGCGAACCATGGGCCCCGGCGGCGAGGTTCTCCGCACCCAAGAACAAGCTCGCGTCAGCGAGGCCAAACCCGGATTCTGGCAGCCTGAAAGCCTTAAGGGTGGCCGCCAAGGAGGCCAACAACCTCAGGGATTTGGTCAGACCGTTCAGAGTCCCATGGCCCAAGGCCAGATGCCAGCACCAGTGGGTCAGGCGGGGTTGCGAGACCCAGAATCCAAGGTCAAAGAGGCCGAGGTACGGATATTCCTCTTTGGAGTTGGCAAGGATAAGCTGGAAGCCGCTGCCGCCGAATCGGGTCGGGTGGTCCATATCGTAAATGAACTGAGACAGGCTGACGTCGTCCTGACCACCAAGACGCACTACCGCCGTGGTTCGCAGTTGGTACGCATCGCCGAATCCAGCGGCACTCCGGTATGTGTACTTCGAAAGAACACCATGCCGCAACTGCAGGAATTCCTAGACACTGCCATCAAGGATTGGCACCGTAACGGCGACGGCGCAGGCACTCTGTCGGGGATGGGCAACGATGACGACGGCCCTCCGTTCACCGGCGCAAACAGTTCCCCGACCGTGGAGAAGGCCATGAGCGAGGCTGAAGATGCGGCGAACCGGGTACTTTCCGGTGAGCAGACCGTGCACCTATCCCCACAGCGGTCCTACATTCGCCGTCTGCAGCATCTACTGGGACAACGCTACAATGTGGCGTCGGTCAGCCAGGGTCGGGAGCCGGAGCGTTCTGTCTTGTTCTACCGGGTCTAATACATCCGGGTCCAACTGACCGGTAAGGTCGAAAGATCGGATGAGAAGTTAAATGGCCTGTTTTATCGTCTTTGAAGGCGGCGACGGCTCGGGAAAGAGTACCCAGGTCCGTTCTTTACAACGCCGTCTGCACCGCCGTGGTATCGACGTGCTCCGAACACGCGAACCTGGCGGGACATCCCTTGGCCAATCCCTGCGCAAGCTTTTAAAGTCCGGCGAGCCGATGGCACCCATCAGCGAGTTGATGCTGTTTGAAGCCGCCCGCGCCCAATTGGTGGAACAAGTCATCAAACCGTTTCTATCCGAGGGCGGGGTCGTCATCGCCGACCGATTTACCAGCTCCACCATGGCCTACCAGGGCTACGGTCGCGGCCTGGACCGGGAATTGATTGAGCGTCTGAACCGGGAGGCCACAAGTGGGCTGGAACCAGATCTGACAGTGCTGCTAGATCTGCCGGTGGAAACTGCCTTGGCCCGCAAGGACCATGGAGACCAGGACAACTTTGACGGTGCACCAGTGGATTTCCACCGAAAGATAAGGCGCGGCTACAGCGCTTTAGCTGCAGCAGACCCGGAGGGGTGGCTGGTACTAGACGGTCAACGCCCAACGGAGGAACTTGGGCGAGAAATATGGAGCAAGGTGCAAACCATACTCTAGATTGAACTTGGTCCTGACAAATAGAAAAGGCCCTCCCTTGCGGGAGGGCCTTTTCTATTAACTTCTTTTAAAAAGAGAGTCTAGTCGTCTGCCGGTGTGGGCTCTAGGGTCTCAATCTTGGCATCAATGACCTGGCGCATCTCCCGAACCCGTTTCAGGTCAGGATAGATGTTGCCTTCACCTTTCTTGTCGAAGATCCGCTCACCATTGAAAAATACTTCCATGATGCCCTGTCCGCGGGGGGAGATAGCAATGGCAGCATCTTTGCCATAGTGCCGGAAAAATTCATTCGCCATCCACGTGGCGACAGCGTGGTGCTGTCAACTTACGCAATAGGTAATTTCTATCTGAAACTTTCCTTCCATGTGAATCCTCCGAGTAGTCCTAAGTTTGGCTAAACACAGTTTAGCGCATAACTTCTACGTGTCAAGCCAAATCCGCCACCAAACTCACTGTATCGGCATCGTAGCTCGTGCCTGGCATACGCCAGCTCTACCCAGCATAAGTAAAACCAGGCTTTTAGAGCTTTGCGATGACCTCTTCACCGAAGCGACGGATGATGTTGTCCGAATCTGAACTTATGGCCAGTATCAGAAGGTTGTCCACGCCTGCGTCACGGATGATACGTGCCTTCTTCAAGCACTCATTTGGTGTGCCCGCCACGGCAAACCGATCGGCCAGGAAGTCGGTTATCCCCAGTTCATCGCTGAGAGCCGCGTTGCGCGTCTCCCCAAGCTGTTCGTGTTGCGATGTGACGTACTCTCCCTGGAGCGCCATCACTGCCTCTTGGAGTTCATCTGGAACGTGCTTCCCCTCCAGGGTAAACCGGAACGCGTGATGGCCCGATGCCGCGAGCGCCATCTTTATCTCATCGATGGCGTCTTCCCGTCGGTCTGCTACGTTGCACTTGGCAAACGCCCACACCTTCGTAGTGCCTTCCGGACGGCCAGCAGCTCTTTCACCTTCTCTAATCCTGGTGATGGTATCGGCCAGTACGTCCTTGGTCAGACCAGAGTGCACGATAACGGCATCGGCGATCCTACCAGCCAGGTTCAGGGTCTTTGGCCCCTCTGCCGACATGATGATCGGTACCGGGTTGTCCGACCATTGGACGTGTATGGACCGGCCCTTGTAATCATAAGATTCGCCGGAGAGGATGGTCCGCATGGCCTCGATATAATCTTCCAGTTCCTTTAGTCTAGCGGGACGCAGCCCCAGATTGAGGATCGCGCTGTCACCAGTGCCGATCCCGAAGTAGGCGCGGCCTCCGGACATCTCGTTCAGAGTGGAGATGGCTGATGCGGCAACAGCCGGGTGCCTGGTGAGGGCGTTGGTCACTGTGGGGCCGATGCCCACCTTGCTGGTGGCTCCCGCTACCACGCCCAAACTCAGATACAACTCTTTCCACAGGGATTGGGAATCGGGGATACCAACATAATCGAACCCCAAGTCTTCGGCCAATCTGGCGCTGGCCGCCGTCTCTCTCAGGTCGTGCGGGACCAGTGACACTCCAAATTTCATACGGACTCCTTTGAAGGTTCTTTGGGAGAATCGTTTTCAGCACGTTGGGCAGCGACGCGGCTCAGATACCGCGCCTTTTGCAGATTTGTGAATGTGTAGATTATGAGACAGAGGCCCAGCAACGCCTCGGGGACTTCAGAACCTCTGGGGCCGGAATCGAAATGGTCCATGACCAGCCGGGGTATATTGGCCGTGCGCCAGAGATCTCCGGTACGCCAGACCAGTATCAGCAATAGGGCCGGTGCCATGGTCAGAGATGGCAACACCAGCCTCATGCGGTCGCTCAGACCTCGCCCGTTGGCGATCAGCCGCCAGACCCCGCCGACCAGACCTAAAGCGCTGCCCCAAAATAGAATCTCGAAGATGACGTTATTGGCAAAATTGACGTTGTGGAGGGTGGTCTCGTCCTGGAAATTGATCTCTTCCATCGCCGCAGGGGTTCCCCAGTCAAATATGCGCTGCCCCCAGCTGATCTCTTCCATGCCCCCTAGGAAGCACGCCACAGCCAGGACAATGTAGAAATACTTCAATTTGGAATGCTTGGTGGCCATCAATGACCAGGCAACGGTCCCCGCAGCCACTGCGGCCGCAAGGTAGGTTGCAACTGACCACCATTCGCTGACTCCATCTTCACCCTCGAACCAATCAGTGTCCAAGAAAGTGCGGAGGGACCAATGGGCTAAAACTGAGAAAACCAATACCCCAAATATGGCCAAGAAAAATGAATGGCCGTAGCGGTCTGGATGCAGGGAATCATCGTGTTGACGGGAGACTATCGGATGCAGGAGTTTGCTCAGCCAGAACCTAAACCTGAGATTCCCAAACGGAAGTGTGACGACAGCAACGGCGAAGCCAGCCCAGACCCAGGTATCTATCCCCTCTCTGATCTCGGAAGAATGCTTCTCAGATAGAACGTATGGACCGGTGTGAGCCACCTCTATCAGCGATTCCACCAAGGTGAAGACCAGCTCGTCGAATATCAACAGCACCAGGCCTAGCAATAACCCAAGCACCCCTATGACCGTCCACAGGGGGGCCTCATTGAAGATGTTGGGTAAGTGGGGTTTGGGAGCCACGATCATCCAGCCGTGGGTCTATTGTTAGATCTTACGGGGCCCCACGGTCTTGAGGTAGCCCTCCAGATTCCGCTTGGTCTCCGGAACAGAGTCACCGCCAAATTTCTCCATGAACGCCTTTGCCAAGACCAAAGCGACCATGGACTCACCGACCACGCAGGCCGGAGGTGCCTGACAGACGTCGGAGCGCTCAAAATGAGACAGCACCTCCTCTCCGGTGTCGAGGTCGACTGAAGGAAGAGGCGTGACCATGGTTGGTATTGGCTTGATGCCGAAGCGGGCGACCAGGGGCATGCCGTTGGTCATCCCGCCCTCGGTGCCACCTAATTTATTGGTGTTCCGCTGCCAGGGTTTATCCGGGTCGGTCACTGGCAGGATAACGTCTTGAACCTCAGAGCCGCGTTGGGTGGATACTTCCCAACCGGGACCGATGGAAACGGACTTCACAGCGTTGATGGACATGAGGGCCTGGGCCACCAGGGCGTCGATCTTTGTGTCCCAACTAACGTGGGAACCCACTCCGATGGGCACGTTCTCTACGATGATCTCGCACATACCGCCTACAGTATCTCCGGCACCTTTGGTGGCATCGATCTCAGCGGCCATCTTCAGAGCAGCATCAGGGTCAGAACAGCGGACCGGCGAATCTTCAACTGCAGCCCAATCTATCTTTGATGGGTCTTCCACCGGCGCGGCATTCACAGAGCCGATCGAAATGACATGGCTGTGGATCTTCATTCCAAACTCTTCAAGGAGTCTGATGGCTATGGAACCCGCGGCGACCCTGGCGGCGGTCTCTCGGGCGCTGGCCCTTTCTAGGACGTTTCGCACGTCTTCGAATCCGTACTTCATGACTCCTGGGAGGTCGGCGTGGCCAGCACGGATGCGGGTGATACGCCTAGTTCTGGGACTCTCGGGTTCACCTTCCAGAGGATCGACCGACATCGCCTCCAACCAGTTGGCCCAATCCCTATTCTCTACGGTCATGCCGATGGGGCTGCCCAGAGTGGCGCCATGGCGCACGCCCGAGATGATCTTAGCCCGGTCTTTCTCGATGAGCATGCGCCCACCGCGGCCATAGCCTTTTTGACGGCGGCCCAGGTGGATGCCGATATAGTCTTCGCTAATGGGCAGTCCCGCTGGGATGCCCTCCAAAATGATTACCAGACCCTGCCCGTGGGACTCGCCTGCGGTGGAAAATTTGACCATGTAAATCCTACGTGAAAATACTTGGTTGGGAAAACTGGCGCGCTAGGCGCTTCGGGAGGCCATTTCTTTGGTGGCGGCTTCCAGCATCACGTCCACCGGAGCGTCCTGGCCGGTCCACATCTGGAACGACAGAACCCCTTGATACACCAACATATGCAGGCCACCCAGAGCCGTGGCTTTGGCAATCTGCGCCTGTTTGATGAGGGGAGTTTCCAATGGATTATACACCACGTCATTGACGATAGCCGTGGCTGGGATCTGGTCTGCCGACAGGGGTGACCCGTACTCGTCAGGCCCGTGAGACATGCCAACCGAGGTGCAATTCACGATCAGGTCCGCAGATGCAGCTGCCTCGGTCAGAGGGTCCCCTGAGATGGGAACCGACTGGCAATGCACGCCACTTTCGATTGAGAGTTCGGAGAGGGTGTCCGCACGCTCCAGTGTCCGGTTGGCAATCACAAGAGAATCAACGCCGCCTCGAATCAGAGCCAGCATGATTCCACGGGCAGCGCCACCAGCACCCAGGATCAATGCGCGGGTACCCTTGGGGTCGTAGCCGGTTTCAACCAGT